>CAMPKU010000183.1 GCA_946887385.1 uncultured Gammaproteobacteria bacterium
TGTCACGGCGGCGCGCAGCACGCCGCCCCCGCCGCTGCCGGCAGCCACGTCGACAGCGCGCACGCTGCTGATCGACGGGCCCGAAGAGGCGGCAGCCAGCCCGCCTGCGCCGGAGGCTCCGTCGTTCGATCTCAACGCGCTCCAGAACGGCGACATGATCGAAGGCCGCTACAAGTTCATTCAGAAAATCGGCAAAGGCGCGTTCGGTACCGTCGTGCTCGTCGAGGACACCGTGGTCGAGGAGCGCTTGATCCTCAAGTTTTTGAACGCCAACGTCTCCTCCGACGAGGAGATGCTGAAGCGGTTCGTGCACGAGTTGCGCTACTCGAGGCGCATCACGCACAAGAACGTTATCCGCATTTACGACTTCCTGTACGTCGGCGGCAGCTACGCCATCTCGATGGAGTATTTCCCCTCGCACACGCTCGGCGCCGAGATCGCAAACGAAAAGCCGATGCCGCCGAAGAAAGCTGTGACGTACGGTACGGACATCTGCATCGGCATGAGCGTCGCGCACCAACAGGGCATCATCCATCGCGACTTGAAGCCCGCGAACATTTTGATCAACGACATGGGCCTGCTCAAGATCGTGGACTTCGGCGTCGCGGCCGCAGCCAAGAGCGGTGACACGCAGCTCACGAAGACGGGCTACGTGATCGGTTCGCCGAAATACATGGCGCCCGAGCAGATCCTGGGAAAGAAAGTGGACGAGCGTGCCGACATCTACAGCTTGGGAGTCATCATGTACGAGATGCTGGCCGGCAATCCGCCTTACAGCCGCGGCGATCACATGTCCGTGATGTACCAGCATGTGCAGGGCAAGGCCCAGCCGCTCAACGAGGCGAATCCAAAGGTTCCTCGCGAGCTTGCCGACGTCGTCACGAAGACCATGCAAGTCGACAAGACCAAGCGCCACGGGTCGATGGATGAGCTGCGCGCGGCACTCGATGCCGCAGCCGCTGCCATCGGATAAGAACGCTATGGCGCGCATCGACGCATTCTTGAAGCTGGGGCTCGCGCAGGGCTGCTCCGACATTCATCTCGCCGTGGGCATTCCGCCGATGCTGCGGCTGCATGGCGACTTGATGCCGATCAAGTTCCGCGATCTCGGCGACACCGAGCTCGAAGGTTACGTGGACGAAATTCTGAGCGAGTCGCAGCGCCAGCGGTTCCGGCAGAAGAACGACATCGACTTCTCCTACGTGAGCAGTGACGGCGGCCGCTTCCGCGTGAACGTATTCCACAAAGCCACCGGCGTCGGCGCCACGTTCCGTAACATTCCGAGCGTCGTGCCGAGCTTGGATAGCCTGGGCCTGCCGCCGATCCTGCATAAGTTTTGCGACCTGCACCAAGGCATGGTGCTCGTCACGGGCTCCACGGGTACCGGCAAGTCCACCACGCTGGCGGCGATGATCGACCACATCAACACCACCAGCAACTCGAACATCATCAGCCTCGAGGATCCGATCGAGTTCGTTCACAGCAGCAAGCGCAGTCAAATCATCCAGCGCGAGCTCGGCACGCACATCCCGAGCTTCGCCGACGGGGTACGCGCCGCGCTGCGCGAAGATCCCGACGTGATTTTAGTCGGCGAGCTGCGCGACGGCGAGACGATCAGCATGGCCATGACGGCCGCCGAAACGGGTCACTTGGTGCTCGGCACGCTGCATACCACGAGCGCAGTGAAGTCGATCGACCGCATCATCGACGCCCTGCCCGGCGATCAGCGCGAGCAGACGAAGAGCTTTCTGTCGAACAGCTTGCACGCCGTCGTCACGCAGAACCTCGTCAAGACGCCGGACGGCCGCAGCCGCCGCGCCGTCGTCGAGATCATGGTCATGAACCGCGCGATCGCGAAGCTCATCCAAACCGAGCAGACGCATCAGATTCCTGCGCAGCTGCAAACCGGCAAGGAGCAGGGCATGCAGATGATGGATCAAGCGCTGCTGAGCGCGATCACCGCCAAGCTCGTCGATCCCGACGACGCGTATCGTTACGCCAACGACCGCAAGAAGTTCGAGCGCTTCGTCACCGACACCACGGTGCTGCCGAGCGGCATGACCACGCCCCCCGCCTCGAGCGCGGGAGGCTGAACGGGAGCGGCCCATGGCCTTGATCAACGACTTCCTGCGCAGCATGCAGATGCGCAAAGGCTCCGACCTGCACGTGATCGCCGGCGACCCGCCGCGCATGCGCGTGCACGGCGACCTCATCACGCTGGACAATCAGCGCCTCGATCCCGAAGAGCTCAAAGGCGAGCTGTTCGACATCATGTCGCAGCAGTCGATCGACCAATTCAACCAGCACGACTCGGCCGACTTCGCGCATTCGATTCCCGAGGTAGCGCGTTTCCGGGTGAACGTGTTCCGGCACTTGAACGGCGTGGGCGCGGTGTTTCGGGGCATTCCGTCGAAGGCGCTGTCGCTCGAAGAGCTCAAGATGCCGAAAGCGCTGCACGAGCTCTCCACGGCCACTCGCGGCTTGATTCTGGTAACGGGCAAGACCGGCTCGGGCAAGTCGACGACTTTGGCGGGCGTCATCGACGCGATCAACGGCCGCGAGAAGGGCCACATTCTCACGATCGAAGATCCCATCGAGTTCGTGCACCAGCGCAAACAGTGCCTGATCAGCCAGCGCGAAGTGGGCGTGCACAGCCCGAGCTTCGCGAGCGCGCTGCATTCGGCGTTGCGCGAAGACCCGGACGCCATTCTCGTCGGCGAGCTTCGCGATCTCGAGACCATGAGCATCGCGATGACGGCGGCCGAAATGGGCGTGCTCGTGATGGGCACGCTGCACACGAACGGCGCAGCGGCCACGATCGACCGCGTCGTGAACATCTTTCCGTCGGACAAGCAAGACCACGTGCGCAACATGATGTCGACGTCGCTGCGCGGCATCGTCTCGCAGCAGTTGTTGAAGAGAAAAGACGGGGCGGGCCGCGCGGCGGCGCTCGAGATCCTCATCAACACGTCGGCGGCCGCCAACCTGATTCGTCAGGGCAAGCTCGAGCAGCTCGAAAACGTCATGCAGTCGAGCGGCCGCGACGGCATGTGCACCATGGACGGCTCGATCAGAAAGCTCTTCGACGACGGCATCGTCACGGGTGAAGAAGCCTATTTGAACGCCTACGACAAATCGAAGTTCGAGCAGTTCAAAGACGCCTGACCTCACCGCCGTGCCGGTGGCATAATGACCGCGGCAGCAAGGGATGCTGCCGATCCACCGTTCGGAGCCCTCCATTTTGAGCGTCAAGCGCACCATCCTCGTTACGAGCGCCCTGCCGTACGCGAACAGCGCTCTGCACCTGGGCCACATACTCGAGTACGCCCAAACCGACATCTGGGTGCGATTTCAGCGCCTGCGCGGCCATCGCTGCCTTTACGTGTGCGCCAGCGACGCGCACGGCACGCCCACCATGTTGCGCGCCGAGCAGGAAGGCATCGCACCCGAGGCTCTCGTCGCTCGCGTAACGGCGGAGCACGAGCGCGATTTCGCCACCTATCGCATCAGCGTCGACAACTACCTCACCACGCATTCGGCCGAGAACGAGGAGCTCACGGCCGAGCTCTACCGGCGGCTCGCGGCCGGCGGCTTCATTGCGCGCAGGACGGTCAAGCAGGCGTACGACGAGCAGCGGCAGATGTTCCTGCCGGACCGCTACGTGAAAGGTACTTGCCCGAACTGCGGAGCTTTGGAGCAGTACGGCGACTCGTGCGAGGTCTGCGGCGCAACGTATTCACCGCTCGAGCTCAAAGACGCGGTGTCGACCGTGTCCGGCACGAAACCCACCCTGCGCGAGTCGGAGCATTTGTTCTTGAAGCTCGGCGCGTTCGAAAACGAGCTCCGCGAGTGGGTAGCGCAGCACGTCGACCAGGTGCTCGCGCGCAAGCTCGACGAATGGTTCAAGGCGGGGCTCAAAGACTGGGACATTTCCCGCGAAGCGCCGTACTTCGGCTTTCGCATTCCCGGCGAGAGCAACAAGTTCTTTTACGTCTGGTTCGACGCACCGATCGGCTACATGGCGAGCTTCTTGAGCTTGTGCCGGCGTGACGGGCTCGACTTCGACGAGTTTTGGGGCGCCCAGAGCAAGCACGAGCTTTATCATTTCATCGGCAAAGACATCCCCTACTTCCACGCATTGTTCTGGCCGGCCATGCTGTCGGGCGCGGGTTACCGCAAGCCGAGCGGCCTGTTCGTCCACGGCCACCTCATGCTCGACGGGCAAAAGCTGTCGAAGCGCCGCGGCAATTTCATCACGGCCGCGGATTTCGCGAGCAAGCTCGACCCGGACTACCTGCGCTACTACTACGCCGCAAAGCTCGGGCCGACGATCGACGACATCGATCTAAACCTCGCGGATTTCGTCGCCAGAGTGAATTCGGACCTCGTGGGCAAGCTCGTCAACATCGCGAGCCGTTGCGCAGGCTTCGTTCACAAGCACGGCGGCGGCCGCCTCGCCGATGCACTGCCGGCGCCCGAGCTCTATGCCGAGTTCGCGGCGGCCGCCGACGATCTCGCGGAGGATTTCGAGCAGCGCGAGTACGCGCGCGCCGTGCGCAAGATCATGGGGCTCGCCGACCGCGCGAACCAGTACATCGATGAGCGCAAGCCGTGGATTCTGGCCAAGCAACCCGGCGCGGACGCCGAGGTGGTAGGCGTCTGCACGCAGGGCCTCAACTTTTTCCGCGCCTTGATTGTGTACTTGAAGCCCGTGGTGCCGGCCCTCGCGGCGCGTGCCGAGACGCTGCTCGCAGCCGGCGAGCTGGCCTGGCAGGACGTGGCAACACCGCTGCTCGGCACGTCGATCGCGCGCTTCGAGTCGCTGCTCACCCGTGTCGAGCTAGCCACCGTAGAGTCCCTAACGAAACCCGCATCCACCGAGGCGACGCCCGTGACCACGAACGCCGACACAAACGGCGAGATCGATCTCGCCGCATTTCAGAAGACGGAATTGCGCGTGGCGCGCGTCATCGAAGCATCGTACGTCGAAGGAGCCGACAAGCTGCTCAAGCTCAGGCTCGACGTCGGCAACGAGGAGCGCACTGTGTTCTCCGGCATCCGCAGCTCCTACGAGCCGGCTGCATTGACGAACCGGCTCGTGGTGCTCGTGGCGAACTTGGCGCCTCGCAAGATGCGCTTCGGCATTTCGCAGGGCATGGTGCTCGCCGCCAGCGGCGATGACTCCGGCATCTTCCTTCTCTCACCGGACTCAGGCGCTAAACCCGGCATGAAGGTGAGCTAGCCGTGGCCGAGCTTCTGCTGATCGCGCTCGGAGCGGCCCTCGTCAACAACTTCGTGCTCGTGCAATTGCTCGGCGTGTGCCCTTTCATCGGCGGCTCGCAACGAGTGGAAGGCGCCATCGGGATGAGTCTGGCCATGGGGCTCGTGCTCACGCTCACCGCAGGCGCCACGCAGCTCGTCGATCGATACGTGCTGCGGCCGTACGAGCTCGAGTATTTGCGGCTGTTCGCGTTGCTTGCGGTCGTCGGCGCCGCCGTCGGCATCACGGAGCTCGCCATTCGCCGTTTTTCTCCGCTGCTCCAACGCGTGCTCGGCCTCTACATTCCGCTGGTGGCTACGAACTGCGCCGTGCTTGGCGTTGCGCTCATCAATACGGCCGCGAGCCGCAGCTTCATCGCGGCGCTGTTTTACGGCGCCGGCGCCGCGCTCGGCTTCGGGCTCGTGTTGACGATGTTCGCGGCCTTGCGTGAGCGCGTAGCGGCTACCGACGTGCCCCTCGCCTTTCGCGGCGCGCCGATCACTTTCGTGACGGCGGGCATACTGTCCCTCGCCTTCTTGGCCTTCGCGGGCTTCGCCCGGCTCTGACGCGCCATGGTGGACTACGTATTCGAGCGGCACTTGAGCGGCGGCATTTTGCTGGCCGCAAACAAGACGCACTCCACGGCCCAGCCGATTCGGCGCGGGTTCGTGCCGACAAAGCTCGTGCTCGCGCTCAGTCAGCATCGCGGCAGCGCCGCCGAGCCGGTGGTGAGCATCGGCGCGCGTGTGCTCAAAGGTCAGCTCGTCGCAACGGCCAAAGGCGCCCCCTCCGCGGCCGTGCACGCCGGCACCTCCGGGGTAGTGCGCGCAATCGAGGAGCGCCCCGTGCTGGGCGGCCACGGCGTGCAAGCCTCCCTATGCATCGTGATCGAGAGCGACGGCCGCGATGAACCGGTGCACACAGTCGACGTGACGTGGCCGTCGGACCGCGCAGCGCAGCTCGATGCGCTCCGCGCCGGTGGCATCGTCGGCCTGGGTGGGGCCGTGTATCCCACCGCGGACAAGCTCGCGACGCCTGTGCCGTGCAAAACCTTGATCATCAACGGCGCGGAGTGCGAGCCGTACATCAGCTGCGACGATTTGCTGATGCGGGCGCACGCCGAGGAAATCGTTTCGGGCGCGCGGCTCTTGACCGACATTCTGAACGCGCCGCGCTGCATCATCGCCATCGAGCGCGACAAACCGCAGGCCATGGAAGCGATCGAAGCCGCGGCGCGGGCCGTCGACGACCCGCGCCTGAAGCTTGCCGAGGTTCCCACGATTTATCCGGCCGGCGGCGAGAAGCAGCTCGTCGAGCTCTTGACCGGCGAGGAAGTGCCGAGCGGCCGGTATCCCAGCGAATTCGGCTACGTGTGCCAAAACGTCGGCACGGCGTTCGCCGTCGAGCGCTTGCGCGCGGCACACGAGCCGCTCACGGCCCGCGTCGTGACCGTCACTGGCGGCGGGGTGAAGTCGCCGCAAAACGTCGAAACGCCGATCGGCACGCCGATCGCGGAGCTCATTGCGCTTTGCGGCGGTTACAACGAGGGCGTCGTGCGCCTGATCGCAGGGGGCAGCATGATGGGCTACGCACTGCCCGACGACGACGCGCCCATCACGAAGGCCACGAACTGCATCATCGCCGCCACCGCCGACGAGGTGCGAACCGACACCTACGAGTGGCCGTGCATTCGCTGCGGCGACTGCGCCATGGTGTGCCCGTCGCGCTTGCTACCGCAGGATCTGCTCGTGGCCGCCGCCACGAACGACTTCGCTTCGCTCAACACGCTAGGCTTGCAAGATTGCATCGAGTGCGGCTGCTGCGACGTGATTTGCCCCGCACAGATCATGCTCACGGAGCGGTTCCGCATCGCTAAACGCGCGCTTGCGGCCCACGAGCGACGCACACCTCCCGCCGCAAAATAGCGAATGCGCTTCGAACAACCGACGGCCCCGCACGCGCGCCCTCTCGTCAGCGTGCCCGTGATCATGCGCCGCGTGCTCTACGCGCTCGTGCCGGCCGCGCTCTGCCACACGTGGTACTTCGGCCCCGGCTTGCTCGTGAACTTCGCGCTCACGGCGCTCGCGGCGCTGTTCACGGAAGCTCTGGTGCTGAAGCTGCGCGGCCGCAAAACGCGGCATGCGCTGCGCGACTGGAGCGCGCTCGTGACGGCGGCACTGCTTTCGTTCGCGCTGCCCCCGTTCGTGCCGTTTTGGATTCCGCTGATCGGCGGCGCCATCTCGATCACGCTCGCGAAACAACTTTACGGCGGTCTCGGCAAGAATTTGTTCAATCCGGCCATGGTCGGCTACGTATTTTTGATCGTGTCGTTCCCGGTCGAGATGACGCAATGGCTGCCGCCGCGCATGGGCGACATCGACTATCGCCCTCTCACCGTCGGCGAGCACGTGAGCTACGTCTTCACGGGCAGCATGCCGGCCGAGATCAGCGTCGACGCAGTCACACGTGCCACCCCGCTCGATCTCGTGAAGGAAGGGTTGCGAACCGGTCGGCCGTTCGCGGAAATTCGCGGCGGCTCGCTGTTCGGCGACTTCGGCGGCCGAGGCTGGGAGTGGGTGGCGAACTTCATCGCGCTCGGCGGGTTGTATCTGCTCTACACCGGCACGATACGCTGGCACATTCCCACTTCGTTCTTGGTGGGGCTTTTGGCGCCCGCGATCGCGCTGTATGTTTTCGACCCTGCCGGCTTTGCGACGCCGGGATTCCATCTTTTCAGCGGCGGCACCATGCTCGGCGCCTTTTTCATCGCCACCGAGCCCGTGTCGGCGGCCGGCACCGATCGCGGCCGTCTCATTTACGGAGCCGGCATCGGCTTCCTGGTGTATGCGCTGCGCACGTGGGGCACCTATCCCGACGGCGTTGCATTCTCTGTGCTGCTCATGAACGGCGCGGTGCCGCTGATCAACCGCTACACCCGGCCCAGAATCTATGGCCAGCGCTAAGCCGCTGCTCACGCTTGCGGTCACCGTGGCGCTCGCGGCGGCTGCGTTTTACGGCGTCACGCAGGTGTACGACTGGAGCGACGAGCTGATCGCAGCCAACGAGCGAGCACGCGTGGTGGCCCGGCTGAACAGCGTGCTCGAGCCCGGCCTGCGCGGCCGCGACCTGACGACGACGCTGCTGGCCGTGGCGGACCCGGAGCTTCTGGGCCAAGACGAGCCGATCGACGTGTTCGTGCTCACCGATCGCGGTGCGCCGATGGCTACTGTGTTCGCGACCGTGGCGCCGCACGGTTACAACGCGGCCATCCACCTATTGATCGGCGTTTCGCCGCTGGGCACCGTGACGGGTGTTCGGGCGGTTAGCCACCGCGAGACCCAAGGACTCGGTGACGCCATCGAGACGTCGAAGAGCGACTGGATCCTGCAGTTCGACAGTAAGGCGTTGACCGCGCCGCCGGCGCAGCGTTGGGCCATCCAACAAGACGACGGCGACTTCGATGCGATATCCGGCGCCACCGTCACCTCGCGAGCCGTGGTCCGTGCGGTGCGGGACACGTTGCTATACTTCGAGCAGCATCGCGACGATCTGTACACGCGCGCAGCGGCAGCAGAGGCCGCCGCAGCAGCGGCCGAGACGAACGATCCATGATCCCGACGACGGCAAGCTGGCACGAGGCCACGGCACCGCTTTGGCGCAGCAACCTGGCGCTCGCGCAGCTACTCGGCTTGTGCCCGCTGCTCGCGGTAACCACCACGCTGGTAGGCGGCGTCGCGCTCGGGCTCGGCAGCGCCGCGGTCGTCGTCGTGGCGAGCACGACGATGTCGCTGCTGCGAGGCGTGTTGCTGCCCAGCGTTCGAGCGCCGCTCACGCTGCTGATTCTCGCTGGGCTCGTTACCGCGCTGGATCTTTTCAGCGAGGCCTTGTTTTACGATTTGCACGAGCTGCTCGGCCTGTTCGTTCCGCTGATCGTGGTGAATACCGGGCTGCTGGCGCATGCCGAGAACGTGGCGAGCCGGCGCGGCGTCGCATTCACGTTCGTGTCGGCGCTCGCCACGGGCACCGGTTTCCTGTTCGCGCTCGCGGCGCTCGGTGCGCTGCGCGAGATCGTCGGAGCCGGCACGCTATTCGCTTGCCGGGCGGCCGTGAGG
>CAMPKU010000184.1 GCA_946887385.1 uncultured Gammaproteobacteria bacterium
CTCGCTCGCGCGCGTCCCTGCGCGCGAGCGCCCCCGGAGAGCCCTGTCCGCGGACGCCGGCCCTACGGTTCAAGCACGCGCGGGCTCTGCGGTTATGAGGCGTCGGCGCTGCGATTTGGGGTCGTCGGCCTTGCGGGGTCGGTGGGTTGGGGAGAGGGTTTATAATCGCGGCGGTGGCGCGGCGGCGTCATCGCGGAGCGCCGGTGTAGCACAGCGGTAGTGCAGCGGTTTTGTAAACCGAAGGTCGGGAGTTCGATCCTCTCCACCGGCACCAACTTTACCCCAAGGTAGTCGTCTCGATTTCGGAATCCGTGGTTGCGTGACGCGAGCCCGGGGCACCTTGTCCCTGCGGGGCGCGGGGCTGTGCGTGCCGAGCGATTGGCATAGTGCGTGCATGCGAACGGGTGTTTTCGACACGGAGGAATCGACCATGACGACAGCAACGGGTCACACCACTGCCATTCGCGCCGGCAAAGCCATCGGCACAGACGTTTTCGATCGCACGGGCAAGAAGATCGGCGAGGTCAAAGACATCGTGCTAGAGAAGACGTCGAACAACATCTTGTTCGCGGTCGTCAGTTTCGGCGGCGTGCTCGGCATGGGCGAGAAGTACCATCCCGTTCCGTGGAGCGAGCTCGACTACGAGCCGAACCAGGGCGGCTACGTGATCTCGTTTACCACCGATCAACTGAAGACGGCGCCGGCCGATTCGCTCGAGGCTTTGACGAAGGACGATGGCCGCGCGTTTCGCGATCGTGCGTACACGCACTACGGCACCCGGCCTTATTGGCATTGAGGCCCGGCACGCGCGCGCGTGCAGCGTTCAGGCGATGCGGCCGCGGGCCGTCAGTGATGTCGGATGGCCGGCCGCTTCGCCAGCTTTGCGACCATGGCAATGAGCTTGGCGGGCTCGACCGGCTTGGCGAGATGCAGCTGGTACCCGGCCTGCATGGCCTTGGTGCGGTCTTCTGCACGCGCATACGCCGTGAACGCAATCGCGGGAATGTCGCCTCGGTCGCCGTCGAGCTTTCGGATCCACCGCATCAACGTATAGCCGTCTTCTTCCGGCATACCGATGTCGCTCACGAGCACGTCGGGCTTCTCGCGAGTTACCTGTTGCAGCGCCTCGCTGGCCGACGCTGCCGTCGTCACGATCGCAGCGCACTCCGTCAAGAGGCGCTCGACGAGGTCGCGGGCATCCGGCTCGTCGTCCACGACGAGCACCCTCACGCCCTTTAGGTTGGCACGCGGCAACGGCGCGGCGATGTCGCTCGAGAGCGCGCTCGGGCGTGGCTCACGCCCCGCTGCGGCCTCCACGGCATACGTGTCGACCGCGGCGAGCGGCAATTCGACGGTGAACCGCGAGCCTTTGTCTTTGCCGTCGCTGGCCGCACTCACTACTCCGCCGTGCAGCTCAACGAGCTGCTTGACGATCGAAAGACCCAGGCCCAAGCCGCCGTGACGGCGCGACGCGGACGCGTCCGCCTGCCGGAAGCGCTCGAAAACGTGCGGCAGAAAGGCATCGTCGATGCCGCTGCCGTTGTCGGCTACGCAAACGGCGGCGTGTGTACCCTTGCGCTCGAGCGTGACGGCCACCTGCCCGCCCTCCGGCGTGAACTTCACTGCGTTCGTGAGCAGGTTCCAAAACACCTGCTGGAGCCGGTTGGGATCGCCGCTCACGGGGCGAGCGAGCGGTTCGATACGCTCCACCAGGTGGATGCCCTTCGCCGCCGCGGCCGGACGAACGCCGTTGATGGCCGCTGTAACGATGGAAGCGAGCTCCACATTTTGCATGTCGAGACGCACCTTGCCGGAGATGATGCTGCTCATGTCGAGCAGATCCTCGATGATTTGCGCTTGCGCTCGCGCATTGCGCTCGATGACCTTCAATCCGTCGTCGATCTCCGGGTTCGCTCCCGGTAAGCACCGCAGTACCTGCGACCAGCCGAGGATCGCGTTGAGCGGGGTGCGGAGCTCGTGGCCGAGCGTGGCCAAGAACTCGTCTTTCATGCGGCTGGCGCGCTCCGCCTCGCTGCGCGCGGCGCGTTCCGACAGCAAGAGATGCTCGCGTTCGGCTTCGGCGCGGCGTTTGTCCGTGACGTCTTTCATGAGCTTCGCGTAGCCGAGCAGCCGCCCGTCGTCGTCGCGCACGGCGTTGAGCAGGCCTTCGACGTACCGGTGCCCAGCGTCCTTGCGCACGCGCCAGCCGGTGCTCGTGGCGCGCCCGGTGGCTTGTGCTTCTTGCATCTCCCGCTCGAGCACGTCGTCGCCCTTCACGAAGAATCGTGCGGCAGGTTGACCGAGCACCTCGTCGACCGTGTAGCCGAGCATCTGCTCGGCCCCGCTATTCCAGCTCGTGACCCGGCCTTCGGTATCGAGCATGAAGATGGCGTAGTCCTCGATGTTTTCGACGAGTAAGCGGAAGCGCTGCTCGGCTTCCTGAATTGTCCTTCGTGCCTCCTCCTGCTGGGCGAGATGCGCGCGCACCTGATATTGCCGCGTGCGAGCGCGCAAGCTCGAGCTGATCAATGTCACGAGCGTCGACATGCGCACGGGCCGTTCGATGACGCTCACGTTACCGAGCCGCGGCACGATTTCGGCCAGCGCCGCCGACTCGAGCCCCGCGCGCGACAGCACGATGACCGGGATGTCGGACCAAACCTCTTGCGCGCGGATGCGCTCGACGAGCAGCTCGGAGTCTTGAACGAGCGGCTCCTCGGCAATCACGACGACGCCGGCCGCGCCGCGCAGCGCGTCGCACAGCGCGGCCGTGCTGGGTAGCACGCGGCAAGAAAGCGCGTAGGCGCGAAGCAGCTTCTCGATCGCAACGGCGTCCGCCGTGGTGGCCGGCACCACGAGCACGCAAAACTCGTCGATCGTCCCCCAGGGGCTAGACTCCTGCATCTAGCTCTTGTCCATCAGCTTCGTGGGCTTGCCCATGTAATTCGGCACGCCTGTGAGAACGCCCTGGAACTCTTCAAGGGCAGGGCCAATGACGATGCCTCGCGAGTTGATGTCGACCTCGCGGATCGTGCGCTCGTGAAAGCCGTTGCGCTTTTTCACCACGGACACCGCGCGGCGCACCCACCCCGCGGCTTCGAAGTACCGGAACAGCACGACATTGTCGGCCAAATAGGTGGTGTCCACGGGCGAGGCCATGCTGCTGCCCATCATTCCGGATTGAGTCAGCGTGAGAATTGTTGCGACCCCTTTCTGGCCGAGATACGCGAGCAGCTCGTGCAGCTGTGCCGTTAGGAATTTCTCCTCGGGCATGGCGTTCAAATAGCCGTTCAAGCTGTCGACGATGATGAGCTTCGCCGGGGTCCCCGCCCCGTCCGTGCCATCCACGGCGCGCCGAACCACGGCCACGAACTCGCCCGACGACAGCTCGGCCGGGTCGATCTGCTGAACCGTGATCATGCCGTCGGTCATGGCCTGGTCCACCGGCATGCTGAGCTTGCGTGAGCGCGAGCGGAACGTGCCGATGTTCTCGTCGAAAACGAACATCGCGGTGCGCTCGCCGCGCGCGGCCGCAGCCGTCGCGAACAGCGTGGCCACCGACGATTTGCCCGTGCCGGCAGGCCCCATCATCAGCGTGCTGGTACCGGCCGGCAGGCCGCCGCCGAGCAGACCGTCAAGCTCACGGTTGCCGCTCGGCAAGTCGCGCTCGATCAATTCAGGCGGATGTTCTGCCGCGACCAGGCGCGGGTGCACGTCGAGCCCGCCCTCGCGAATCGTGAAGTCATGGAAGCCGCCGCGAAACGCTACGCCGCGCAGCTTGCTGATGCGCAGCCGGCGGCGTTCGGCCCCGAACTGATTGGCAAGCTGCTCGAGCACGATGACGCCATGCGCGAGCGTTTGAAGGTGGTCGCCTTGCTCGCCGCCGGAGCGATCGTCGAGCATCAACACCGTACAGCCGCGCTCGCTGAAGTACCGCTTGAGCGCGAGAATCTGCCGGCGGTAGCGCAGCGAGTTTTGCGCGATGTACCGCAGCTCCGACACGGAGTCGACCACGACGCGCTGCGGCTCACAAGCCTCGACCGCTTCGAGCAGCGCTTCGGTGGTCTCGCCGAGCTCGAGCTCCGACGGGCTGAACACCGTGAGCTGCGAGTCCGCCGACAGCTTGTGCTCGGAGGGTACGAGCTCGGTGAGGTGCAACTGCGATAAGTCCCAGCCGTGACTCCTGGCCACGTACTCCACCTCGGAGCGCGTCTCGGCGAGCGTGACATACAAGCACCGCTCGCCGCGGCGGATTCCTTCCAGCAAAAACTGCATCGCCAGCGTGGTTTTGCCGGTGCCGGGCAGGCCCGCGACTAGGTACATGCGGCCGAGCGGAAACCCCCCGCGCAGAATGTCGTCGAGGCCGCCGATGCCCGAAGGCGCTCGCGCCAGAGCTTCGATAGTGCTCATATCCGGTAGCTTACCTGTCCAGGGTTGTCCCGTGGCAAGTTGCCGTAATGCAGCCTCCGGGAATAGAGTCGCGATCCTGCGCACGGAAGGACGGAGGTGCTGTGAAACGCGTGTCATTGGCCGGTGTGATCGGGGGCGGCGCTGAGCGCTAGCGCGATCGGCGTCTTCGACTCCGGCGTCGGCGGGCTATCGGTTCTAAAGCACGTCCGCGCACAGCTTCCGAGCGTGCCGCTGCTTTATGTTGCCGACTCGGGAAACGTGCCCTACGGCGACAAGACGCCCGACTACATCCGCGAACGCTCGCTCACGCTCACGCAGTTTCTGGTGCGCCACGGCGCGGCCGCCATCGTGATCGCCTGCAATACCGCAACGGCCGCGGCCGCCGCGATGCTGCGGCAGCGCTTCGACATTCCGATCATCGCGATGGAGCCGGCCGTTAAACCGGCCGTCACGGCGACGCGCAGCCGCGTGGTCGGCGTGCTCGCGACCGTCGGCACGCTCGAGAGCGCGCGGTTCGCGGCGCTGCTCGAGCAGTACGCCGGCGACGTCGAGATCGTCACGCAGGCGTGCCCCGGCCTCGTGGAGCAAGTCGAAGCCGGCCAGCTCACAAGTGCGGCGACCCGCGAGCTCGTTGCGCGCTTTGTCGCGCCGCTGCTGAAGCGCGGTGCCGACACGATCGTGCTCGGCTGTACCCACTATCCGTTCTTACGGCCGCTGATCGCCGAGCTCGCGGGGGCGCGCGTGCACCTCATCGACACCGGCGAGGCCGTCGCACGGCAGGTGGTGCGCAAGGTGCCGGGGGCGTTGATCGGGCGAGTCGACGCGCGCCCCGACGAACGGTTCTGGACCACGGGCGATGCGCACTCGGCGAGCCGCATCATGAGTCAGCTTTGGGGGCGGGCCATCGCTGTCGAGGCGCTCTAGAGGGCCGCGCTTGACCGCGTCCCGGCGCGGTGCCAATGATTGAACCGGCCGCGCGCCTGCCGCGCGTCGACCGAGGAGGACCCATGCTAGCCATCGTCATCGCCGCATCCGGTGCACTGAACATGCCGTGCACCGAGCTCATGAACCTCGAGCTCGAGCGCGCAACCATCACGAGCGCCGTGGACGTCGCCGCGGGACTCTTCAAGCCCGCGGGCGCGGAGACGCGGCCGCAGCAACAGTCGGCGCCGCCGCCGCAGCCGATCCCGCAACACTGCCGCGTCACCCTCGTGCTCACGCCCACGGCGGATTCCCACATCAACGTGGAGCTTTGGCTGCCCACCGAGAATTGGAACGGCAAGTTTCTCGCCGTCGGCAACGGCGGCTGGGCGGGCTCGATTCAAGGCTACGGTGACATGCAGGCGGCGTTGCGCCGCGGCTATGCGACGGCCGCGACCGACACCGGTCACTCTGCGGCAGACGGCCCGGCGGGCATGTTCGCGCTTGGGGCTCCGGAGAAGATCGTCGATTTCGCGTACCGCGCATTGCACGACATGACCGTGAAGTCGAAGCGCCTCATCGACGTGTTCTATCAAGACCCGCTCGACTACTCGTACTACAAGGGCTGCTCCACGGGCGGCCGGCAAGGCGTGATGGCCGCGCAGCGCTATCCCGGCGACTACGACGGCATCATCGCCGGCGCGCTCGCCAATCGGCACGTGCACATGCACACGGCGGGCGCTTATCAAGACATTCACTTGGCGCGCCATCCCGACGAGGCGCTCTCGGAAGCCAAAGCCAAGCTCGTCAACGATGCCGTGCTAAAGCAGTGCGACACGCTGGGCGAAGGGTTCCTCAACAATCCGCGGCAATGCTCGTTCGATTTCACGACGCTCGCGTGTGGCGCCGGCGGCGCGGGCGATAGCTGCTTGACGCCCGGCGAGCTGAAGTCGGTGCAGACGTTCTATGGCGGTCTGCGCAACAGCCAGGGCGAGCTGATCTTCTCGGGGCAGGCCTACGGCAACCCCATCCCGGCGATGGAGAGCTCGCAGGAAGGGCCGGGCGCGTTCGCGTTCGACACCATCCGCATCCTCGGTTTCCAAGACGCGAATTACGATTGGCGGCAGTTCGACCTCGATCGCGACATGCCGCGCATCGACGCGGCCGCGCGGCACGTCGACGCGGTCGACCCCGACCTGCGCGCATTCGAAGCCCACGGCGGCAAGCTGCTCTTGTACGCCGGTTGGCGCGATACGGGCATCACACCCGAGAACACGGTGCTCTATTACGAGAGCGTGCGGGACGAGATGGGGCCGGAGCAGCACGACTGGATGCGGCTGTTCCTGGCCCCGGGCATGGGGCATTGCCGCGGCGGCCCGGGCGTCGACACGTTCGATACGCTGGCGGCGCTCGAGCAATGGCGCGAACGCGACGTCGCGCCCGACGAGATGGCAGCCACGGGCAGCGTGTCGGGCCTGTCGCGCCCCGTGTGTGCGTATCCGGCCTATGCCCAGTACGACGGTTCCGGCGACCTCAAAGACGCCGCCAACTGGAGCTGTACCGCGGAATAGCGCCGCGGCGGCAGAGTGGCGGGTCGGCGGCGTAAGACCGGCGGCCTATTTTCGTGGCGGCCGGGCCGTCGATCGGTGACCTTGGCGCTCCTTTTGTTCGGAGCGCCACGATGGAAATGAAAGTCGACCCCACGTACATCCGCGAGCAGCGCGAACGCCGGGCCTGGAGTCAAGAGCACTTGGCCGAGGTCACGGGACTCGGCTTGCGTACGATTCAACGGATTGAAAAGACCGGTACGGCGTCCTACGAGTCCGCTCGCTCGCTGGCGGCCGTGTTCGAGCTCGATGTGGCGGACTTGAGCGACGAGCGAGCCGTGGGCGGCCCGCGCCTCAGCGTGCCGCTTCGCCCGCTGCTCGGCACACTCGCCGCGATCGTGACGGGCGGTGCGCTGCTGTTTGCTACGCGGATCTTCGCTGACCAAGTTTTGATGGACATCGGCATGGCGCTCGTCACCACCACGCCGGGCTCCGCGGCCGTCGACACGCGCCAATGGTTCACGCAACTCGTCGTGGACGACGCGACGCTCGTGCCCAACGTCAACGACCTGCGCCTCGAGGAGTTCAGGTTCACGATCGTGCCGAAGCTGCTGCCCGACGGCCCGATCTTGATCGAGATGGAAATCTTCGAGCGCCAGGGTGAGAACGAGGTGCTCGTGAGCTCACCTCGTTTGGTCGTTCGCGACGGCGAAGAAGCGGAAGTCGCGACCGGCGACGACGCGCGCCTTCTCCGCCTCTCGATCACACCGCGGCGTCAGCCGCGCCCGCTGCTCTGAAAAGGAAACCGAAAAAGGGGACGGATTTATTTTCCGCTCCGGTCGGCGGGGCTTGCGGAGCGCGGAGTCGCGGAAAATAAATCCGTCCCCCTATTCAGCGTAGCTCGAAGCCGGCGCGGTGCAGGCCGGTCAGGAGCGCCTGCTTGAGCGCGGGGTCGAACCCCCAATAGCCGATGAGCTCGCGACCTTCGGCTTCGAAGTTCGGTGCCAGTGCGAGCAGCCGGCCGCGAGCCGCGGTGGCGGCTTGCTCGTCGCCGCATAGTGCCGCCGCCGCGCTGATCAGGGCGTAGGTGATGAACCACTGCGGCGATTGGATTTTTTCGGCCGCAGCCTGCGCGTTGCACGACTCCCCCGCACGCAGATCGGCGAACACGCGAGCGATGTGGAAAGGGCCGCGAGGGTTCGGCGAGAGCTCCTCCGCATGAGCGAGGAGCTCCAAGCCGCGTGCGTCGTCACCATACGCCGTGAGCAGGATGCCCATCAGCGCCATCATTTCCACGTTCCTTGGATCGAGCGCCAGGGTTCTCTCGGCCGTCGCAACGAAGGCCGGGTCGCCGCCGTAAAATTGCGCGCGCGCCAAGGCCGCATTCGCGAGCACATTGTTGGGTTCGAGCGCGAGCGCTTTGCGCGTCGGCTCCCGGCTTCGATCGAGCGGCGAATCGCCCTCGCCGCCCGAGTAGAACATGTGCTCGTCGATCGTCACCATCGCGAGCCCGGCCCATGCGCCCGCAAGCTGGGGCCGCCGCTCGACGAGACTTTGAAAACACGCAGCGGCGTCGGGAAACAGCGCCGGGTTGGTCGCGCGGCGGAACGCCCGATAGCGGGTTTGGCAGTCCGGAAGCTCGAGCGCATGTGCTTCGCTGCGCACGAGCGCGAGCTCGGCATCGAACACGGGCCCGAACGGCCCGGCCGCCGCGGCGGTGTCGCGCGCAACCTTGGCCTGCAACACGGGTTGGTTCTCGATGCCTGGTGGGCCGTCGTAGGCCGCGCTCCAGATCTGCGCTCCGGTTGCCGCCTCGATGATCCGGGCCGTGATGCGCGCGCCGCCGGCATTTTCCCGCACGCTGCCGGTAAGAACGTACGTGTGCTCGTGACCCAGCACGCCGGCGAGCGCTTTGTCGCGTGAATACCATGCAGCGTGCGTCGCGATCACGAATAGATTCAGCTCGTCGAGCCGCAACATGATCTCTTCGGTAAGGCCGGCGGCGAGCCGGTCGAAGGCCGGCACGCCGCTCAAATTCTCGAACGGCACCACGGCGATTTTCGTGACGTGCGCGCGCTCGGGCGTTACGGCCGCTGCCAGGTTCGCGGCGGCGGGCGGATCGTGCTGTAAGGTGAGCGCGCCGATCGCGGCCATCAGAATGAGCGCGGCGGCCGCCCAGCCGGTGCGCGCGCCGAGCGGGAGCGACGCGGCAGCGCTGTGTGCGACCGGCGGCTCGATGCTGCCGCCGCCGAGCACTGAGGCGCTACCGGCATAGCTCGCTTTCACGGCATAGCTGCCGCGCGGCAGCT
>CAMPKU010000185.1 GCA_946887385.1 uncultured Gammaproteobacteria bacterium
CCGAGACACTGCCCCGCGGAGATCCCGGTGTTGCCGCGACAACCGTCGCGCAGCTCGCCGGTGCCGAGCCCGAAGCCCACGGGCAGCAGCTCGCGCAGCGGCCCGCCGGCCGTCGGCGGCAGGCGCACCACGGACATTGCGAGCGCGGCCAGCGTCGACTTCGCGAGGCGCGGAGCTCCTGCCGGCGGCGCGCCCATAGCGCTTTCGGCGATACGCAGCAGCTCGGCGAGCGTAACCGTATATGCCGAGAACGCCGGCAACCAGAAAGGCGCAAGAGGCGGAACTGTGTCGAGCGGCACGAAGCTCGTCGAGCGGGCGTCGAAACGATGCCGGCCTGCGTCATGCTCGTTGGCGCTGGCGCCAAACGTGCCGGGCGCGATGGCGAGCGGCGCGAGCAGGCGCTCCGCGATGAGCTCGAGGCTCGACCGGCCGGCTGCGCGGCGCACGATTTCGCCGAGCAGCACCGATTCGGTGTGCTCGTAGCTGAATACGGTACCCGCAAAGAACAGCGCCGGCGCCGCGTGCAAGTAAGCGACGAGGTCGTCCCAGCGATCGATGCGCGTGGCGTCGTCCAAGATATGCGTGCCGCGATAGCCGCTCGTGTGGGAAAGCAGATGAGCGACGCGCACGCCGCGGCCGTGCGCCGCGGAGCGCAGCTCCGGAAGGTACTCGCCGATCGCGGCGTCGAGGTCGAGAGCCCCTTCGTGCGACAGCTCGAGCGCGAGCATCGCGAGCAGCAGCTTCGTGGTGCAACCCAAGTGAAAACGCGCGCGGGGCTTGAGCGGGGCCGCGCCGCGCGCAGCGAGCGTGCCGGCGCACGCGTAGAACCGCTCGCCGGCCACGCTCACGGCTACGCCGATGCCGGGCACCTGCGTCTCGCGCTGCACGCGTGCGACGAATCCTTCGAGCTGCGTGCGCAGCGATTCGGTGCGACTCATGACTGCGGACCCCAACGTCCTTGTCGAGGCTGTCACTACAGCACGGCCGGCAGCCGGAAGCCGGCGCCGTTTCCGGTCACCTTGCAGAGAATCGCGGATCACGGCCGAACGCACTCACGCCTAGCATCGCAGCTGGCAAGGAGGACGATTGTGCACACCGAGCAGCCGCTATTTCGCAGCGCCGCCGTTGCGGCGCGCAAGCGCGACGATCACGGAGCGATCGTGCTCGCGCGGCCGACCTCGTTTGCGTTTCTTGCGGCGTGCGCAGGGCTCGTCGCGAGCGGCTTGGCGGCATTCGCGGGGCTCGCCAGCTACACGGCGCATACCACGCTGCGGGGACGGATCGTGCCCGAGCGTGGCGTCATCGAGGTCGCGAGCCCGCAGGCCGGCACGATCGTGGAGAAGCGCGTCCGCGAGGGCGAGCCGGTAGCGGCCGGCGATGTGCTGCTCGTGCTGTCGAGCGAGCGCTTCACGCTGCGCGGCCCTGCGCTGGAAACGGCGATCGATGCGGAGCTCGAGGGCCGGCGCGCGAGCCTTGCAGCGCAAATCGAAAACACGCGCCGGCTCGAGACCACCGAGGAAGCGGCGCTGCACGCGCGGCAGGCGACGCTCGGCGTAGAAGCCGCGAGCCTGGCTGCGGCGCTGGCGGCCCAGCGCGGCCGGCTCGCATTAGTGGAGCGCGCGACGCAACGTTATGCGGACCTGCATGCGCGCGGATTCTTGTCCGACGAGCAGTGGGCGATGCGTGAGGCGGAGCTGCTCGAGCAGCGCGGCGGCATCGAAGTGCTCGAGCGGGAGGCAGCCGCGCTCGAGCGCGTTGCCGCGGAAGTCGACGAGCGCCTGCAAACGCTTCGGCCGCGCTACGCGAACGCGATCGCCGAGCTAAAGCGCGCGTTGGCCGGCAACGAGCTGCAAATCATCGAGAACGAAGCGCGGCGCGCGGCCATCGTCACGGCGCCACAGTCGGGAACCGTTACGGGGCTCACGGCGGAGGCGGGCCAGGCCGTGCCGGCCGGCGTCGTGCTGGCGCGGATCGTGCCGAGCGCGCCCACGCTCGTGGCCGAGCTGTTCGCGCCGAGCCGCGCCGTCGGCTTCCTGGCGGCCGGCGACGAGGTTCGACTGCGCTACGCCGCGTTTCCGTATCAAAAGTTCGGCCACGCGCGCGGCACGGTGGTCGCGATCTCCGCCACCACGGTGGCCGGCGGCGATGCCACGCACGGCGGCGAACCGCTCTATCGCGTGGCCGTGGCGCTCGCCTCGCAAACCGTGACGGCGTACGGCGCACCGCGGCGCCTGCTGCCCGGCATGGCCGTGGAGGCCGACGTGCTGCTCGAGCGCCGGCGCATTTACGAGTGGGTGCTCGAGCCGCTCTATGCGCTCGCGGAGCGCGCGCGCTGAGCGTGTGGCCGATGCGCCAGGGCGCGGCTATGCTTGCCGGCCTATGCCAACACCGAGAACCGCGACGCGCGCAGTCGTCGACTTCATTCAAGCCGCGCGGCTCGCCGACTTTCCCGCCGAAGCCGTCGGAATCGCGAAACGCTGCATCGTCGACGGCCTCGGCGTGATGCTGGCGGGCTCGACGCAGGACGCGGGCCGCATCCTGCACGAGCACGTGCAGGGCACGGACGCGCGCGGGCTTGCTACCGTCTTCGGGCCACGGCCGTTCAAAACGGGGTCCGCGTCCGCAGCGCTCGTCAACGGCACGGCCGGCCATGCGCTCGATTGGGACGATACACAGCTCGCGACGAGCGCCGACCGCATCTTCGGCTTGCTCACGCATCCCACGATGCCGCCGCTCGTGGCCGCGCTCGCTGTCGGCGAGCCGCGCAAGATCTCGGGCGCGCAGCTGCTCGAGGCGTTTCTCACCGGTTTCGAGGTGGAGTGCAAGATCGCCGAGGCAATCCACCCCAATCATTACAAGAAGGGTTTCCACTCGTCGGGCACCGTGGGCACGTTCGGCGCGGCCGTGGCCACGGCGAAGCTGTTGGGCCTCGATCCCACGCAAACGGCGCACGCGCTCGCGATCGCGGCCAGCTCGGCGTCGGGCATTCGCGTGAGCTTCGGCAGCATGACGAAGCCGCTGCACGTGGGCCGCGCCGCGGAGAACGGCGTGACGGCCGCGGAGCTCGCGGCGCGCGGGTTCACGGGCGGTAAGGATGCGCTCGATCCGCCGTGGGGCTTCTTCCAAACCTTCAGCCATGGCGAAGGCTTCGACCCGGCACGCATCATTCCGCTGCTGGGCAAGCCGCATACGATCATCTCGCCCGGCGTGTCGATCAAGCCGTATCCGTGCGGCGTGCTCGGCCATCCGACGATGGACGCGATGCGCCGGCTCGTACTGAAGCACGACGTGAAGCCCGACGAGATCTTGGGTATCCGTGTGCGCGCCGGCTCGAACATCTTGAACCCGCTGCGGTACCCGATCGCCACGAACGAGCTCGAGGCGAAGTTCTGCCCCGCGTTCATGGTCAGCGCCATTGCGCTGCGCCGCAAAGCCGGCATTCACGAGTTCAACGACGAGTTCGTCCAAAGCGCACCGGTGCAGGCGTTGATGCGCAAAGTCGAGCGCGTGCTCGACCCCGAGATCGAAGCGAAGGGCTGGGAGAAGATCCGGAGCACGGTCGAGATCGACCTCATCGACGGCCGCACGCTCGTCGAGCACGCCGACGAGCGTTACCGCGGCGGCCCGGATCTGCCGTTCACGCGCGACGAGCTCTACGAGAAGTGGAGCGATTGCGCGGCGCTCGTGCTGCCGCGGCCCGCCGTCGACGAGGCGTTCGAGCTCGTCGAGGGTCTCGAGCGGCTAGACGACGTCACGACGCTCGTGCGCGCACTGACGGCGCCGGCGAAGCAAGGCTAGCGGCGCTCCACGATGAGCCTCGCGTGGATCTCCGTCGCGGCGCTCGTCTTGGCCGTCACGTTGAGCTGCACGACCACAATCAACGTCGGCGTGCTGTCGCTCGCGCTCGCGCTGCTCGTTGGGGTAGGGCTTGCCGGGATGACGCCGGGCGAAGTGCTCGACGGGTTTCCCGTGGATCTCTTGGTCACGCTCGTCAGTGTGACGCTGCTCTTCGCGATCGCCGAGGTGAACGGCACGCTCGCGCGCTTCACGGAGCGCGCGGTGCGGTTGTGCCGCGGCCACGCCGGCGTGTTGCCCGTGATGTTTTTTCTCATCGGCTTCGTGCTCGCGACGATCGGCGCGGGCGCCACGCCCGCGAGCGCGCTACTCGCGCCGCCCGCGATGGCCGTGGCCGCACGCGCCGGCGTGCCGCCGCTCCTGATGGCCATCATGACGGGCAACGGCGCGCTGGCCGGCACGCTGTCGCCGTTCGCGCCTACGGGCATCGTGGCGCATGGGGTGATGGAGCGCATCGGCCTCGGCGGCGTGGAGTGGTGGACGTTCGCCTACAACGCGCTCGCGCACGCGCTCGTCGGCGTCGGCGGCTTCCTGCTGCTTGGCGGCTGGAAGCTGTTCCGCCGCGGCGCTGCGCGCGCCGACGCGGCCGACGTGGAAAGAGTAGAGCCCATGGCCGTGCGGCATTGGGTGACTGCCGCCGGCATCGCGGCGCTGATCGCGGCCGTGGTGGGCTTCGACTTGAACGTGGGCATGGTAGCGCTGATCGTGGCCACCGTGCTCGTGCTCGCTCGCACCGTCGAGGAATCGAAGGCCATCGCGCGCATGCCGTGGGGCGTGATTCTCATGGTGACGGGCGTGACGGTGCTCGTTGCGCTACTGCAAAAGACGGAAGGTTTGGCGCTCATCACCACCGGCATCGCGAATTTGTCCACGCCTGCCACCATCGAACCGATCGTCGGCTTCGGCGTGGGGCTCGTGTCGGTGTACAGCAGCACCTCGGGCGTGGTGTTGCCGGCGTTTCTGCCGATCGTGCCGGAGCTCAGCAGTCGGCTCGGCGGCCTCGATCCGCTGCCGATCGCCTGGTCGATGAACGTGGCCGCGAGCCTCGTCGATCTGTCGTCGCTGTCGACGGTCGGCGCCTTGTTCATCGCGGGCGCGGCGGCCGGCACCGACACGCGCAAGCTGTTCAACGGTTTGTTGTTTTGGGGCTTGTCGATGTCGCTCGTCGGCGCCGTGCTGTGCTACGTGCTGTTCGGCTGAGCAGGAACCTACCGCTCATTATCCGTTCGGAGGGCCGTGACGGCCGCCATGCTGGTGAAGTCCTCGTCGAGGTGCAGAATCGGCACGTTCGCCCGGATCGCGACTGCGGCGATTAAGCAGTCGATGAGCTTGCGGACCGTCCTGCCTTGGCTCCGACAGCTGCGATAGAGAGCCGCGGCCGCATCGTAGTCGATCGGCTCCGTGGGTAGCAGCGTCGCGCGCGCGAGCAGCCTGCGCAGTTGCTGCAGGTGGTCCTCGTCGCGCGCGCCGGCCAGGACTTCCATCCTTACGGCGTCGCACGTGGCTATCCGCGACTCGAGCAATTTATCGACGCGCTCGCAGACAGGCGAGCCGGTGTCGCGCAAGAACTCGACCCACGCGGACGTATCGATGAGGATCAAGAGACTCGGTCGGTGCGCATCGCTTCGAGATCGCCGCTCCAACCCGAACCTCGCAGCTTGCGAGCGGCAGCCGCGCTTAGCGGCTCAGCCGCAAGGGCGCGCAACGCGAAGTTGATCGCCTCGCGTTTCGTTTTGAGACGGTAGCGCCGCATTACTGCTGCGCAAGCCTTTTCATCGATGTCGATGTTCGTGCGTGCCATACACCAAGCATACACCTTCCGGAACGGTGGCCCAAAGTGTGAACTGTGAAGCGGCTCAAGCTCGGACGCGTAGCGCTTGTCGCAGCGCACGGACCGCCGCCGTCTGGCTTTGCGACGCATCCTGCATCCCCGCGAGAATCAGCTCCCGGGGCAACTGCGGCAGGAACCCGCTCTGCGGAATCTCGGCGTAGCTCTCACGGCCGCGCTCGCCGCGCAACGCGAAGAACCGCAGCGTTCCGCGTTCGTAGTGCCACACCTCGCGAACACCGAGTTTGCGGTAAACCTCGAGCTTGTCGATTCCGCCCGACGTCCAGATCACCTCGATGGCGATATCCGGCCGATCGCGGTCGCTGACCGTTCGGCGGTTGACGGTGTAGCACTCGTCGGCTTCGGCGCCGCGCTTCGCTCTTTTCTTCTTGAGCGTCCACGAGCCGTATCCCTCAAGATCGACGCCGGCTTCTTCCGCCCATGCCTCGAGCAGGCGCGCGAGCCGCTTCTTGTCGAGCTCGCGGTACTGCGACGGCGACATGAGCTCGATGAGCCCTTCCAAGTAGCTGATCCGCGGCACCGACGACTCGCCGCGCATGGCGAGCAAGCGCTCGTAGTCTTCCCACTGCCCGTGCAGATAGACGAAGTGATCCGTGGAGTCCGGATCCGGTGGAGCCACCAGCGGACGTGCAGCACTCATAGCTGAAAGGCTAGCACGGCGAACAGGGAGCCGCGCCTAGAGAATCCGGGCAATCCGACTGGAAAATCGATAGAGCGTGGCGTGCTCAGTCCCGCCTCAACGAGATAGCGGGATCCACGGCCGCCGCGCGCTTCGCCGGCACGAACGCCGCCATGAGCGCCACCGCCGCCAGCGCGGCCGCGACGACGGCGAACGTGGCCGGGTCCGTCGCGCTCATTTCATAGAGGAGCCCGCGCAGCAGGCGCGTGAGGCCGAGCGCCGCCGCCACGCCGAGCCCGATCCCCACGAGCACGGGCAGCATCGCTTGCCGGAGCACGAGACCGAGCACGGCCGCCGCGTCGGCGCCAAGCGCCATGCGGATGCCGATCTCGCTCGTTCGCTGTTGCACGGTGAACGCAACGACGCCATAGATGCCGATCGCAGCCAGCGCAAGGGCCAGCGCGGCGAACGCGCCGAGCAGCACGGTGTAGAACCGCTCCTCCTCGAGCGATGCGCCGATCACGTCGTTCATCGTGCCGATGCGCGGCGCGGGCACGTTCGGATCCGCTTCGCGGACGAGCGCGTCGAGGGCGCGGCTGCCGAGCGCGATGCGGCCGTCGGTGCGAACGACGATGCCGCCGAGCGCCCATACGCCGCTTGCGCCGTTGGCGTCCGGCTCGATGGCGGGCGTTTGTGCACGCGGCACGTAGAGCGTCGCGCGCGCCGCGGTCTGCCTGAGCCCGAGCGCGCGCTGATCGGCGACGACGCCGACGATCTCGCGCGGCGGATCGACGAAGCCGTCGACGCCTTCGCCTTCGTACTGGCCGATCGCAATCCGCTGGCCGAGCGGATCCTCGCCGTCGAAGTACGCGCGCGCGAACGCCTCGTTGACGAGCACGACGGGCGCCGCGTTTGCCGCGTCGTCGGCGGCCGTGAAATCGCGGCCGCGCACGATCGGCACGCGCAGCGTCTCGAAGTAGCCCGGCGAAGTCGTGTGCCACTGCGGCTCGCCGCTTGCGTCCGGTCGCCCGACGACGGTCATCGGGAAGTTGTACTGCCCGCGCAGCGGCAGCATCGACGTCGCGCCGGCCGCGACGACGCCGGGCTGCGCGCGTAGGCGCTCGAGCGCGCGCTGCTCGAAGCCGGCGAGTTGCTCGACCGTGTAGTTCTCCGGCGTGCGGGGAAACTCGAGAACCGTGACGCCGTCCGGTTCGAAGCCCGTATCCACGGCCGAGAGCTTGGCTAGACTCGCGACGAGCAGACCCGCACCCGCGAGCAGCACGACTGCGATCGCGACCTCGGCCGCGGCGAGCGTGGCACGAAGGCGCCGCGCGCCCGGCCCGCCGGTGCGGCCCGAGCCGCCGTCGCGCAGCGTCGCGCTGGGATCGGTGGGCGCGTAGGCGGCCGTGGCGAGGCCGAACAGCACACCGGTACCGGCGCCGATGGCGAGCGCCGCCGCGAGCACGCGCAGATCGAGCCCGATTTCACCGGCGCGCGGCAGGCCGCCTTCGCCCATGATCGCAATCTGCTCCGGCCGGACGAGCCCGCCGGGCGCGAGCGCGAGCAAAATTTCGAGCGTCCACTGCCCGATCAAGACCCCGAGCAGCGCCGCCACGAGCCCCACGAGTAGGTTCTCGGCCACGAGCTGACGCGCGATGCGGCCGCGTCCCGCGCCGACGGCGGCGCGGATCGCGATCTCGCGCGCGCGAGCGGCAGAGCGCACCAGCAGCAGGTTCACGACGTTCGCGCAGGCGATCAGCAACACGAAGCCCACGGCGCCGAGCAAGAGCCACAACCGCGTCGCGGTGCCGCCGACATGCATGGCGGAGAAGTCGATGATGCGCACGCCCACGTCGTTACGGCCGAGTAGATCCGGATGATCGACACGGAAGCGCTCCGACACGGCCTCGAGCTCCGCGGCTGCTCGCTCGCGCGTGACGCCCTCGGCCAGCCGTGCCCTCACCGTGTAGTTGTGACCGCCGTCCCGGATGTCTGGGACGACGCGATACGGCACGATGAAGTCCATGAACGCCGGAAGCTCGGGGAACGCGAATGCGGCCGGCATGACGCCGACGATCGTGTGCGGCTCGCCGCCGAGCTCGATCGAGCGGCCGAGCACGCCCAGGTCGGCGCCGAAGCGCTCGCGCCACACGGCGTCGCTCAAAACGACGACGGGCGGGCTACCCGGTGCGTCCTCCTCGGCCGAGAACGCGCGCCCGATCGCTGGCGCGATGCCGTTGACGGCGAAGAAGCCGGCCGATGCGCGCAGCCCGCGAACCTCGGCCGCGTCCTCGGCCGCGCCGATGGCCGTGGCCCACCCACTATGCGTCGCGACGGCTTCGAAGACCGTCGTGTTGCGCAGGAAGTAGTCGTACTTCCAAGCGGTCAGCGTCGAGCTCGTCGTGCCGTTTGCAAACGCGCGCGCAAGATACACGACGCGCTCGGGCTCGGGATACGGCAGCGGTTTCAGCAGCACGCCGTTGACCACGCTGAAGACAGCCGTGTTCGCGCCGATGCCGAGAGCCAGCGTGAGACACGCGGCCGCCGCGAAGCCCGGGTTCTTGATGAGCACGCGCGCAGCGAAACGCAGATCTTCAAACACCGGTTATCCCCGTACGTGCGTGCGGCGACGACATCATTCGTAATGAAGCGTTCGGCTCGGATCGACGCGTGCCGCGCGGCGCGCGGGCATAGCGCCCGCCGCGAAGGCAACGCCGACGACGACCAGCGCCGCACCCAGCACGGCGACGGGATCGACGGGACTGACGCCGAACAGCACGCTCGAAAGCACCTGCGAGGCGCCGAGCGCTGCCGCGATTC
>CAMPKU010000186.1 GCA_946887385.1 uncultured Gammaproteobacteria bacterium
TCTTAACGTAAAAACCCCCGGTCTTTGTTGACCGGGGGTTTTTCTTTTCTGGCGGAAGCGCGAGGCCGTGCGCCTCGGCGCTACGGCATGCGCTTTTTGCGCCGAATGGGTGGCGCGTCGCGATCGTAGGGATTGAAGCTCTTGGCCGGGGCCGGCTTCGGCCCGTCATCCTCGAGCTCGAGATCCGGCACTTCGAGCTGGTTCAAAAAGTCGTACGTGCGCGCGCAGGGGTCGGACTCCATACGCTTGGCGCGCATGGGATCCACCTTCCACTCGAGCACGGCCCGTCCGACATCATCCTTGCTGATTACCCAGTCTTTCCTGGGAGTCTTGCGCCGTTCCATGGTCGCGGAGGACATCCGTCTTATTCTTAGCTCGCTAGCCCTGCATTGGGCCCTGCAACCGTAGCAGACGTCGGCGCCGAGTGACGGGCGTTATGTCGCGCCGGCGAAAAAAATTCATCGGTAGCCGGCCAGCTCGAGGTAGCCTTGCGCGGTCAACGCGCCCTCGGGCCCGCGCCCGGCCGCGTGGACTGCACCCTCCCAGTACCGTACCGAAAGATCGAGCTCCTGATTTTTCAAATACGGCGTCACGTCGAGAGAAATGCCCGCTTTAGGGGCCTCGATTCGCCAAGCCACGGGGTACCGGACGCCCGTGGCGGGGCTCGTCCAGTGCTCGCGCACGGTCAACGTGACGTCGCTCGCGGCTAACGCCGTGCGCGTCCCGTCACGGCTCACGAGGCTGCCGCCGCTGAATGGGCTCGAAGTGCCGCTCTCAGTGCGCAACCGATAGAACATCAGGCTGCCGCCGTCAGACAGATGAAGCGCGAACCAGTCCCAGCCGGCCACTCCAGCCTCGAGCGAGCTCGTGCTCCACTCGCGGTCTAGCCATGCAAGCCCCGTGACCGCGAAGCTTTCGCCTTCGACCGTGATCTCGCCTTGCGCGGCAAGGCGCGGGACCGAGTAGTAGTGCGAGGCGTTGCCGATGCCTGCGCCTTTGCTGTCGAGCCCGCCGTCGCCCTGAGCGACGGGCGCTACCGTGGACGTCAAGCCCAAATCCAGGCCGATCGCGTCGTCTTGCGCCTGAAGGCGCACGGCCAGCCCATCGCCGGCCTCGCCGGTTGCGGACCAGTCTTGCACCCACACCCGCAGCGGCGCGGCCTCGGCTCCGGACAGCGAAAGCGCCTCGCGTGTCAGGCGCTCGCGCGCGATGAAGCGCGCCCCGGCCGTGTCTGTAACGGCGAAATGCGCCATCCAAACCTGCTCGGTTCGCCACGCCGAAGCGTCTTCGGCGCGCACCGACGGCGGCGCAAGCGCATAGCGAAAAAACGTGAGCTCGAAGCCGAAGTGCCGCCCGCCGGCCGTGGCCACGTTACCCGTGAAGTACCACCACTCCGTGCGGTAATCGGGATGGCTGCCGTGATCCGCAGGAAACACGAGCTCGCGCGGCGCGACGGCGCGCGCGAAGCCGTCCGCGGCCTCGCTGCCGAGCAGTCGCAGACCGGTGTTCTGCGGCGCTCGCTCCGGGTCGCGCGCCGGCTCGCCGCAAGCGCTGAGAACGGCGGCCAGCCCTGCGACTAAGATGAACCGTCTCATTAATCCTCCCGCAGCGCAGCGCCGAGCTCGATTCGGCTCGCCCGCCACGCCGGGTAGAGTCCCGCGAGCAGCGCGGCGACCACAGCTAACGACACGCCGGACACCAATGCTCCCGGCGTCACGACGAAGTCCATCGTCCAACCGAACGAGCGCCGGTTGATCACGTGCACGAGCAGCCACGCCAGCGCCGCGCCGATCGGCATCGCCGCGAGTCCCGCCGCGAGACCGAGCAAGCCGGTTTGCGTGAGCAGCGTCGCGCCGAGGCCGCTCGGCGTGAACCCCAGAGTGCGCAGCACGCCGAGCTCGCGCGACCGCTCGAGCTCGATTGCGAGCAGCGCGCTCAAGATACCGAGGAATGCCACGATGCCCGCGAGCACGCGCAATACCTCCGTCACCTTGAACGTGCGGTCGAACACGGCGAGCGACAGCGCTTCGAGCCGCGCGCTCGAGCGCACTCGTTCCGCGCCCGATACGAGCGAGCGCACCGACGCCTCGACGGCCGCCGCGTCCGCGCCCGCGGCGATATCCAGTCCCACACCGGTGAGCTCGGCGTCATTCCAATCGCGGCGATAACGCTCAAGCGCCATCACGACGGCGGGCACGCCGGTGTTGAAGTCGCGGAATGCGCCCACGATCGCCACGCGCTGCGGTCCGGCCGGCGCCGGCAGCTCGAGCTCGTCCCCCACCGCGAGGTTGCGGGCGAACAGCAGGCGCTCCGACGCGACCACGCCCGTGCCGTCGGCCAACGCCTCGAACGCGGCCGCCGGCTCGCCCGCGACGAGCTCCACCCCAAAGCCGCGGGCGCCGGGCTCGACTGCGCGAATGGCGACGTCGCCGCCGGCTGTCGGCAACACCCGCGTCCGTGACGGCACGACCTCCGCGACGCCGGGGATCCCGGCGAGCGCGCCCGAAGCGACGAGCGCGGCGAGTGCGCCGCCTTCGCCGGCGGCGCTCACGTAGAGGTCGGCGGTCAGCGTCGTCTGCAGCCAATCGTTCAAGCTCGCGCGGAAGCTCGTCACCATGAGCCCGATACCGTTCACCGTGGCCACGGCCACGGCCAGCGCCGCGGTGGCCACGCCGGTGCGGCTCAACGACGCGCTCACGCCGCGCACGGCCAGCGTGATGGGAACGCCTGCGCGGCGGCCGAGCAGGCGATCGAGAATGCTCATCAGCGCGATGGTGGCGAGCGGCGTCAGCAAGGCGCCCGCGGCCAGCACGCCGAACAATGCCGCGAAAGCGACGTAGAGCGCGCTGGGGCCGAACCCGAGCACCAGCCCGCTCACGAGCAGCAAGGGCACCGCCGCGAAGGCCGCGCGTCTGGCGGCCGACTGCGCGCGGCGCTCCACCACGGCCCTACGCAGCGCGGCGGCCGGCGCGATCCGCGCCGCGTCGAGCGCGGGCTTGGCCGCGGCGAGCAGCGTCGCCGCGAGGCCAAGCACTGCGCCTTGCGCATAGATCCATGGCGACGGCGCGACTTCGGCCACGGCAGCGCCGAAGGCCAAGTCGCCGACCGTTTGCAGCACTAGGCCCACGAGCCCGATCGCAAGCGCGTGACCGAGCGCGAGACCGAGCGCCGTGGCGATGACGGCGATGCCGGCCGCCTCTACAAGTATGGTGCGCAGCAGCTCGCCGCGGGAAACGCCGAGCGTGCGCAGGATGCCCAGCGTTTGGGTGCGCTGGAGGATGGCGAACGCCATCGTGCCGTAGATCAAGAACATGCCGACGACGAGCGCCAGCAGCCCGAGCGCCGTCAAATTGGTGCGAAATGCCGCCGTCAGCTCGCGAAAGGCGCTGCGTTCGGTTTCCGTGGGGATCAGCACGGTGCCCGGGAACGGTGCGTTGCCGAGCGAGCGAGCTTGCGACTCCGACAGCGACAGATCGATACGACTGAGTTGTCCGCGGGCGCCGAGCAGCTCCTGGGCGGTTGCGATGTCGGCCACGATCGGCGGCTCGGTGGCCACATCGGCCCCCGTGGCGGCAACCACGCCGACCACGCGCACGCTCGTCGGCCGGCCGTCGATCGTGAGCTCGAGGCCGGCGCCGCTCGCGAGGCCGAGCTCGTCGGCGAGGTCGCGGGACACCAGCACGGTTGCGGGCTCCACGATCAAGCGCGCGAAGCTCGTGCCGCCGGTGGGAGCGGACTGCGCCACGCGCGCGGCGCCCGCGCCGCGGATCGGATCGATGCCGAGCAGCGGCACGCGCAGAGAGCGGCCCGCCGCAATCGCCACGTCACCCTCGACGATCGGCGCGGCCTTCAGTGTGCCGTCTCGGAGCACCAGATCCCGGTACACGCGTTCGTCGAGCGCACCGTCGAGCGGCAGCAGCCGATGCGTGATTGAGCCGCGTACCTCGGCCGCCGCCACGTCGAACGCGCGTGCCGCGCTGTCGTTCGCGAGGCTCACACCCACGTACACGCCGACGCCGAGGCTTATTCCAGCGATCGCAAGGCCGAGTTGCCAAGGGTGGCGCAGATAAAACCGCAGCGAAGCGCGCCGCAACAGGCTCCTCATCGCGGCGCAGCCTCGATGCGGCCTGCCTGGATCGTGACTACGCGCGCTGCGCGCGACGCGATTTCGGCGCTGTGCGTCGCCACGATCAGCGTAGCGGCTCGGTCGCGGCAGCTGCGCAGCAACAGCTCGAGCACGTGACGGGCCGTGTCAGCGTCGAGATTGCCCGTAGGCTCATCGGCCAGCACCAGCTTGGGCTCGTGGATAACGGCGCGCGCAATGGCCGCGCGCTGCTGCTCGCCGCCCGAGATGTCTTCGGGGAATCGCTCGGCACAGTCCGCGAGGCCGAGGTCGGCGAGCAACGCACGGCTGCGGCGCCGTACGTCAGCGGGCGCCACGTCGTTCAACGCCAACGGCAGCTCCACGTTCTCGGCCACCGTGAGCGTGGGGATCAAGTTGAAGGACTGAAACACGAAGCCGAGCCCGAGACGGCGCTGCCGCGCCCGCTCGGTTTCCGTCAGCATCGTGAGATCGACGCCGTCTACGCAAACGGCGCCCGCGTCGGCCGGTTCTAGCCCGCCGATGAGCCGCAGCAGCGTCGATTTCCCCGAGCCGCTGCGGCCCATCACTGCGACGAACTCGCCGCGCTCGACGGAGAAATCGGCGCCGTCGAGCACGCGCTGCGCCTGGTAGCGCTTGCTCACGTCCTTCAGCTCGATCCAGCCCGATGTGACGGCGTTCATGCATCGATCCTAAACGGGCCCGGTGCCCCCTGTCGTTATGTCAATCCTTCTTAAGTTCCGCGGGCGCCGGCCGACTAGCTTTCACGGAGCCGCCCGGTGCAGCGGCTGCCGCCATCCATCCGATTGGGCGACGTGCGAGAAGGGGCCGTCTTTGATAACGCCGGAACTCAGGAAGAAGATCGAGAGCTGCCATAACCTTCCGAGCCCGCCCGGAGTCGCGACGAAGATCATCGAGCTTGCGAACGACCCGGACGCCGACATCGCGCGCATCGCGGACGTGCTTGCGCTCGATCCCGCCATCACGGCCAAGATCCTTCGGATCGCCAACTCGCCGATGTACGCGCGCCAGCGCAAGACGGAAAATCTTCGTCAGGCGCTGATGGTCGTGGGCTTGAACGCCACCATCTCGTTGGCTTTGTCGTTTTCCTTGTTGAAGTCTTGGCAAGCTTCGGACCGGGCCGGCGGCCTCGACTACCCGCTTTACTGGCGCCGCGCGCTGCTCGGCGCCACCGCAAGCCACGTGCTGGCCCGCGTGATCGGAGTGAAGGACGGCGAGGAGTTGTTTCTGGCGTGCTTGATCCAGGACATCGGCGTCATGGCGCTCGATCACGCGGTGCCCGACCTGTATGCCGGCTTGGGGCCCCAGCAAGGGCGTCAAGCGGTGCTCATCGAGCGAGAGCAAGAGCGCCTCGGCGTCGATCACGCGGCTGTCAGCGGCTGGTTGCTCGAGAAATGGCAGTTCCCGGAACGCACGCAACAGGTCGTCGCGGCCAGTCACGAGCCCGAGCGGCTCGACGCACAAAGCGGCAACGCCGTGTTCGCTCGCTGCGTGAGCCTCGCCAGCATGATTGCCGAGCTGTTCCTCGATACCAGCGGTGCACGCGGCTTTGCGGAGCTCGCGCAACGCGCGCAGGCGTATTTCGAGATCGACAAGGAAGGCCTCGGCGAGCTGCTCGCGGAGGTGGGCCGCATGATCCCCGACGCCGAGACGATTTTCGATACCGAGATTCTATCGGCCGCGCGTTCCGACACCATTCTGGCCGAGGCGCGCGAAGCCTTGATGCTGCGCAACCTTCAGGCCTTGCGCGACGTGGACCTGCTCAAGACGAGCGCCGAGTCGCTCGAAGAGCGAACGAAGCGCCTCGAGGAATCGAACAAGCGCGATCCGTTGACGAACCTCTTCAACCGGGCCTACCTCGACCATTACTTGAGGGACGCCTTCCTGCTCAGCAACAAGTCCGACACGCCGCTCAGTATCGCGTTTGCCGATCTCGACAAGTTCAAGTCCGTGAACGACACCTACGGCCACGCCATGGGCGATCAGATTCTCGTGACGACGGCCAACATTCTCAAAGCTAACGTGCGCGGCGGCGATGTCGTGGCACGTTACGGCGGCGAGGAGTTCATTCTGGTATTTCCGCACACCGAATATCCGCTCTTGAAGACCATCTGCGAGCGCATCGTGCGAGCGTTCCGCGAAACTCGACACGACGTGGGCACGAGACGCGACTTGAACGTCACGATCTCGATCGGTATGGCCAGTCACAACGACGGCCGCCAGTTCAAGAGCGTCGAGGAGCTGTTGAAGGCCGCCGACAAGGCGCTCTATACGGCGAAGCTACAGGGGCGCAATCGCAGCGTGCCGTTCGACCTCGTGGCGAATAGCCACTTGGCCTACATGTAACGGCCGCTACGGCGGCAATGCACCGGGAGCGTTGCGGCTGCGGATGATGAGCCAGCGGTTGCCGCGCGCCGTTTCGAGCAACGGCCGGTCCGGCATCACCGCGACGGGATCGCGCACCGCCTGGAGCAAGTCGAGATCGTCTTGCGAGTCGCCGTACGCGGTGGCATCTGCGAGGTTCGCGCCGATCTCGGCTGCGAATTGCGCCGCGACCGCGCGCTTCATCGCGCCGAACGGATGCAGCTCCGGCGGCCCAACCCCGTAACGCCCGCCGCGCTCGCGGCACACCGTGGCGCGCACGTGCGAAACGGCCAAAAAGCGCGCGATCTCCTCTGCGATCGGCTCGAGCGTTCCCGAGAGCAAGACCACGGTATCGCCCCGACGCAAGTGGTTCTGCAGCCGCTGCACGGCAGGCGCATACAGCCGCGGCACGATCTCTTCGGCAACGAAGCTCGCGGCCAACTGGCGAACCCGCGCCGTTTTTAGCTTGTAGAGATAGGCCTTGTTCTTCTTCGCCGTGAGGCGGCCGTAGACGGGCAGATAACGCAGCCAAAACCACACGTACGCGGCCACTTGCCGCGGACCTTGGTGGCCGCGCTTCAGGAGGTAGCGCCAGAACCGCCGTTCGGTGCTGCCTTCGACGAGCGTGCCGTCGATGTCGAAGATTGCGAGCGTCATTGCCGCTTACCCGGTCGCCTTAAGATATCGTGCTTTTGGGCGCGCACAAACTCCGCAATGACGGGTAGCCCGCGGGCGATGCATAGCACCACGGAGAGATACACGAAAAAATACGTAAGCCCCGTCAGCAGGCCGCCGAACTGCTCCCAAAGCTCCGGCAGCAGCGCCGGGAACGGCCGCTGCAGCGCCAGTCCTGCGAAAGCGCACGCTTTGACCACCGCGTAAAGAGCGCGAACGAACTTCCCGGCCACAATGAATTTACCGAGCGGCGAGCGCATCAGCGCGAACGGCGCCATCCCTTTCGCCACGGCGTTGCTCGAGCGAATGGTGTCGACGATCACGCCCCGAATGATGAAGACGAGCGGCACCCAGATCGGCACGAGGTCTATGTCGGCCGCCACGATCCACAGCGTGAGCTCGACGATCCGATCGCCGGCGATATCGAACAGCGCGCCGAACAAGCTCGTTTCGTTGCGCTTGCGCGCGATATAGCCGTCGAGCCCGTCCGAGATGAAGAGGTAGGCGATCAGGAAGAACGTGGCGAACGACCACCAGACCGGCGGTTGGTAGAACAACCAAGCGACCACGAGCAGCAGGATCAGCCGGCTCAGGGTGATGAGATTGGCCATACTTAAAGAGTATACGAAGACCGCCGCCCGGCCCGGCGGCTTGTAGACTATGCGCTCGCATCCATAGGGGGTGGAGATGCGGTTCTACGATTACCGACTTGCACCAAGCCCGCGCAAAGTGCGGCTCTTCATTGCCGAAAAAGGCCTCGAAATACCCACCATCGAGGTGGACCTGCGGGCCCGCGGCCAGCAAGCCCCCGAGTTTCTAGCGGTCAATCCGGGCGCCACGGTGCCCGTGCTCGAGCTCGACGACGGCACCTGCCTCACGGAAAGCCTCGCGATCTGCCATTACTTGGAGCAGCAGAACCCTGAGCCGAACCTCATGGGCCGGGACGCCAAGGAGCAAGCCCTCGTGCTCATGTGGACGGAGCTGCAAACGTTCGAGGGCTATTTGGGGCTACAGGAAGCATTGCGCAACGGGCACGAAGCGTTCAAGGGCCGCGCGCTCGGCGGCCCCGTGTCGTACGAGCAGATTCCTGCGCTCGCGGAGCGGGGCAGGCGCCGTGCGGAGGTCTATTTCGAGAAGCTCGAAGCGCGGCTCGGGGCAAGCCCGTTCATCGCGGGCGAGCGTTATACCTACGCCGACATCGTCGGCTACGTCTACCTAGGCTTCGCCGCTCGTGCGCTCGGCAAGGACGCGGCGCCGCTGCAAGGCCGGCCCGCGCTCGCGCGCTGGCACGAGACGATTGCGCAGCGCCCCGCGATCCGCAGCTCGACGTAGCGTTCCGCCGCTCAATCCTTGATGGACCGCCACGGTACGATCAGCGGCTCGCCCTCGTGGCGCGCGATGAGCGGCTCCACGCGATAGTGTGCTCGGATCGACGCCGCGCCGAGCGTCGCGTCGGGCTCGCCGTCGCCGACGAGCTCACCGCCACGCATGAGCAGAACGCGGCCGCAGTAGCGAGCGGCCAAGCCGAGATCGTGCAGCACCGCCACCACCAACCGCGGTTCCGCGCCGCGGCCGCCGTGCGCGTAGCTGCGCAACACGTCCATCACGTCGAGCTGATGATACGGATCGAGCATTGCAATGGGTTCGTCGACGAGCAGCACGGGCGCGTTCACGGCTAACGCGCGCGCCAACAGAACGCGCGCACGCTCTCCGGCCGACAGCCGACTCACGCTGCGCGCCGCGAACTCCAGCGTGTCGGTTTGCTCGAGGGCGGCGGTTACGGCCTCGACGTCGGCCGCGCTCGGTGCGGCGCCGTAGGCCCGATGCGGCAACCGGCCGAGCGCGACGAGCTCGCGCGCGATGAGCGGCCAGTGAACGGGCGGGTCCTGCGGCAGGTACGCAATCGTGCGCGCGCGTGTAGGCCCGTCGAGTTGTGCGAGCGGCGTGCCGCGCCACGTCACCGTGCCGCGGTGCGGCA
>CAMPKU010000187.1 GCA_946887385.1 uncultured Gammaproteobacteria bacterium
CGACGCCGAGCTCGATGGACCTGCGTTATGCCACATTGCTGTCGAGCACCAATGCCTGCGGGGCGCCGCCTCAGTCGGGGGACGTCGGCCTGGGCGCGGGCGCGCAAATCATTGCGCCCGGGGATGCGTCGAATTCGGTGCTCGTCGAGCGCATGGGCCGGCGCGACGCCAACGCTATGCCGCCGCTCGCATCCAACCTGGTCGATACGGACGGCATTGCGCTGCTGCGGCAATGGATCGACGGGCTCGCGACTTGCCAGTAAATTGAGTTTGGCCGAGCGATTGAACGACAATGCGCGCCCATGGAAACCGAAGACGGGAACGAAGCCACACGCGGCCGCGACTTCATCAGTCAGATCGTCGCGGAAGACGTTGCGGCCGGTAAGAACGGCGGGCGAGTGCAGACGCGCTTTCCCCCGGAGCCGAACGGCTACTTGCACATCGGCCACGCAAAGGCCATTTGCGTCGACTTCGGTATCGCGCGCGACTTCGGCGGCACCTGCTTTTTGCGCTTCGACGACACCAATCCGGAACGTGAAACCGAAGAGTTCGTCGAGAGCATCAAGCGCGACGTGAGCTGGCTCGGGTTCGACTGGGGCGACCGCTTGCGCCACGCGTCGGATTACTTCCACACAATGCACGACTGCGCCATCGCGCTCATCGAGCGAGGGCTCGCGTACGTCGATCACCAGAACGCCGAAGAGATCCGCAAGAACCGCGGCACGCTGACGGAGCCCGGCAAGAACGGCCCCTACCGCGACCGTTCGGTCGAGGAGAACCTGCGGCTGTTCGAGGGCATGCGGCGCGGTGAATTCGATGAAGGCGCGTGCGTATTGCGCGCCAAGATCGATATGGCATCGCCGAACATCAATTTGCGTGATCCCACGCTGTATCGAATCCGTAAAGTGCCGCACCAGCGCACGGGCAACGAATGGTGCATTTACCCGATGTATGACTACGCGCATACATTGTCGGACGCCATCGAAGGCACGACACACTCGCTCTGCACGCTCGAGTTCGAGGATCACCGGCCGCTGTACGACTGGTTCTTGGATCAGCTCTGGCAGGGAAAGCCGAGCCGGCCGCGGCAAATCGAATTCTCGCGCGCCAATCTCATGTACACGGTGACGAGCAAGCGCAAGCTGAAACAGCTCGTCGACGAGCAGCATGTCGAAGGCTGGGACGACCCGCGCATGCCCACGCTGGCGGGCATCCGCCGCCGCGGCTATACGCCTAAGTCGATCGTCGAGTTCGTACACCGGATCGGCACCACGAAGAAGGAAAAGGTGGCCGAGCTCGGCCAGCTCGAAGGTTGCGTACGCGAGCACTTGAACGACATGGCGCCGCGGCGTTTTGCGGTGCTCGATCCGCTGCGAGTGATCATCGATACGTACGCCGAGGGCGAGGAGGAGTGGCTCGAGGCCGCGAACCATCCGAGCAAGCCCGAGCTCGGCAGTAGGCAGGTGCCGTTCGCGCGCGAGATTCTCATCGAGCGCGACGATTTCATGGAAAACGCGCCGGGCAAGTTCCACCGCTTGAAGCCCGGCGGCGAAGTGCGCTTGCGCTACGCCTACATCGTGAAGTGCGAGCGCGTGGTGAAGGACGCCGCCGGCAACGTCGTGGAGCTGCACTGCAGCCACGATCCCGCCTCGCGCAGCGGATCCGACGAATCGGGTCGCAAGGTGAAGGGCACCATCCACTGGGTGGCGGAGAAGCGCGCGCGTTACGCTGCCGTGCGGCTTTACGATCGCTTGTTCTCCGTGCCTTTCCCCGGCGACGACATCGCGAAGGAGCTGAACCCGCACTCGCTGAAGATCGTGACGCGCGCGGCGCTCGAGCCCAAGCTCATCGAGGCGCAGCCGGAGGAGCGGTTTCAGTTCGAGCGGCTGGGTTATTTCACGGCCGACAGCACGCTGTCGAAGCCCGGAGCGCCCGTGTTCAACCGGACGGTGACCTTGCGCGACTCGTGGGCCAAGCTCGAGGCAGAAGCGCTGGCGACATTGCCGCGCGCAGGGGCGGACTGATGCTCCACGCGAAGCGCTGGGCTTGCGGTGCGGTGGCCGTCGCCGTTGCGCTCTTGGCGTGGGACGCGAACGCTCAACGCACCATGCGCTGCGGCAACGGCCGGCTCGTGGACTTAGGAATGGTGGCTGCAGAGATTTTGGCGCGTTGCGGCGAGCCGAAAAACCGCAGCAGTGAGGAAATTCCGGTGCGCGCGCGTCTACCGAACGGCGCCGTGATACAGACCGGCACCACGCGCGTCGAGCGCTGGACGTACGAGCGCGGGCAGGGAGAGTTCGACGCGCTGCTCACGTTCGAGGACGACAAGCTCGTGAGCATCGAGATCTTGGCGCAGCGCTAGCGCGTCACGCGGCGTCTCCCGCCGGTGCGTCGAGTGTCTCGGCGTGCGTGGCTTCGACGAGCCAGTCTGCGAACTCTCGCACCTGCGGCTTGGTTCTCGCGGCAGGCGATTCAACCACGTAATAGGCGCGCGACGAGGCTACCTTCTTCTTGAAGGGCGCCACGAGCTTGCGATCGCGCAGCAATTGCTTGAGCAACGGATGGCGCCCGAGTGCAACGCCATGGCCGTCGAGCGCGGCCTGAATGAGCTGATCGTAGTGCGTGAAATGCATCTTGCCTGCGGGCTCGAAGTCGCGCAGTCCAAGCGCATGGAACCACAGCTCCCAGTCGAGCCACGCCGCCCGCGTATGCTCGAGATATAGCAGCACGTGACGGTGCAAGTCCTCGGCGGTCACGAGCGGAACGTCGGGATCGCTCGCGAGCGCCGGGCTGCAAACCGGAAAAACCGTTTCGCCGAACAGCAGCCGCCCGCTCGTGGCGCTGCGCTCTGGCACGTAGCGCACCGCAAGATCGACTTGCGCCTGTTCCAGGTCGTCCACGATGCCGTTCGTGGCGGAGATCCGCACGTCGAGCTGCGGATGGTTGCGCGTGAAACCGGCCAGGCGCGGTATCAGCCACAGCGATGCGAATCCGGGCGTGGTCGCAACCACCACAGTGTTCGTCGTCGCCGTGCGGTGCAGCCGTCGCGCGCTGTCGTGCAGCTTCTGTAGAGCCTCCTGTGCAGCTCTATAGAAGTGCTGGCCGTGCTCCGTGAGCAGCAGCGCGCGGGCGCGACGCTGGAACAGTTTGACCTTGAGGTGCTCCTCGAGCTGTTGAATCTGCCGGCTCACGGCGGATTGCGTCAGATTCAGCTCGGCTGCGGCCTTCGTGAACGACAGGTTCCGCGCGGCGGCTTCGAACGCCAGCAGCGGGTCTAGCGGCGGGACGTCGTAGCGTTGATTACGCATGCAAAAAATTCATGTATAGGATGCAGAAAGACCGTTTGTGATGGGCTTATGACAACAGCATTATGGCCGCCGTGCTAGTGGGGCGTTGGATCGAAAGGCCCCTGGATCATACGGAAACATCATGCAAAGGAGTCTCATCATGTCCAACCGAATCGAACGAGCGCGGCGCCGGGTACGGCCCGTAGCCACTGCGTTGGCCCGCCCGAGCGACCTCTTCGGCGAAAGCCTGCCGGAGCTGGCGCTAGTGGTGGCCGTCGTCGCCACGGTAGTCAGCGCCGCGCTGGCGCTCGGCGGCGGCTGACGCGCGCCCTCTTGCTTCGCGGCCCGTAGAATGGGGGCGACGAGAAAGGAGACATCATGTCCGAGCATCGAGCCACGATCGATTGGCAGCGCAGCAGCGCCGACTTCACCTACCTCACTTACAACCGCGCGCACGACTGGCGGTTCACCGCGGCAACGGTGCCGGCGTCGGCGACGAAGGAGTACCGAGGCGACGAAAGCCGCGTGAATCCCGAAGAGGCCCTCGTGGCGGCGCTGTCGTCGTGTCACATGCTCACGTTTCTCGCCGTGGCCGCGAAACGCAAGCTGTCGCTCGATGCCTATCGCGACGAAGCCGTGGGCGTGCTCGAGAAGAACGCCGAAGGCAAGCTCGCGATTACTCGAGTTACGTTGCGGCCTACGATTCGATGGTCGGCCGGTGTAACGGTGTCGGCCGAGGATCTGGCCAAGATGCATCACGACGCGCACGAAGGATGCTTCATCGCGAGCTCCGTGAAGACCGAGGTCGTCGTCGATCCGCAGCCCTGAGCTTGCGCCTGACGCGCGCGTTTACCGCGCCGCGAGCGCTACCTTCTTGTACAACGTCTGCGCATTACCGCCGGCGTCGTACTTCGCCTTGAGCTTCCGATAAGCCGCGCCGTTGTAGAGCGCGTCGAACTCCGCTTCGCTCAAGAAGGTGGACGAGTACAGCATCTTGATGCCGCCCAAGTCGAAGCACTTGCGATCGAGGATCTTCGTGTAGTGATACGGCGGCATGCCGACGGGCCGCTGAACTTGGCAGTAGCAACCCAAGTTGAAGTAGAGCTCGTTCGGCACGACCGGATACAACGTGGGACTGCGCGGCGCCTTGATCGGCACGGCCGCCCACGGCCGCCCGCCCAAGTCGACGTTATCGATCGCGAACCGGATCAGCTCTTCGCCGTGCCGCCAGGGCACTTCCCAGTCTTGGATCAACGGCTCCATGCGCTCGTCGTGAATTCCGAGCTTGCCGAGCGCCTTGCGCTTGGCGGCCACGTATTTCGTGTAAAACGCCGAGTTGCGCCAGCGCAAGGGCGCGTGGCGGCGAAACAGGTCGTAGAACCCCGTTTCCGGCACGTTCCAGAACCAATCGGGGTCGTAGCGGAAGATGTAGTCGAAGGTACTGAGGTAAACGTCGCGGCGCGTCTCCACGAGCTTGTAGAACACGCTGCGCCGCACGATGTCGTCGCACCACGGCGCCTTGTCGACGAAGCGCCCGGTCATCAGGAAAAACCGGTTGTCCCCGAAGAACAGCCCTTCAACGAAGTGCAGGTCGGGCGACTCGGTGGCCACGCGCAGCGCCTCGAGGTATGCGGCCGCGTTGCGGAATTTCTCCATGTGCAGGTGCACGAAGGGCCCCGCAGGATGCAGCGCAATCTTGGCCCGGAGGATATAGCCGAGCGTTCCGTAGGAGTTCGGTAGCGCGTTGAACAGATCTGCGTGCTCGTTGTCGGGGCGTGCCGTGACGATCGTGCCGCCGGGCAGCAGCACGTCGGCCTCGCGCAAGCCGTCGTGCACGAACCCGTAGCGGAAACACGTCGACTCGATGCCGATACCTACCGTGGCTCCGCCCACCGTAATGTGCTTGAGCTCGGGGGCCACGAGGGGCAGAAAGCCGCGTTCGAGGCAGTACCGTACAACGGTCTCGTAAGTGGTGAGCCCTTCGACCTCGACGGTGCGCGCCGCTGCGTCGAGCCCGAGCACGTGGTTGAATTCGCCGAGCGACAAGCGGCGCGCCGCGGCGCCGCGCGGCTGATATCGGAACAGATTCGAGATCGTCGACTTCTCGAGCCGGAGCGGGCCGGGACCGCTTTGCCAGTTGCTCGTGAGCCGCGCGACCTTCAGCTCGTAGCTGTCAGGGGTGATCGCGGTAGACATGCGCGCGCGTCCACGGAACGTTCTTCGCACCGGTGCGCGCAAACAGCACCTGGAACAGTTGTAGCCTGCCCAAGACAAAGGCGGCGATCGAGCCCACGAGATACAAGCGCCAGGCGCGCACGAACGTCTCGTCGAACAACGACCGTACGGCCTCGACGTTCTCCTCGTAGCGCTGCAGCCAGCATTCGAGCGTCTTCGCGTAGTGCAAACGGATGTTTTCCACGTCGAGCACCGAGAAGCGGTGCGGCTCGAACATGTCCATCATCTCGCGCAGGGTGGGAGGATAGGCGCCCGGGAAAATGCGCTTGTCGATCCAGGGGTTCATGAGCGCAGGAGCGTCGCGGCCGATGCTGTGCACGAGGCCGCGGCCTTCGGGCGTCAACGCGCGGCTCATCAGTGCGCCTAAGTCTTGATAGTTGCCTTTGCCCACGTGCTCGAGCATGCCGATCGACACGAACGCGTCGTAGGTGCCCGTGAGGTTGCGGTAGTCGTCCTCGACAAACTCCACTTGGCTCGAAAGCCCGAGCCGCTTGGCCCAATCGCGCGAGTGCGCGATCTGCTCTTTGGAGATATTGAAGCTGCGCACGCGCACGCCGTAGTTCTTCGCCATGAACAGCGCGAAGCCGCCCCAACCACCGCCGGCCTCGACGACGCGCTCGCCGGCCTTGAGCTCGAGCTTGCGGCACACGTGGTGCATTTTTGCCTGCTGCGCCTCCTCGATCGTCATCGAAGGGTGCGCGAAGTAGGCGCATGTGTATTGCAGCGCCTCGCGGTCGAGCCACAACTTGTAAAAGTCGTTGCCGATGTCGTAGTGGTGATGGATATTGCGCTTCGACTCGTGCAGATCCGGCGCGAGCTTGCGGCCGCGCGCCACGATGGCACCCACCGCCGTGTTCTTCTCGGTGTAGCGATAGGCTTCGAGCAGCAGCGTGAGGAGATCCCCGCGCACCTGGATGCGCCCGGCGCTGTACAGATCGCCGAAGTGTAGGTCCGGATTGATGATGAGCTGCCAGAGGGCCTTGCGGTCCATGATCCGCATGCGCACGGTGCCGTCGCGCGGCGTGACGTCGGGCGGGGAGTCCCACAGGCTCAAGCGCACCGACGAAGACGGTCCCAGCCTGGCCACGATTTGGGCGATGAGCCAGCGGTCCATGGCGCTCGGCTCGTGGCGCGCCGCGGCTGCCTCGTCAAAACCAACATCGGATGCCGGAACGCCCAACGGTTCCAAACGACTTCGGTTCATGATCGATACTCCGCCTGCACCTCAAAACACTGCGGGCCGTCCTAGCTTCCCTAGCCGTTCGGTCTCTAAGCCGAATTCGGCCCCCGCATGGCGGGGTGCCGGCAGCGTTTGCCAAAATGCCGAACCTGGAGCCGTTTCGGCCGCGGTTCGGTCCGTTCTTGACCGCTAGGTTACTATAGCGGCACGAAATTCGGCAGCCGTGTCTAATACGGCACTAGCCCGCGTATTACGAACATGACGCACACCATAACTCATTGGCAGACCCAGGCAGCCGTCAAGGACCGCCTCATGAGGCCGCTGCGCGATTTGCGCATTTCGGTCATCGATCGCTGCAATTATCGCTGCCCGTACTGCATGCCCGCCGACCTGTTCGGCGAGAACCATACATTTTTGCCGCGCGCGAACTGGCTCACGGCGGGCGAGATCAAACGCGTCGCCAGCGTGTTTGTGCAGCTTGGCGTGAAGAAGCTCAGGCTCACGGGTGGGGAGCCGCTGCTGCGCCGCGACATCGTCGAGATCGTTGCCGGTCTTACCGAGCTCAATGGCGTGGACGACCTGGCAATCACGACGAACGGCTCGCGGCTGGCCGAGCATGCCGCCGCGCTCAAGCGAGCGGGGTTGCAGCGCATCACCGTGAGCCTCGATAGTCTGGACGCGCAAGTGTTCAAAGAGATGAACGGTGGGCGCGGGGAGCTCGACGTTGTGCTGCAGGGCATCGAAGCGGCCCGCGCGGCCGAGCTGCCGATCAAGATCAACACGGTGGTCGAGCGCGGCAAGAACGATCACACGGTGCTCGAGCTCGTCGAGCGCTTTCGTGGCACCGGCATCATCGTGCGCTTCATCGAATACATGGACGTCGGCACCGTGAACGGTTGGGAGCCGAAGCAAGTCGTGCCGTCGAAGGAGCTGCTGGCCACTCTGAGCGCGCGCTGGCCGTTGTCGCCTCTCGGCAGCAATTATCGAGGCGAGGTGGCCAAGCGCTACGCATTCGACGACGGCCAAGGCGAAATCGGCTTCATTTCCTCGGTGAGCGAGCCGTTTTGCGGCGACTGCCACCGCGCACGGCTGTCGGCTGACGGTACCGTGTACACCTGCTTGTTCGCGTCGAGCGGCACGGAGCTGCGCACGCCGCTGCGCGCGGGCGCCAGCGACGCGGACCTCGTGGGCTTGCTGCAGAACGTGTGGCGCAACCGCACGGACCGCTACAGCGAGATTCGCGGCCGGCTGCTCGAGCACAAGCCGGAGGGCACGGAGAAGCGCGAGCGAGTCGAGATGTACCGGATGGGCGGCTGATGTTGTCGCACGTCGATTCATTGAACCGTCCCACCATGGTCGACGTCGGCGACAAGGCCGTTACCACGCGTACGGCCACGGCGCGGGCCGTCGTGGTGTTTCCGCCGGACGTCGCCGTGCGTTCGGGCGAAGCGCTGCGCACGAAGAAGGGACCCGTGTTCGACACGGCGATCATCGCCGGGGTCATGGCCGCGAAGCGCACGCACGAGCTGATTCCGTTCTGCCACCCGATCCCGCTCGAGGATTGCAAGATCGCGATCGACTGGGGGCAGGGCAACGAGGTCGTCATCGAATGCTCGGTGCGCGCCACGCACAAAACCGGCGTCGAGATGGAAGCGCTCACCGGCGCCACGACGGCAGCCCTCACGATCTACGACATGTGCAAGGCCCTCACGCACGGCATCGCCATCCGCGAAGTGGTGCTGCTCGCCAAAGCCGGAGGCAAGCGCGACTATTTGGCGGCCGGCGAGAGAACGGCATGACGATCGAAGTCACGGCGCATTACTTCGCGGCGTTTCGCGAGCGCGCGGGGCGCGATTCCGAGCGCGTAAGCACGGAGGCGCGCACGGCAGCCGATCTTTACGGCGAGCTCGCCCGCCGGCACGGCTTCGCCGACTCGGTGACGCGCTGCAAAGTGGCAGTCAACGACGAGCTCGCCGACTGGAACGTGACGCTCACGGCCGGCGACGAAGTCTTGTTCTTTCCACCCGTCGCCGCCGGTTGATTCGCGATGTCGTTCAAGATCACCTCCGCCGTCATCGATCCGGCCGCCCGCAAGCGTGAGCTCGAACGAAGCTCCGCCGGCGCTTGCGTCACGTTCGAAGGCTGGGTGCGCAACCACAACGAAGGTGAAAGCGTGCAAGCGCTCGAGTACGAGGCGCATCAGACCATTGCCGAGAAGGAAGGCGCGCGCATCGTCGCGGAGGCCATGACGCGCTTCGCCGTGACGGCAGTGCACTGCGAGCACCGCGTCGGCAAGCTTCAGATCGGCGACTGCGCGGTATGGGTAGGCGTGAGCGCCGCGCATCGCGGCGCCGCGTTCGACGCATGCCGCTACGTGATCGACGAAGCCAAAGCGCGCGTGCCGATCTGGAAGAAAGAGCA
>CAMPKU010000188.1 GCA_946887385.1 uncultured Gammaproteobacteria bacterium
TCGCCCTCGGACGATAATCAACTGATTCTCTTCAACTAACGCTGGGACAGGCCTGATCCGTCCCCTTTTTAAGCCAGGGGATCGGCGCCTAGGGTTTTGAGGGCGTGCGCGACGAAGATCAGCGGCAGGCCGATGAGGGCGGTGGGGTCGTCGGATGAAATTCGCTCGAACAGCGCCACGCCGAGCCCCTCGGACTTGAAGCTGCCCGCGCAATCGAACGGCTTTTCGCGGCGAACGTATGCCTCGATGGCCCGATCGTCGAGCTGCCGGAAGCGCACCTCCGTGCGGTCGACATGCTCGAGGATGGCGCCAGAGTCCACCGCGATGATGGCCACGGCGGTATGGAACACCACCGTTCGCCCTTGCGCTGCGCGCAGCTGCGCCACTGCGACGTCGGCGGAGCCCGGCTTACGCAACATTCGGCCGTCGAGCGACGCCACTTGATCGGAACCGATCACGAGCGCGCCCGGCGCTTCGATGCTGCCGGCCTTGGCGCGCGCCAAGCGCGCTGCCATCGTCTCCGGAGGCTCGCCAGGGCGAGCGTCCTCGGCGATTCCGGGCGATCGCGTGCTAAACGCCACTCCGAGCCGCGCCAGCAATTCGCGCCGATACGGGGAGGTGGAGGCGAGGATGATCTGCGGCATGGGGCTTGGCGGCGGTGCTGTCTGCGTAACTTGCGGTTTTGACGCCAGAAACCGGCTCACATATGATGCGCGGCCTATGTCCGGCTCGCTGTCCGGTTGGTACAGTCTGCGCGACCTGGAATCGTTGGCCGATCGCGAGGTTGCGCTCAACGGCGAGCTCGAGGTCGGTCAGCTGACGCGGCTCAACGGCCTGCTCCACACGGACGCCGGCAGTGTAAAGGCAACGTTGCGTTTCGCCCAGCGCAAGGATGGCTGGCTGGGCGTCACGCTCGACTACCGGGCCGCCGTGGATCTCGTCTGTCAACGGTGTCTCGAGCCGTTTCAGCAGGTGCTCGAGGCCTGCGTCAACGTGGTCGTCGCGGACGCAGCGTCGCTGCCGGCGACGACTCCGGAGGGGTTCGAGCCGTTTGAGCTGGCGGAAGGGCGGTTGCAGCCGGCCCAGTTGATAGAGGACGAGCTGATCGTCGCGATTCCTCTGGTGCCAAAACACCTTAGAGTCGAGGACTGTGGTAGCTTGGCGCGCGAGCTTGCCGGGCTTAGCTAACGGCCGGAGTCGGCCGCACGAGAATTGTTCGAGGAGAGTTCATCATGGCAGTTCAGAAGAGCCGCAAGACGCCGTCCCGGCGAGACATGCGTCGTTCGCACGACGCATTGACCGGCCCGACATTATCCGTGGATGCCACCACTGGCGTGACGCATAGGCGTCATCACGTCACGGCCGACGGTTTTTACCGCGGGAAGAAGGTCTTCGAAATCCCACAGGAAGCCGAGCAAGAGTAGTCGGCTTGATCTCGCGTCGCTGGCAATCGCCCAGTTGCGCAATTCAATCGAGTCATAGCCGCTGGTGAGTCGCAAGGTCACAATTGCCTTGGACGCCATGGGTGGTGACCGCGGGCCCGAGGCAGTGGTGCCGGCGGCGTTGGCCACTCTCGAGCGCGACGACTCCGTGAATTTGCTGCTCGTGGGTTTGCCCGAGGTGCTCGAGCAGGCCAAACGGCAAGCCGGCGATCGCTACGGTACGCGGCTCTCGTTCAAGAGCGCCACCGAAGTCGTGTCGATGGACGAGGCGCCGGCCGATGCGCTGCGCCGGAAAAAAGACTCGTCACTGCGCGTGGCCATCGAGCTCGTGAAGAGCGGTGAGGCCGACGCGTGCGTGAGCTCCGGCAACACCGGCGCGCTCATGGCCACGGCGCGCTACATCTTGAAGACGCTGCCCGGAATCGACCGGCCTGCGATCATCTCGGCCGTGCCGGGCGTAGAAGGGCGCACGTACATGCTCGATCTCGGCGCCAACGTGGGTTGTACGCCGGAGCATCTCTTGCAGTTCGCGCTCATGGGTTCCGTCGTGGCCGGTGACATGCTCGAGGTGGCGCGGCCGCGAGTGGGCCTTTTGAACATCGGCCTCGAAGACATCAAGGGCAACGAAACCGTGCGCGAAGCCGGCGAGCTGCTCGCGAAGAGCGGCCTTAATTACGTCGGTTTCGTCGAGGGCGACGGCATCTTCCACGCGAACGTGGACGTTGTCGTCAGCGACGGGTTCGTCGGCAACGTTGCATTGAAGACGATGGAAGGAGTCGCGCGCTTGATCAGCTCGTTCCTGAAGGAGGAATTTCGGCGCAGCCTGCTCCGCGGCCTGCAAGGGCTCATCGCGCAATCGGCGCTCGACGCACTGCGCGGCCGGCTCGACCCGCGCCGGTACAATGGCGCCAGTCTCGTTGGCCTGAATGGAATCGTTTTGAAGAGTCACGGCTCCGCCGACCAGTTCGCGTTCGAAAACGCGGTCAACGCCGCGATCGTCGAGGCTCGCAAGGGCGTTCCCGTGCAGATCGGCAAGCTCATCGAGAGTCGACCCCACTGATGTATTCGCGCATCGTCGGTACAGGGAAGTATTTGCCCGAACGGATCCTCACGAACGCGGATCTGGAAAAGATGGTCGACACCACCGACGAGTGGATCCGAAGCCGCACCGGCATTGAGTATCGGCACATTGCCGCGGATGATGAAGCCACGAGCGATCTCGCGTTCAAGGCTGGACGCGTCGCGCTCGAGGCGGCGGGGCTCGATCCCGGCGACATCGATCTCGTCTTGGTCGGTACCACGACCCCCGACCTGATCTTCCCGAACGTGGCCTGCCTCGTGCAGGAGAAGCTCAAGATCAAGAGCTGCCCGGCGTTCAGTCTCGAAGCGGCGTGCTCGGGCTTCGTGTACGCCCTTGTCGTTGCCGATCAATTCATCCGAACGGGTGCGGCGCGACGCGCGCTGGTGATCGGCGCCGAGACGATGTCGCGCATCATCGATTGGAAGGATCGCGAGACATGCGTGCTGTTCGGCGACGGCGCGGGCGCCGTGGTGCTCGAAGGCGCGGAGGCCCCTGGGGTGATCTACTCCACACTTGGCGCCGACGGGCGGTACCGCGAGCTGCTCTATGCTTCGAGCGGCGTTTCCACCCGGCACCGTGAGCAAGGCGGAATCGCTGCGCTGCGCATGAAGGGCAACGAGGTGTTCAAGGTTGCCGTGAAGACGCTCGAGAACCTCGTCGACGATGTGGTCGCGAAGAACGATTTGGAAAAAGGCCAGATCGACTGGCTGATCCCGCATCAGGCCAATATCCGCATCATCAGCGCGACGGCCAGACGGCTCGAGCTGCCGATGGAGCGCGTGATTCTCACCGTGCGCGAGCACGGCAACACGTCGGCGGCGTCGGTGCCCATGGCGCTCGATACCGCCATCCGCGACGGCCGGGTCAAGCGCGGTGATTTGCTGCTGCTCGAAGCATTCGGCGGGGGGTTCACGTGGGGCGCCAGCCTGATCCGCTATTGAGCCCCGTTACGAATGCCGACTGGCGCTCATATTCATTGGCGCCGCGACACGTATAATGCGCGCATGCTACGCATAGCCCATCTGGCGTTGCCCTGCATTCTCGGCGTTGCGACGGCGCAGGCAGCGGAGTTCTGGATCGCAGAAGGCGACGAGGTCTTCGGCGAGGTGCAGGTCATCGAGGCGCGTCATGAAGACACCTTCGTGGCGCTCGCCCGCACCCATAACGTGGGTTACGAGGAACTGCGTAAAGCGAACCCCGCGGTCGACGAGTGGCTGCCCGGCGAAGGCACCAAGATCACCATCCCGAGCCGCTACGTGCTGCCCCGCGCGCCGCAACGCGGCATCGTCGTCAACGTGGCCGAGCTGCGCCTGTATTACTTCCCCGGCGAGTCCGGCACGCCGCCCGAAGGCGTGGCGCCAGGTGCGCGCCGTGTGATCACGCATCCGATCAGCATCGGCCGCATGGACTGGTCCACGCCGCTCGGCGTTACCACGATCACGGCCAAGGTTGCGAACCCGAGTTGGTATCCGCCGCAGTCCATCCGCGACGAGCACGCCGCCCGCAACGACATCTTGCCGCGCGTCGTGCCGCCCGGACCCGACAACCCCCTCGGCGGGCACGCCATGCGTCTCGGCCTACCGGGGTACTTGATTCACGGCACGAACAAGCCGTCGGGCGTCGGCATGCGGGTGACGCACGGTTGCGTGCGCATGTTCCCCGAGGATATCGAGGCGCTCTTCAAGACCGTGCCCGTGGGCACGGCCGTCAATATCGTGAACCAGCCCGTGAAGATCGGCTGGACCGCCGACGGTACGCTCTACTTGGAATCGCATCCGGCGCTCATGGAGAGCAGCATCGACGGCGAGACGGCGATCACCGATGTCGTCGCGGAGGTCGTCGAGGCTACGCCGGAGTCGCCGTTGACGAGCCTGATGCGCGCGTACATTGCGGCCACCGATGAGCGCCGCGTGGAGCTCGATTGGGATGCGGCAGAACGTGTGGCGCAGCTCGGCAGCGGCGTTCCCGAAGCCGTGTCGGTTCCGGGCAGCGTCGTGCCGTTGACCACTGAAATCGCCGCGGCCGAGTCCGATTCCGGTAACTGAGCCCCGAACGGCGGACAAAAAAAACCGCCAACGAGTGGCGGTCACAAAAAAATGCGGCTCGAGACGAGCCGCATCTTCTTATTAGGTTCTACTTCGACTGAGACTGCTCGAACATTCGATCGAGTCTTTGGTTGGTAGCGTCGCAGCAAGCCTGAGCGGCCTGCGCCGCTTGCAGAGCCTGATTCGCCGTGCTCTGCGCGCCCGAAGCAGCTTGTTGCGCCTGCGTGGCTGTGCGTTGTGCGGCATTCGCCGCGTTCTGCGCAGCTTCAGCAGTTGCACGGACCGCATCGAGCTGTTCCGTGGTGACACTTGCGCAGCCGGTCACGATCGCAAAGCCGCTGACGAGCGCCGCTGCCCGCAGAGCAGCCTGGATTTTTGTGGCCATTGAGTACCCCTGATCAAAGTGAGTGAAACCGAACCGCAGGCATTATTTCCTAAAGCGTAAAGGACTGCAATTTCAAATCGTTGCCGCGTCGTCGTTTGCAGACAGCGCGCGCGCACGATTCGAGTGCAGCGACAGCAGCGCAAGCGATAGGTTATCGAGTCGTCATTGCTCGCTTGACTCGCTGAGCCGCCGGGCTGTATATAGTATCAGACTGATTTTATATACAGGTTAAAGGCCATGCGCGATCTCACTCCAAGGCAAAAGCAAATTTTGCAGCTAGTTCAAAAGACTATGCACGATTCCGGCATGCCGCCCACGCGTGCCGAAATCGCCAAAGTGTTGAAATTCCGCTCCGTCAATGCAGCCGAAGAGCACCTGCGAGCGCTCGAGCGCAAAGGCGTCATCGAGCTTCTGCCCGGCACGTCGCGCGGCATTCGACTCAAAGATTCGCTGCGCGAGCAAATGGGTTTGCCGCTCGTGGGGCGCGTTGCTGCGGGTCAGCCGATTCTCGCGGCAGAGCACATCGAGGCTCGATATCAAATCGATCCGGAGTTGTTCAAGAAGCCGCCGCACTTCTTGCTGCGTGTGCACGGCATGAGCATGCGCGATGCGGGAATTTTGGACGGCGACTTGGTTGCAGTGCATCGCACTCCCGACGTGCGAGCTCGGCAAATCGTCGTCGCGCGCTTGGACGACGAGGTCACCGTCAAACGGTATCGACAAGAAGGGCATCGCGTTTGGTTGATGCCGGACAATCCGGAGTTCGCTCCCATTCAAGTAGACCTTCGCGAGCAATCGCTGGCCATCGAAGGCGTGGTCGTCGGTGTCGTTCGCGATTCGATGAAGTGACGGCATAGTGCCCCTTCGGCAAGCTCGTGGAATGGAACGATTGGCAGGCGCGGGTGTGGCGAGGCAAGGCAGCCTCCATCGCTCGCGCGGTCGTTCCTACGGGTTTTCGCGAGCTCGATAGCCGATTGCCCGGCGGCGGCTGGCCGCTAGGCGCCATTACGGAAATACTCGTCGACGGTTACGGCATCGGTGAGCTCGGTTTGTTGATGCCGGCGTTAGCGGCATTGACGCAAGCCGATCCTGCTACACCTAAGAAGTGGGTCGCTTGGATTGCGCCGCCCTTCGTGCCCTATGCCCCTGCTTTGCAGCAGCACGGCGTCGCCGTCGATCGTTTGCTCATGATTCATCCCACGTCGGGCGGCAAGAGCCGATTTTGGGCCATCGAGCAAGTCGTGCGTTCGGGATCCAGCGCGGGGGTGTTGGCATGGATTGCCGCGGCGGATGACATTGTGTTGCGGCGCCTGCAGTTGGCGGCCGAGGCCCACGGTTGCTGGGTGCTGCTGTTCCGGCCCGTGAGCGCGAGTCAACAGCGCTCACCGGCGGCATTGCGGATTCGGTTGTCGCGCGCGCTCGCGGCCACTCGCGTGGACATCATCAAGTGCAGGGGCGGGAAGCCGGACGTCGTCGATATCGCAGGCGTCGCGCTCGACGCGGAGGCTTTGAGCCGGTGATCCTGTATGCCGCGTACTCTAGAATCTCTCGATCTATTTGCGCCGGAAGCGGTTTCCACTCCGCATGCCGAACGCCGGCCGGTGCCGCGCAAGCCGCAGCTTTGGGTGGCCGTCTCGCTGCCGAATCTGCCGCTCGAGTGCCTACCCGCCGTTCTGCCTGAGCCCGCGGTCGTCGTCGAGGCCGAGCGGGGCCAATTGCACGTCGTCGCCGCGAATGCGGCGGCAGTCGAAGCAGGCATCGCGCGGGGAACGAAACTGAGCACGGCGCTGGCTCTGGCGGCGTCTTTACAGGTGTTCGAGCGCGCCGCTCATCGCGAGCTCGCAAGTCTCGAGTCTTTGGCCAGCTTCGCCGGCTCACTCACTTCTACAGTGAGCATCGAGGCGCCGGAAAGCGTTCTGCTCGAGGTGGCCGGCAGTCTCAAGCTGTTCGGCTCGCTCGAGACCATCAAAGCCGAGCTTCGCGTCGAGCTCGCCCGGCGCCATCGCGATTTCAACCTGTGCGCGGCTCCCACAGCCACCGCTGCTCTGTGGCTCGCGCGAGCGGCGAGCCACGATGTTTTGCAATGGCAGCAATTGGCCGGGCGGTTGGCGGCGCTGCCGTTGGCAGCGACGCTTTGGCCGCCGAGCGTGCAGGCGCTATTAAAGGAGCTCGGGCTGCGAACCCTAGGCGATTGCGCGCGTTTGCCGCGAGAGGGCTTTGCGCGACGAGTAGGAAAAACCTATTTGCTCGAGCTCGACCGAGCGTTCGGCCGCAGTGTCGATCTGCGTGCGGAGCGGCAGACGCCGGAAGCTTGGAGCTCACGGGCCGAGCTCGGCCAAGAAACCGTCAACCGCGTCATCTTCAGCGAAGCGATCGAGCAGCTTCTCGACGAGCTCACCGCGCAGCTTCGCAAGCGGCAAGCGCAGATCGACAGTCTCGAGCTCGCTTTCGAGCATCTACATCGGCCGCCGACGGTCGAACGCTTCGATTTACGCGAGCCGGCGCACGATCGAGAGCGGCTTCTGCATCTCATCGAAGATCGATTGGAACGCAGCGTTTTGCCGGTTCCGGCCGTTGCCGTGCGAATGGCGAGCGGCGTTTTCCGGGCTCTCGAGCGGAAGGATGCCGATCTGTTCGAAGCCAAGCCTTTCGAAGAGCAAGCGCAAGTGCTGCTCGAGCGGCTGCAAGAGCGATTCGGCAGGTCGGCGGTGTATGGGCTTCGTGCCGTTCCCGAGCACCGGCCGGAAAAGGCGTGGGCGAAATGGCTCGGAGAAGCTCGAGCGCGCCGCGAGGCGCACTGGCCGAAGAGCGAAGCGCGGCCGCTGTGGCTGTTGCCGGTGCCCGTGGCCATCGAGGCTCGCCGCGAGTCGCTCGAGTTGTGCTCGGGACCCGAGCGCATCGAAAGCGGCTGGTGGGACGAGAGCGACGTGGGCCGCGATTACTACACCGCGAAAAACGGCGCCGGTCAAAGGCTGTGGGTCTTCCGCGATCACCGCACGCGCTCGTGGTTCGTGCACGGGCTATTCGGCTGAGCGCTCATGGGATCCTGCAACGGCACCAACGGCGTTTACGCCGAGCTTCACTGCCTCAGTAACTTTTCGTTCTTGCGCGGAGCTTCGCATCCGCAAGAGCTCGTGCTAACCGCGGCAGAGCTCGGTTTCGCGGGGATCGCTGTCACAGACGTGTGTTCCGTGGCCGGCGTAGTGCGAGCGCATACGGCCGCCAAAGGCTTGCCTCTCAAGCTCGTCATCGGCAGCGAGCTTACGTGCACGGACGGGCTCAAAGTCGTCGCGCTGGCCGAGGATCGCCGGGCGTATGCGGCGCTCTGTGGGCTCATCAGTCGAGCACGCCGGGCAGCACCCAAAGGAGAGTTTCGCGTCGAACGTCACGATATCGCCGAGTGCTTGAGCGCGCACGGCTTGCTGCTCTGGATTCCACGTTTTGGCCAGCCGGAAACCGATGCCGAGGCCGGCCGCTGGTTGCAGCAGCGTTTCGAGGGCCGCACATGGTTGGCTGTCGAGCTTCTGAATGCAGGCAACGACCGCCGGCAGCTTGCTCGAGCGCGAGCGCTCGGCCAGGAGCTTGCGCTGCCGCTGGTTGCGGCCGGCAATGTCCACATGCACAGCCGCGAGCGCCGGATGCTGCAAGACACGCTCACGGCCATCCGGCGCAAGATGCCGCTCGATACGCTCGGCTTCGAGCTGCATCCGAACGCCGAGCGCTGCCTGCGGCCCGTTGACGAGCTCGAGCGGCGATATCCCGCCGAGCTCCTGCACGAATCGCTGGCGATACTCGAGCGCGTGAGCTTCTCGCTCGACGAGCTGCGCTACGAATATCCGTACGAGCTCATTCCGGCGGGCGAGACCCCCGCGAGCTACTTGCGCACCTTGACCGAGCAAGGCTGCCGCTGGCGTTGGCCGGGCGGCGAGTCGCCGAAGGTGCGCAAGCTCATCGAGCACGAGCTCGAGCTGATTGCCGAGCTGCGCTACGAGGCGTATTTCCTCACCGTCCACGACATCGTGAGCTACGCGCGCAGCATTGGCATTTTGTGCCAAGGCCGAGGCTCGGCCGCGAATTCCGTGGTGTGTTTTTGCTTAGGCATCACCGAGGTCGACCCCGAGCGCATGCAGACCTTGGTCGAGCGCTTTATCTCGAAGGAACGC
>CAMPKU010000189.1 GCA_946887385.1 uncultured Gammaproteobacteria bacterium
TCAGTCGGACGGGCGTATTAGGCGGTGGGCGCCTATTCCAGAGATGGACAACCGCCATCTGCGCGTTATCCTTCTGTCCGACGGCGAGACCGTTCACAACGCGTTTTTTGATAGGCGGTTTGCATCATGAAGGTCCGATATTTCATCGACACCGACACGCTGCTGATGCAGCTGCGGGACTCGCCCGTGATCGAGACACGTGACCTTGATGAAGACACCACGCTCGATCTCGACCGGCACGGCCAAGTCTGTGCCATTACAATCGAGCACGCCTCCCAGCGCGCAGGCGCACCGGAATTCACGTACGAGCAGGTGCGCGCGCGGGCCTGATTCCTCGTCTCGGACGGCAGCATGCACACACCTTGCGGCTGCGGAAGGCCGCCGCTGCGTCGGCGGCACCGCCGATGAGCCTCACGGCGGAACCCTGCTCCGTGAAAGCGTACGGAGCATAGCGGCGGCCTCCCCTTCCGTTTGAGGTCACAAATTGTGACCTCAAAACACGACTGATCGAATTGTGATCAGCTCACGCGCACCGCCCGCTCGTGCGCACCGCTCACGTCGCGCAGCGGCACCAGCTCCGGCGCCAGCAGCGGCCGCGGCAGCGCCTCGACGGGCTGCGGCGCGGCGAGCTCGCCGTCGTCGGCCGTCGCGGCTTTCAGGTCCACGAACTTGCGCGCCGTGACGAGCACGCGTGTTTCGAGCGTGCCCACGCTCTTGTTGTAGGCGCCGACGGCTTTGCCGAGCTTGTCGCCGACGTCGCTCCAGTGCGTGGCCAGCGAGCCGACGCGCTCGTAGAGCTGCCGGCCGAGCTGCGCGACCTCTTGCGCGTTCACGGCGAGCGCCTGCTCGCGCCAGCCGAGCGCGATCATGCGTAACAGCGCGATCAGCGAGCTCGGCGTGGCGAGCACCACCTTCTCGTTCGTGACGGCCTCGATGAGCGCGGGATCTTGCTGCAGCGCCGCGGTGTACAGCATCTCGCCGGGCAGGAACATGATCACGAAGTCGGGGCTGGGCTGAAACGTGTCCCAATAGGCCTTGCGGCCGAGCGCCGCGGCGTGCGTGCGCACGAGCGCGGCGTGGCGCTGCAGGTGCGCGGCGCGCGTGTCGTCGTCGGGCGCTTCGTGCGCGTCCAAGTACGCCGCGAACGGCACCTTCGCGTCGATGATGATCTGCGCGCCGCCCGGCAGCGTGACGATGGCATCGGGGCGCTGGCGCGCGTCCTGGCTTTCGCCGTGCGGCTGCTCGACGAAGTCGCAGTGCTCGAGCATGCCGGCAAGCTCCACGACGCGCTTCAACTGCACCTCGCCCCAGCGCCCGCGCACCGTGGGCTGCCGCATGGCGTTGGCGAGGCTGGCGGTGGCTTTTTGCACGAGCGGCAGCTGAGTTTCGGTGAGATGGCGCAGCTGCTCGTTGAGCGATGAGTACGCGTCGATGCGCGTGCGCTCGATCTCGCCGAGCTTGCCGTCGACTTTGGTGAGCGACTCCTTGATGGGCTGCACGAGCGCGTCGACGGCCAGCTGCCGCGACTTGAGATCGCTCTGCGCGCGCTCCTGGAACTGGCCGAGCTCGGCCTTGGCGAGCTTGAGGAACGTTTGGCTCGTGCTGTCGAGCGCGTGGGCCGAGAGCGCTTTGAACTCGGCGGAAAGCTCGCTGCGCGCGCCGGCGAGCAGCGCGAGCTTGTCGGCCGCTGCGCGCTCCTGCTCTTCGGCGCGCGCTTGCAGCGCGGCGAGCTCCTCGCGCGTGTGGCCGCCGCGGGCCCAGGCCGTGGCGAAGCCGACGGCGCAGCCGATGCTCAGACCCGTGACGAGGAGCAGTGCTTCGAACATGGCGGTGGTCTCCGTTGGCGTTCGACGGGTAGTTGAGCAGGCGGGGGTCGCAAAACGTGACACTGGCGTCTTTAAGAGGGGACGGATTTATTTAATCCGTCCCCCGCTTTGCATCGTTCTCCGCTTGCTTCGTCTGGACGGATTAAAAAATCCGTCCCCGGCGCGTCCGGGCGAGATTGACAAGTAGGGTAACGATCGGTCGAAAGACGTTAAGCGGCTTGACGATCGCTGGAGGGGACACCCCTGCATGCCCCTGCCCGGCGAAGTCGGGCGACAATCACGCCATGCACTCCCCGGATCTGCAGGCGCGGATCGCCTCGCTGCCTGACGGCGTTCACCGCCTCGAGCTCGCCGACGGCCGGCGCGCCGTCGTCAAACGCCGCGCCGCGGCGCCCGCCGGCTTCTTCGCCATGGAAGGGCATGGCCTTGAGCTGCTGGGCGCCACGCAAACGCTGCGCGTGCCGCTCGTTTACGACCTCGGCCACGACGCGATCGTGCTCGAAGATTTAGGTCAAGGCCGCGCCGGGCACGCCGCCTGGGAACGCGCCGGGCGCGCGCTCGCGCGTCTACACGGCCACACGGCGCCCACGTTCGGCCTGGATCGCGACGGCTGGTGCGGCAACAGCCCGCAGCTCAACACTCGCACCGACGACGGCTACCGTTTCTTCGCCGAATGCCGCCTGCTGCCGCAAGCGCGCCGCGCGTTCGACGCGAAGCGGCTCACGCACGCGGAGCTCGCGGCGGTGGAGCGTTTAGCGCGCGACCTGCCGAATCGCATTCCGCCGCAGCCTGCCTCGCTCGTGCACGGCGATCTTTGGACGGCGAACTTGCACGTGTGCGGCGACGGCGAGCTGGCGCTCATCGACGCCGGCGCCGTGCACTACGGCTGGGCCGAGGCGGAGCTGGCGATGCTCACGCTGTTCGGCGAGCCGCCGGGGGCGGTGTTTGCGGCGTATGAGGCGGAGAGGGACGTGGACTCGGGGTGGCGGGGGCGCGCTGCCGTCTACAACCTGTATCACTTGCTGAATCACTTGAATTTGTTTGGCGAGGCTTACAAGCGGGCGGTTCGTGGCGCTCTGAAGGGGGACGGATTTATTTAATCCGTCCCCTCTGCGCATCGCTCTGCGCTTGCTGCGTCTGGACGGATTAAAAAAATCCGTCCCCCGACGCATGGTCGCGCCGCTAGCGGCGGCGGCGTTTGGTGTGGCGCAGCTGGATCATGACGAACGCGCCGAGCATGCCGCCCAAGTGGGCGAAGTGGGCCACGCCGGCTTGCGTGCCCGTAACGCCGAGAAAAAGCTCGAGCGCGCCGTAGGCGGTGACGGCCACCCACGCGGGCATGGGGATGGGCGGGAAAAGGAGCATGAGGCGCTGCTTCGGAAAAAACCAGCCGAAGGCCAGCAGCAGGCCGAACACGCCGCCCGAGGCGCCGAGCGTGGGATACGGCGAGCCGAGAATGGCATTAACGGCGAGCTGCGTGATGCCGGCGGTGATCACCGACACGAAATACAGCATCACGTACCAGCGCGTGCCGAAGAATTGCTCCAGCGTGCTGCCGAACATGTAGATGGCGAACATGTTGAAGAAGATGTGCGCGAAGCCGTTCGTGTCGTGCAGAAACCCGTAGGTGACGAGCTGCCACGGCGCGAAACCCACCTCGGGCCCGAACACGGCCGAGGCGTTCAGCGGCCACAGCGCGAACAAGATCGTGAGCTGCTCGCCCATCGACATCTGCAACAGATAGACGACGACGTTGGCGCCGATGATGGCTTGAGTAGCGCGAGGCATTACGTGAGGGCGTGCGTGATTCCGTGAGGGCTACGCTCACAGTATGCACGACGCGTTGGGCAGGCCGCAGCCCGTGCGGCCGGCGACCCAAGCCTGCCGCCCTCGCGAGGCGCGGACGCCGCGCCGCTAAGTAGTAGGCGCCGGCTCCGCGCTCTTGCGCCGCGCGGCGGCGGCTGCACGGCGATTGGCCTTCGAATCCGTCTTGCTCTTCGCCCACTGCCGCCGGCCGTTCAAGGCCGTGACGATGGTCTCGACGTCGGCACTGACTTTCTCGCGGCTGCCGCGCCGATAGCCTGTGATGGCGTTGTCGCCCTGAGTGATGCGGTAGACGAACCAATCCCGACCCGCGCAACCCTCGGGTGCATGCGCGGTCTCGATCGATATCAATCGATACCGTTCGTCCTCCGCGTTCGCGTGCTCGAGGTCAAGAAGAGTCATGGGTGTGGCCGGGGAAGGCGCCAGGGAATTCTGGCTCCGCCAGCCTACACCAAAACCGCCCCCGACGTCGCTCAGTTCTCGAAGTTGAAGATGTCCTCGGTCTCGGGCTTCTCCATGCCCTGCTCCCAGTACTTCTCCCAGATGCGCGCCCACGGGCGGCCGTACATGTCGGGCACTTCGTACGGGATCACGGCGCCCGGCGAAACGGGCGTCGGCGTGCCCTCGATCGGATAGATCGTTTGCACGCATTCGATGAAGACGTACGGGTCGCCTTCGTCGAAGCCGCTCAGCTTGTTGAAGTTGCGCACGATGCGCACGGGCTCCACGAGCGCTTCCGGGTCGTAGAGGATCGCCTCGTGGTTGAGACCTAAGAACTTGCCGGCGGCGTCGCGATTCGGGGTGTAGATCTCAATGGTCTGCAGCTTGCTCGAGTGCTCGGGCGCGGCGTGCACTTTCCAGCCCTGGATGTTCGAGGTCCACGTGATCAGCGTGTCCTCGTCCCAGAAGCCGATGGTCTCGCCGTACCAGCGCGGCACGTCGGCGCCCAAGCGGGGCACGGCGCCGTCCATCTTGAACTCGCGGCCGATGTGCACCGTGGTGATGAAGTTCCGCGCCACGCCGGCCACGATCTGCACCACCGACGGCGACGCGATCGTGTAGTGCTCCCACACGGCGGCCTCGTGCCAGCGGCGCATGAAGCCTTCGGGCCAGCAGTATTGCGACGGCCACATGGCCTTGTTGGTGTTGGCGTGGTGGTACGCCTCCTGCACGAAACGCGTTTGGTATTCCGGCGTGAGCAGCGACAACACGGTGGGCACCTGAACGTGCCGCATGCGATACCAGTACTGATTGTTCGGCACGCGGCCGGGATGCATGTAACGGCCCGTCCACTCCTCGAGCTGCTCGGGCGTGGGCTTCTGCTGCGCGCCGCCGCGTTTCGTGGTTTCGGCAAGCAGTGCTGCGTAGTGCGCCTCGGCGGTGGCGAAGCCGTACGGGCTCACGAGGGCTTCGCGCGGATCGTCGCGATCGCACATGCCCCAGGCGGCGGATGCCGGCGGATCGTCGCCGATGGTGCCGCGGCGATTGCCGCCCCAGGCGTCCTCGAGCGCCGCCGAGCTGTTGCAGCGGAAGTAGCGCTTGTCGCTCCAGAGCTCGCGGTCTTGGTAGAAGTCTTTCGACGTGAAGATGTCCACGGGCAAGGCGTCGATGCCGGGCGGATGGTCGCCGTTGCGTGCCATGCCGATGAACGTGGCTTCGTCGGAGGCCGGCTGTTGTGGGCCGAACGCGCGCCGAATCGCGGGGCCCACGATCTCGCGCTGGTTGATGTCGTCGAGCATCGGCGCGGCGCGGCCCACGCTCTTGAAGTCGATGACCGCCGTTTGCTGCGCGCTCGCGGCCGAGCCGAGTAGCGCGGCTACCGCGATGACCGCCAGCCGCATGTTGTTGTTATTCATCTTTCCCCCGAGCCCGCCGATGGCGAGCGTGAGAGCGGATACTAGTTTCAAATCGGCACCCGCGCTATGCGCGAGCGGAGCGGTTGGATGGGGCCGCTACGCGCGGCGCCGGCGTTCGCTGAACGCTTTAGAAAAACTCAGCGACGTTGAGCTCGGCGTTCAACGTGGGGAGCGCCCTTTTTCACCAGACGCGGGCCCATTTGGTGGCGAGGGCGATGAGCACGCACAGGGCGGCGGAGGCCAGGCCGAGCGGCGAGGCGAGCCAGTCGGAGGCGCGTGCGAGCAGCGGGTCGAGTTGCGTCGCGATCCAGGCGGCGGCGTCGAGCAGGCGCGGAGCGAGCAGCAGCAGCACGATCGCGGCGGCGGCTTGCATCAGGCGCGTGCGCAGCACGGCGCGCTTGCGCGCGGCCGCGAGGGCTCGCAGCGTGACGCTCGAGAACGGCTCGGGCGGCAGATGCATGTGCTCGCGGCGGAAGAGCTCTGCCAAGCGCGGATCGAAGTCGGGGTTGTGGTCGTTCATCGTTCAATCTCCGGCATAAGCGGCCAGCGACTCGCGCAGACGCGCGGCGCCGCGCGAGATGTGCGACTTCACGGTGCCGAGCGGCAGCTGCGTGAGCTCGGCGATTTCGGGGTGCGACAGGCCGTCGTTGTACGCGAGCACCACGCAGAGACGCACTTCGGGCGGCAGCAACGCGAGCGCAGCGTCGAGGTCGAGCCGTTCGGCCGTCGTCTCGCGATACGAGCCCGCGTGGTCGGCGTCGAGCTCGGCGGCGTACGCGATCTTGCGGCCGCGCACTTCCTCGAGCCACGTGGTGATCATGATGCGCTTCAGCCAGCCGTCGAAGGCCGCGGCCGAGCGCAGTTGCTTCACGGAGCGCCAGGCCGTGAGAAACACCTGCTGCGCGAGATCGTCGCCGAGCGCGGGCCGCCGGCACAGGTGATACATGAATTTGCGCACGCGGCCTTGCCGCCGCACGACGAGCTCGGCAAACGCGCGCGCATCGCCGGCGCAGGCGAGGGCAATGACGAGAGGATCGGCCGCTTGCTTGAGATCGGCGGCCGATAGCCTGCTCTCCACTCCTATGGCGCCTCTCGATCATCGCGACGCGCGGGCAGAAATCGCCCCGCGATGAACAAGCCCGCGCCGACAAACCCCAGCACGATCGCGGTTCCCAGGATGTTGATGGCGATCTGATCCCCCCCGGGCGCGTTGAGGTAGCCCTGCCCTGCCACGAGCAACACCACGAGGCCCACGCCGATAAACATCAGGATCGTGCCGAACACTCGCAGCGCTGTGCGTCCATTGGTGCGAGGGGGCGGCGCAAACCAGTGCGGCGGCAACGGATGCGGCGGCGGGAACAGCAGCTTGATCTGCTCTTCGTCGACGCGGCCGGTCTTCTCGGCGAGCCGGACGATGGTGTCGTACTTCAGCGCCTCGCGGCGCGCGGCGAGCCAACGGCCCGAAATGATGACGGCCGCCAAGGCGATCCAGAACGCGGCCCATCCAAAGCTGATCATGCCTTTTCACTCCTTAAGTGTCGGCAAAGCCCGCGCCGATCGCGGCTTTCATGACCACCTAAGATGCCATCGGACGCCAAACGGATGCAGGCCGCGTTGCCACACCCCCAACTGCGGGCGTAGGCTCGATCGAACTGCACATAAGATACGGCGCACAGAGGGGGCACACCCATGTTCTCGACGCGACGGCACTTCATCCAAGGCGCGGCTTTGAGCGCCGCCACGCTCGCGGCGCCGGGCGCGTTCGCGCAAGCCCTGGCCACGGCCATAACCACCGACGGGCCCTACTACCCCGACCGCCTGCCGCTCGACACGGACAACGATCTGTTGATCTTGAACGACCGGCTCACGCCGGCCGTCGGCGAGATCGCGCATCTCACGGGGCGCCTCTTCGACGCGAGCGGCGCGCCGGTGCGCAACGCGTTCATCGAGATCTGGCAGTCGGACGTCAACGGCTCCTACATTCATACGCGCGGGCGCAACGACGGCAAGCTCGACGAGAACTTCCAAGGCTACGGCCGGTTTCTCACCGACGCCGAAGGGCGCTACTACTTCCGCACGATCAAGCCCGTGCCGTACACGCTGGAAGGGCAGTTCCGCGCGCCGCACATCCACGTGGCCGTGAGCAAGGCCGGCCGGCGCATCATGGCCACGCAGGCGCTGGTGAAAGGCCACGAGGCGAACGAGCGGGACTCGATCACGCGCCGCATTGGCGATCCGCGCGCTCTCGAGACGTTGATGGTGGAGTACCGGCCGCTGCCCGGCTCCACGCTGGGCGAGCTCGCGGGCACCTTCGACATTCGGCTTGGGGTGACGGCGCAGGAGCTCGGCGACGGCACCATCGGCGGCATCGGCCGCGCGCGCGCATAGAAGTTCGCCGCTCCTCACCAAACCGCCATCGGTTTTCGAAGAGCTGGCCGTTGACGAGCGGCCTCGCTCGGGCGCACCGTTCGCAGCGGGGTGAGGCTTTGGGGGGTTGAAGCCGTGAATACAGTCGCACTTCCTCAGGCATCCGCCGAGCACAGGGAGAGACTGTTCTTCCTGATCATGGCGGGCGCGATCGCCGTAACGGTGGCCGTGGCGTTCAGCCTGTTCCACGGCGCCGGATTATCGAGCTTCGGCGCACCGTGGTGGGTTCACGTCCACGCCGTGACGTTCGTGGGCTGGATCGTGCTTTACGTGCTTCAGAACACGCTCGTCTTCAAAAACGACATCGCGCTGCACCGCAGGCTCGGCCGCCTCGGCGCAGGCTTCGCGGTCTGGATGGTGCTCGTGGGGCTCGTGCTGACGCCGCTCACGCTCGCCGTGGGCCGCTCGCCGCCGTTTTTCACGCCCTCGTATTTCCTGGCGCTCGACTGGGTGAACATCGCCGTCTTCGGCGCGCTCGTGTATGCCGCCGTGCGTAACCGCCGCCGCACCGACTGGCACCGCCGGCTCATGCTGTGCGCCACGGTCTGCGTGATCGCACCGGCCTTGGGGCGGCTCATCGTCTTGTCCGGCAGCGCCATGACGGCCACGGTGAACGTCGCCTTCCTGTTGCTCTACGTCGTCGCTGGAATGCTCTTTGACTGGGGCAACCGCGGCCGCGTGCATCCGGCCTATTTCTGGGGCGCTGCCGCGCTTCTCGGGTTCGCCGCGGGCACCGAGCTGCTTGCGATCTTGCCCCCCTTTGCCGCGCTGGCGGCGAGCATCGCGAGCTGAGCCGCCGCTTAGGCCACCGCCTTCGCCGACGAACGTTGGGCCGGCGAAGCTCCGTATAATCTCTCGGCGAAAGACTTCGAGTTTCGACCATGCGCATGAGCCGTTCGGATTTCCTGGCTTGGCCGCACAAGGCCATCACGCTGCTCGGCATGTCGGGCGTCGGCAAAACAACGCTGGCCTACAAGCTGCCCGCGACGAAGTGGTTTCACTACTCCGGCGACTACCGCATCGGCACGAAGTATCTGGCCGAGCCGATTCTCGACAACATCAAGCGCCAGGCGATGAAGGTGGACTTTTTGCGCGAGCTGCTGCGCAACGACTCCATCTACATTGCGAGCAACGTGACGG
>CAMPKU010000190.1 GCA_946887385.1 uncultured Gammaproteobacteria bacterium
ATGCCGGCCAGCCGCCAACGGCCAGTGCACCGCCGCCCACTGCGCCGCCCGCGGCCGATGCGCCGCCGGCCGCGTCCGGTGGCGGCGGGTTGGACTCGGCAACGGTGGCCGAAGACGGCTCGGTGACGTTGAGCTGGAACCCGCCCACCATGAACGACGACGGCACGCCGGCGCAGCTCACCGGCTACCGCGTTTACTGGGGTCCGCTCGAGGACAATCCTACGCACTCGGTGACGGTGGAGAACGCCGGCTTGAGCCGCTACGTCGTGGAGCCGTTGACGCCCGCCACGTGGTACTTCTTCGTCACGGCTCTCTCGGAGTACGGCGAAAGCCCGCCCTCGAACGTCATCGCGATGCAAGTTCTGTAGCAGCCGAACGCCGCCGCGTTGGCGGCGGCGGTTCGCTCAGGCCACGTCGCGCTCGCGCGTGGCCACCGACCGCTCGTACGGCTCCGCGCTCGGGGCCGTGAGCGGCGCGTTGATGAACTGCTCGTGCGCGGCCGTGTCGACGCCTTCGACGTACAGATCGCGCGCGATGGCGGCGACGAGCCGCGGCTGATCGACCACGCTCGGCACGTCGCCCACGGGAATGCCGAAGCTCAACGCGCCCGCGAGGTTGAAGCAGTGAATGTTGCGCAAGAACTCGGCGCCGTTGTCGGTGCGCGGCAGGAACTCGAACGCCGGGCCTAAGTACGGATGCGCGGCGCCTGCCGCGTTCTCCTCGCCCGCGCTCGGCCGATATCGATCGCGCCAGAGCGCGACGTGCTCGTGAACACGCGCAAGCTCCGGTTGGGCCGACAGATCGATGCGGTATCCCGTGGCGGCGATCAGGTGATCGAAGCGCAACCTCCGGCCGCCGGCGCGGCCGTTCACTCTACCGTTGCCGGCGAGCGCGAGATCGGAAAGCGAGCTATCCAAATGAATATGAAAGCCGTTGAAGGCGACCGCGCGCTCGAGCGAGTCGAACGGCACGGACGACACGCGCCGCTCCCCGAGCAGGAAGTTGCGCCAGCGCACGACGTCGGGCAACTCGTAGCTCAACTCGAGCGTATTGCCGTAGCCGCGGTCCAGCGGCGCCCCGGTTTGTGGCCGCGGCGGGCCGCCTTGGTAATCGATGTAGGACCGGCGACTGAACAGATGCACCTCGCGGGCGCCGCTCTCGAGTGCCACGGCGGCGACGTCGAACGCGTTCGAGCCCGCACCCACGATGCCCACGATCTTGCCGTCCATGGATTCGGCGGAAATGGCGCCCGTGGTGTGCGTCCACACGCTCGTCGGTAGTGCGCGCACCGTATCGGGCACATTGGGCCCGCCGGCGCCGGCGTAGCCGTTCGCGAGCACGAGCTTGCGCGTTGTTGCGGTGCGCCGCACGCCGTCGCTTTCAAGATGCAGCCGCAGCAAATCGCCTTGCGGCTCGATCTCGACGAGCCGCGTGCCGTAGCGCACCGTGGTGCCGGTGACTTGCTGGAACCAGTCGAGGTAGTCGGCCCACGCCAAGCGCGGAATGCGATCGAGCGCGTCGAACGCGGCCGGGCTGTGCAGCGTTTCGTACCACGCGCGAAAGCTCAGCGCGGGGTTGCCGAGCTCCGGTCCCGCCATCGTCTTCGGCGTGCGCAGCTGATGCATGCGCGCGATCGTCCGCCAGATGCCGGTTTGGCCCGGTGCCGCTCGGTCGACGACCTCCACGCCCCCGACACCTTTACGCTTCAGCTGATACGCGATCGAGAGGCCGCTCTGCCCGCCGCCGACGATGACGACGTTGTGGTCGGCGCCCGCGCGGGCGCGCACCCAGTCGGCCGGCTCGCGGCCAATCCAGCGAAAGGCGTCGCGCGTTTGCGCGTCGAGCCGTTCGGCGGCGCCGGCTGCGGGAGCGGTCGCCGGTTGCGCCTGCGCCTGCGCCTGTGCCGCCGCCGTCGAGGCGCCGAGGCCGCCCACGGCCACCGCAGCGGCGCCGCGGAAGAATCCGCGCCGGTCCAGCCGGCCGGGGGCGTTGGAGTTTTCTGGCTTTTTATCGGTCATCTATATCTCTCCTAGTCCGCCTCGAACATGTGCGCCTGAAACGGGAAGCCGTTCATGGCGAGACGGCACGAGCGAAGGCCCTCGCTGCCGCCGAAGCTCGCGAGGTGCCACGTTTGGCGCGGCACGTACACCACGTCGCCGGCCTCCGCTTCGAACTCCTCGAGCCCTTCGATGTTGTAGCGGATCTTACCCAACATCACGAGCCAGAACTCGGAGCCTTCCTCGTGGAAGTGCCCTTTGTTACCGGGCTGCGGCCTTTGATAGTTGCCGATGATGATGTTCGCGAAGCTGCGGTCGTCGCTGACGAACGGGCCGCCGCGCTCCTCGCCCGCGACGACTTTGTTGAAGTCGACGACGGGGCGGTTCTGCGCGTCGAGCGTGCCGCGGCCGCCCGTGACGCGCGTGGGGATGTAGTCGAAGCCGGCGAGCGGCGCGGGCGTCTCGTCGAGCGGATACAGCTTGCGCGCGCGCGTCACGTTCACCTCGAAGCGCAGTGCGGGCTCGGTGCCCACGTTCTCGAGCTGATACAGCGTGCGGTACGGCACTTGCACCATGAAGCCTTTCGTGGCGATCACGGGCTCGCGGCCTTCCACGGTGAACTCAAGCGTGCCGGACTGCACGATCCACCACTCGCGCGTGTCGCCGTTCATGCGCCGCGGCGTCTTCTGGCCCGGCCCCATCGAGATCCACTGCGCGAACAGGCTCTCGTCGTCGACGACGGTTTCCGCCCAGTCGGCTTCGCCCGCATGGCGCGCGAGCACGTCGCTCAATTTCGTGTGCGGCCGATGCACGCCCGTCCAGCCGGCGGGCTTGGCTTTCGGCGCCAGCACGAGCAGCGGCGGCTCCTGGGAAACGAGTGGCAACGCATAGCTGGCCGCGCCAACGAGCGCCGCGAGCGCGAGCACGGGCTGAAGCGTGGAACGCAGCATCGCGATCACTCCTGCGTCGAGAGCCGCTGCGCTTCGGCGCAGTGGCCGATCATCTCGAAATAGCGCTGCACCGTGGCGGTGTCCGTCTCGTACGGATGCTTCTCGCCGGGCGCGCGGGGAAGCTGTGCGATGCGGGCCCGGTCGTACGCGCGATCGAACTCCGTGTGGTTCGTCATCAGCACCGTGGCGCCCGCGGCGCCGGCGGCGTCGAACATCTTGCGCGCACTGTCGCGGTAGATCGCGAAGTTCTCGGCGCGCCGCGCGAAGTTGAACGCGGTGCCGCCGGAGTACGCCACGGTGACCGTGCGGCCGCCGTCTTTCACGGGAAACACGTACGACAAAGTGCCCGGCGTGTGGCCGGGCGTGGCGACGATGTCCACGGTGGTGTCGCCGAGCGTGAGCTTCAGGCCTTCGGGTCCTACGGCCATGTCGCGCTTCGGCACGCCGCCCGCTGCCGTGGCGGGCCGCTGCAGCGTCGAGTCCCAATCCGCGGCGCCCATCACCACCTTCGCGCCGTAACGGCTCTGCAGCAGCGCGGCGCCTTGATCATGGTCGCCGTGCGCATGGCTGATCACCACGTACTCGATGTCGTTCGGATCGAGGCCGAGCTTCGTCAGGCCTTCGACGATCTCGGGCTCGATGGCGTAGTCGAACAGCGTGTCGATGATGATGATGCCTTCGCTCGTCGTGAGCGCCCACGACGTGTGGATCTTCGTGCCGAGGAAGTAGAGGTTGTCGAATACTCTGTACGGCTGCGCGTACCACACAGCGCGATCGGGCACTGCGCGTACGGCGGGCGCGGCGCCTGCCGCGGGGCGCGGCGGCCCGCCGCCGAGGTTTTCGGGTGCGACGCACACGCGCAGGAACGTGCCGGCGTAATCCTGACCCGCGGCGCGCTTCGCGGCGGCCACGAGAGCATCGGGCGTGGTGGGCGCCGGCGCTTGCGCGTGAGCCGCTGTCAGCAACGCGGTCAGCAGCGTGCCGGCCGCTAGCCATTGAGAACGCATTGTTCTACCTCCCGACGTTCATCAACGAGCAAGCATACAGCCAAGCGCTGCTCGTTAGCTTTGACTATGCTTAAAGCCCGCTACCCAAGTGGGGACAGATGCTCGAGGTGAGGATTCGGCGCGCCGCGGCTGGAGATGCCGCAGACCTCGCAAGGCTCGGTGCAGCCACATTCACGGAGTCCTTCGGCCACTTGTACTCGCCGCAGGATCTGCGCGCGTTCCTCGCCGATTCGCACACCGCGGAGTCGTATTCGCGCCTGCTGCAGAGTTCGAGCACGGCCGTATGGCTGGCGGACGTCGAAGAGCGGCAGGCGGTAGCGTTCGCGACCGCTGGCGACTGCAAGCTGCCCGTCGAGAACCTGGAGCCGCGCGCCGGCGAGATCCACCGCGTTTACGTGCTCGCCGAGTTTCAGAAGCATCGGCTCGGAACGCAGCTACTCGAGATTGCGCTCGCGTGGCTCGAGGAACAGAAGCGAGAGCCGGTCTATCTCGGCGTGTGGAGCAAGAACGAGGGCGCGCAGCGCCTGTATCGGCGGTACGGCTTCGAGAAGGTCGGCGAGTATGGTTTCCCGGTCGGGCAGCAAGTCGACCGCGAGTTCATCTTCAAGCGCGACGGGCTAGGCTCAAGGTTCCGCCGCGATGATCGACGGCGTTAACAGAGTACGGCAGAGACGTATAATGACTGCCCGTTTGTCTTGTGCTGAGGCGTCCGCAACGTGGGAAGCGTGGCGGGTTTCGGATCATCTAGAAGGAGATCGATGGCTAGCCGAAAAAAGCGAGACATCGGCCAGGAAATACTGGACGGCATCCGCGAGATCAAACGCGGCGAGCACGGACGGGTGACGACGGTTCCATCCGTATCGCGCATTCGTGAGAAGACGGGACTGTCACAGGCGGTATTCGCCGAGCTCCTTGGCGTTTCCGTTAGGACTTTGCAGGAGTGGGAGCAGGGCCGGCGGGCACCATCCGGCGCGGCGAGAACGCTCCTGCTCGTGGCGGCGAAGAATCCTCGCGCCCTCTTGGACGTGGCGTGAGTTCACGTTGCGTTCAAGGCGCATCGGCCGATGGGGTTGCGTTGCGCCGCACATTCTTGGCGGAGAGGGAGGGATTCGAACCCCCGAGCCCTTGCGGGCTAACGGTTTTCAAGACCGCCGCATTCGACCGCTCTGCCACCTCTCCGCTGTGGAAACCGGCGCGCTCGAGACGAGCGCCGCCAGTGTAGCGCAAGCGCCGCACGCCGGCCGTGGCACGAGCAGCGAGCGATACCGTTGCGATTCGTCAGCGCTTGCGCTGTGCGTGCGAAGCTTGGGACCATGCGCGGCATGAAAGCCAAGTCGATGCGGTCGGCCGTCATCCTAGCAGCGTTCGCGTGGGCGGCCGCCTTCGGCCTGCACGCGCAGGAGGGTCAGGCGCCCACACCCGTCGCAGACCCCGCCGAGCTCGCGTTCGAGGAAGGCCGCTGGGAAGACGCGATCGGCGAGTACCGCGAGATTCTGGCCGCGTACCCCGAGGACCGCTTGAGCTTGCTGCGCATCGCGCAGGCGCAGCGCGAGCTCAAACGCCACGACGACGCGCTCGCCACGCTCGAAACGGCGCGCACGGCGAATGCGCCGGAAGCGATGATCGATCTCGAACGGGCGCGCAACCTCGCCTTGCTCGGCCGCGACGACGAAGCGCTCGCGGCGCTCGATGCCGCCGATCACAGCGGCGTGCGCGCGCTCGCGCTCGTGGAGAACGCCGACGAGTTCGACGAGTATCGCGAGCTCAGCCGTTTCCAGCGCGTGCATCGCAACGTTCGCGCGCGCGTCTATCCATGCGAAGGCATTCCCGAGGCCAACGGGTTCGATTTCTGGCTCGGCCGCTGGGAAGTGCGCATGCCCGACGGCACGCTGGTCGGCACGAACACCATCACCAAGCGAGACGGCGGCTGCTCGATTCAGGAGCGCTGGGAAGGGGCGGGCGGCTCCACGGGCACGAGCGTGAGCTTTTACCTGCCGAGCCGCAACGAGTGGCGCCAAGTGTGGACGGGCTCGGGCGGCACGCTGTTCGATATCACGGGCACGGCCGACAACGGCTCGATGCACATGGAAGGCACCCTTGAATATGTCGAAACGGACCGCGTCGTAGCGTTCCGGGGCACCTGGACCGAAGGCGCCGACGGCCGCGTCCGGCAACGGCTCGAGGAGTTCGACCTGGTGGCGCAGACCTGGGTGGTCTGGTTCGACGGCTTTTACCGGCGGCTCGACTGAGGTTCGGTTAGAATGCCGGGCCATGCCCCCCCGCCAGGCGCCCGGCGCTCCCACGCGTAACCCCGTCGCTCGCTCGTTAGCGCTCGCGGTGCTGAGCCTGGCGCTCATCGTCGCCGTGATCATGGGCGCCTTCGTGTTCGCCGTGCTGCTGGCCGTGCTCGCTGTCGGGTATGCCGTGTCGCTCGTGCACGCCTGGTGGCGCCTCGCCAAGCTGCGGCGGCGCGCCGCATTCGTAGACGATCCCCGATCGCAGGCGGCGAGCGTGGAGCTCATCGACGCCGAGTACGAGGTCATCGAGGTCACGGGCGACGCCGCGCCGCGGCCCACCTCAGGCGGCCCGGTGTAACGACGCCTCCACCGTCGTTCGGTTAGAATTTGGCCATGAACGGCCGATATTTTTCTTTCGGCGCCTCGGGCAATCCGCTAGCCCAGATCCTGTCGCTCGTCGTTTTCGGCGTGCTGCTCGTCGCAGCCGTGATCATGGGCGCGTTTGTGCTCCTCACGCTGCTTGGAATCGCCGTCATCGGCTTCCTCGCGTTCTCGATTCGCGGCTGGTGGCTGCGGCGCAAGCACGGCGGCGGCCGCGGCCCGAATGACCGTGGACCCGGCGGCTCCGGTGGGCCCGGCGAGGCCGCGAAGAGCATTCGCTACATCGAAGCCGAGTACGAAATCGTCGATGGCGATGCCGATGCCGATGCCGACGCCGAGCGCCAGCGCTCGCGCGAGCAGCGCTAGCGCATGGCCGAGCCCACGCTGCCGAGCTCGCGTGACCGCCGGCGCCGCCGCCGCTTGAGGCTGATTCCGATCATCGGCTACACGGTAGCCGCGCTCGGGCTCGCGTATTTCCTGGGCGAGCGGCCTAGCACCACGGTGGTGTTCGTGCGCCACGCCGACATCGATATGGCGATGACGGCCGACGACAACGCGCCGTTGAACGCGCGCGGGCGGCAGCGCGCCGAGCTGCTCGCGGATTTTTTGCAGGACATCGACGTCGTCGCCGGCGTGAATGCGATCTACGCGAGCGACAAGCGTCGCACGCAAGAGACTGCCGCGCCGCTCGCGAAACGCCTGGATCTCGAGGTGCAAATCGCGGATCACCACCAGACCGAGCGATTCATGGACCACGTGCGCCAGGCGCACCCCGGCAAGATCGTACTGATCGTGTCGCACTCGGACACCATCGCGCCGCTGATCGACGAGCTGCATGGCAGCAAGAATCTGCCGCCGTTCGGTCCCGACGACTATGGCGACCTTTACATCGTCACGATCCCGCGGCCCGTGGGTAAGGTGAAGACGTTACGTCTGCACTACGGCGATCCGCCGCTGGTGGCCGTGTCCGAGAGCGCAACGTCGGGCTTCAGCGGCGGCGGCGAGTAGGGCGCGTCACTCCCGCGGGCTGACGGTGGACACGTCGGTGAGGGGATTCGACGCCAGCATCCCGTTGGCCGAGAGCGCGGGGTACGGGCGGCCGAGCTGCCGGCAGCGTTCGGCGATATCGGGATACGACCATTCGAACAGCGTGCGCTCGCGCTCCTCCGGTGTGAGCCGCGACTGCGCATAAAGCCCGGCCGCGCTGCGTTGCCGCTCGGCCTCGAGCAAGATCGCGCCCACCGCCACCGACACGTTCAGCGACGTGCCGAGGCCGTGCATCGGAATCGCAATGTGATCATCGGCCGCGGCCACGGCGGCGTCGCTCAGGCCAACCAGCTCCGCGCCCACCATGAGCGCCACTTTCTGCGTGTAGTCGAGCTCGCGGTAGTCGCGCGTTCGTTCGCCCACGTGCGCCGCCACGAGCCGCCAGCCCTCGCCGCGCAACGCCGATACTGCGGCGTGCGTGGAGCGATGCAGCGTAACGCCCACCCAGTGCTTCGTGCCGCCGGCGATCATGTGATAGCGGCGCAGCGTTTCGCCCATCGAGATCGCATGCAGCCGCTGGATGCCGACGGCGTCGGCGGTGCGGATGATGGCGGAGAAGTTGTGCGGCTTGTTCACGGAATCCATGAACACCGTGAGATCGGGTTGGCGGCGGTCGAGGGCGCGCTGGAGCTTCGCGAATCGCTCGGGGGTCATCGGCCGCCTCTCCTTGCCAGCACGTGGGGCGGTATCGTAGCAGGCGAGGTAGGCACCTAGAATAGAACGCCTGCACGCGCGGATACGTTATGTTTCAAACTGAGATCGAAATCGCGACGAAAGGCCGCGGCACGTACGAGCTCACGGCTCGGGTGGCCGATGCCGTGCGCTCGTCGCGCGTGGCGACGGGGCTGTGTCACGTTTTCACCACGCACACGAGCGCGTCGCTGATGATCTGCGAGAACGCCGATCCCGACGTGCGCCGCGATCTCGAGACGTTCATGGCCGATCTCGCGCCCGACGGCGACCCGCGCTTCGTGCACACGGCCGAGGGCCCCGACGACATGCCGGCGCACGTGCGCAGCGTGCTCACCGCGTCGGACCTGACGATCCCCATCCGCGACGGCGCGCTCGCGCTCGGGACGTGGCAGGGCGTATATCTGTGGGAGCACCGTCACGACGGCCATCGGCGCCGCGTGCTCATAACCGTTCAGGGCTAAAGCGGGTGGAGGGAGGTGGGCGTGATGTCGGCGATCTTCGCCGCGCCCATCTGCGTCATCACGATGCGTAGCTCGCGCGTCAGGATGTCGAGCACGCGCTCCACGCCCGGCGTGCCGAACGCGC
>CAMPKU010000191.1 GCA_946887385.1 uncultured Gammaproteobacteria bacterium
ACAATCCACTTAGGCACTTACGCGTTAACGAGCGATCAACGTTGGGACAGGCCTGATCCGTCCCCAAAAAAAACGCCGCCGGGGTTAGCGGCGGCGTCGTTTGCGAGCGAGAAGCGAGGGCTAGATTGCGAGGCGGCCCTCGGCGATGCCGATCGTCTCCACCTCGGCACCGAGCACGTCGGCCATACCGAGCAGGAGGTCCGACGTGGGCTGATCGACACCCGCCTCGATGTGGCGATTGCCGGCCAAACGGCCGTTGGCGCGGCCAATCAGGGCGGCTGGCACGTTGTGCCGATCGTGCAGCAGGCCGTTGCTCATGCCGGCTCCGAAGTAGATGAGCGAGCTGTCGAGCAACGAGCCGTCGCCGTCTGGCGTGCTCTTGAGCTTTCCGAGGAACTCGCCGAGCTTGACCATGTGATACGCCGTGATGCGCGCGTACTGCTCGATGCTCTCCGGCGTGTTCTTGTGGTGCGACGTGGAATGGTGCGGTTCCTTGACGCCCACGTGCATGTAGCTGCGGCCGCTGCCCTCGTGGCCCAGCATGAAGCTGAACACGCGCGAGATGTCGCCTTGGAAGGCAATGTGCAGCAGGTCGTACGTGACCGTGACGTGCTCGTTGAAGTCTTCGGGGATGCCGACGGGCCCATCCGTGGCGCTCGCCAGGACGCTGGAGCGCGCCTGCATCTTCTGTAGCTGCTCTTCGACGCGACGGATGTTCGTGAGGTACTCGTCGAGGATGGCGTTGTCCTTGGCGCCGATGACCTTCTGCAGCCGCGCCGTCTCGTGCATGACCGAGTCGAGCATGCTTTGCTTGGTCTTCAACCGCGCCAGCCGCTGCTCGGGCGTGCCGGGATCGCCGAACATGCGCTCGAACGTGGCTTGCGGATTCACGGACACGGGCAAGGGGCTGTGATCGTCGTACCACGAGATCGTGTTGAAGAACACGCAGGGGTATCCGTCGCAAGCGCCCGCCGAAGTACCCATGTCTTCGGTGCCGAGCTCGAGCGAGCGAAGCGGCGTGTCGCCGGCGATCGCATCGGCGATGTACTGGTCGATCGACTTCTTCGACTCGATGAGGTTGAAGTCGCCGTTGTGGCCGAGCGGGCCTGTGCCGTTCAAGAACGCGGCGCTGGCACCCATGTGGATGCCGCCCATGTCCTTCTTGCCTTCCGGAGCCTTCAGCTTGCTCACCGTGGTGAGGTACTCGCGAAACGGCTCGAGCGGCTTCATGGTGCGGTTGAACTCGAAATCCTTGCCGGCTTTCGTGGGATGCCACGTGCCCGGATACACGCCGTTCGGCATGTAAATGGCGCCGAACCGGAGCCGCTCGCCCGCCGCCGTGAGCGACTGGGCCGTGGCTGCCGGCACCATGGCGTCGAGCAGTGGCAGGGCGATGGCGGTGCCGACGGCACCTCGCAAAAAGGTACGGCGATCCAAGTGCTTCTTAGTAATGAACATTTGGCTACTCCCTCGTTTGCGCGATAGTCGCCGCGCCTGCGACACTGCCATTCGTCCGATTCTGGAACGGATAGCTGTCTACTATACCCAAGACAATAGATACAAGGCTGTAATCGTGCTCGGCCGCATTTCTCACGATTTCTCTGACGACCGGCATGTCGGCCGGCGCCAAACCGCGACCTAGCGCATAAATCAGCATCTTCTCCGTGACCGTGCTCGCAAACAGGTCGCGATCGGCCAGCAACGCGCCCCGCAGCTCGACGGGGCCGTTGACCGGCGTGCCGTCGAGCAGGATGCCCGCCGAGTCGATCTCCAAGCCTTCACGCGTGCGGTCGCGCCAGCTGCCGTCGACGTCGAAGTTCTCGAGCGCGAAGCCGACCGGATCGATGTTGTTGTGACAGGCCGCACAGGCGGGGCTCGCGCGGTGCAGCTCGAGCTGCTCGCGCACGGTGGAGGGCCGATCCTTCGGCGCGCTCTCCTCGAGCGCGGGCACGTCTGCCGGCGGTAGCGGCGGCGGATTATTCCAGAACTCCGTCTGGATGAACTTGCCGCGGATGATGGGCGACGTGCGGCTCGACACCGACGTGAGCGCCAGCAAGCTGCCATGACCGAAGAGCCCGTAACGGTTCGGGTCCGCAATCTCGACCTTGCGGTACTTCGCGCCGTACACACCCTTGATGCCGTAGTGACGCGCCAACCGCTCGTTCACGAACGTGTAGTTCGCGGTGATGAGCTCGTGGACGGGACGGCCTTCGCGCAGCACGTTCGCAAACAAGAGCTCGGTCTCGCGCCGGAAGGCCCTGCGCAAGTTGTGGTCGAAATCGGGGAACAGCAGGAAGTCCGGCTTCACGCGCGACTCGAGGTTGCGAAGCTGGAGCCACTGGCCAACGAAGTTTTCAACCATCGCGTCGGAACGCGAGTCCGCGAGCATGCGGCGCACTTGCGCTTCGAGCGTGCTGGCCTCGCGCAGCTCGCCGCGCTCGGCAAGCGACAGGAGCTCCTCGTCGGGGATGCTCGACCAGAGGAAGAACGACAGCCGCGACGCCAGCTCGACGTCGCTGATGGCATGCGTGGAGCCCGGCGGAACGTCGGGCGAGTCGGCTTCGACGCGGAACAAGAACCACGGGCTCACCAGCATGCGCGATACGGCGGCACGGATGCCGTCGTCGAAGTTACCGCCGTCGGCACGCGCATCGTTGTAAAACGCGAGCGAGGCCGCGATGTCGTCTGTTTCGATAGGCCGGCGGAACGCGCGGCGCGCAAGCGTCGACAGCACGCGCTCTGCGCACGCGGCTTCTTCGCTTGCATCGGCGGGCCGGCACACGAACAAGCGCTCGCGCGTGGGCGTCTCGCTCACGCCCGTGACGCTGTAGGGACCTTCCACGACACCGTCCTCGAGCCGCGGCATGCCGGAGGGATTGTGCGCCTCCAGCGAAGCCCGAAGACCCGGCTCCCACGCGTTCTGCTCGCGCGCGGCGCGCTCGCGCCAAGTGAAGGCCACTTCGTGCGGGCCCGCGCTGACCGGGATCGGCGGCGACGTCATCGCTTCGTTCACGGCTTCCTGCGCCACGTTGATGCCTTCGGCGACGCTCAACTCGTGCAGCTCCGCGCCGCCGACTTCAGCCGAAAAGACGATCTTGCCGTCGACGAGCACCAAGAACTCGTGCGGGCGATCATGGCCCTCGACGCCGAACAAGCCTTCCTCCACGCCGCGCACCAAGCGGCCGGCGAAGACGTACTCGCCGTCGGCCGGGAACGTATGCGTGACGCTCGTGCCGCCGCGCGTGCCGAGCGGCAAGCCTTCGAGGTGCTTGTCTTGCGTGAGCTCGAACGGAATGCGATAGGCGGTGGCCGTGACCGCCGCTTCGGGATTGCCGACGGCCATGTCGGCCACGCGCAGCGCCACCGTGAGGTAGCGCTCGAGCAGCACCGGCGAGGTGGTGAGAACCTCGGCGATGTTGTCGAAGCCGAAATCGCCGCCGTCGCTCGGCAGCAGCGACGACAGATCGGCTTCGATGCCGAGCGAGTCGCGCACGGCGTTCTCATACTCGGCGCGGTTGAGACGGTGCACGGTAGTGCGGCCTGCGTACGGCTTGGCCTTAGCGGCCGCGTCGAGCGTGCCCTCGAGACCCGCGACGAACTCCGCCACCATGTCCCCGTCCGGCTGCGGTTGCTCGCGCGGCGGCATGGCGTGGATCTTCAGCTTGCGCAGCACCTCTTCCCAGACGCCGGGATCGGCGTGGACATCGTCGGGCCCTCGGCCTTCGAACGAAAGATCGGCCGTGAGCTCCGCATCGTTATGGCATTCGACGCAGTAGCGGTCGACCATCGCCCAATGCTCGCGGAGCTGCTCCTCGGGGGACGGCTTGAACACGAAGAACGCCGCTGCGCCTGCAACGGCCACGCCCCCCGCGACGAAAATCCATTTCTGCACGATTATCGGCTCCCTCCGGCGGTGCTCGCCTGGGCGTTGCCGCCCGCGAGATCACGCAATAGATCCGCAACTTCGGTTGGCTGCGCCGGCATCTCGCCGTCGACCAACGCTCCCGCAGTGGGCCGCGGCGGCCGCGGCGCCTGCTCGGAGACCACTTGCAGCGCCGTCTTGCCGGCGCCGTCCTTCACGTTCATATCGGCGCCGCCTTCGACGAGCGCGCGCACGATGTCGAGCTTGCCGCCATAAGCTGCGAGGTGCAGCGCCGTGTCGCCGTCCGGCGTCTTCGCATCGGGATCGGCACCGGCCTCGAGCAGCACCTTCACCGCGTCGGCGGGGTTGCGATTGCTCACTTCGCGAAACGGCGGCGCCGTGCCCTCACGGATATCGCCGGGACCGCCGGCCATGCCGACGCCCTTGCCGCCGTTCATTGCCACCATGAGCGCGGACTTGCCGCCCGTGTCGCCGGGTTGCCGAGGGCCCGTCTTGATCGACGTAGGCACCCACGCGAAATCGGGGTCGTACGGCAGCATCGCCTTCAGCGCCTCGACGTCGGCTGCGACGGCTGCGCGATAGAACGGCGTGGCGTTGGCTTTCGGATCGCAGCACATCGACGAGTTGTGCATTTGCACGGCGACCGGCTTGTCGGGATCCGCGCCGGCCTCGAGCAGCACTTTCGCAAGATCGAGCGCCGTGAGCTCGTTCGGGTGATCCACGCGCAAACGAGAGCCGTCGCGCGCGCGCCAATCGGTGGTGGCGTCGCGCATTTCCATTGCGTAGTACAGCGAGCCGTCGTTGGCGTCGGCGCCGAGCTCTACGAGCTTGGCCGCGAGATCGAACCGATCGTTGACGATGGCGAGCATCATCGGCGTCGCGCCGTCGGCATTCGTGATGTTCAAGTCCGCGCCGCCTTCGACGAGGCGCCGCACGACGGCTTCATCGCCGTTGCGCACGGCCCAATGCAGCGCCGTGAAGCCGCCGCTCGGATAATCGGCGCGTGTGCTGCGCGTGGTGAGCTCGGAGGCGCGCGCCTTGCGATTCGGATCCGCACCGTTCATGAGCAGCGCGTCGACAACCGCGACGTGCCCTTCGGCTGCGGCCCACATCAACGCCGTTTGCTCTTGCAGCGCTTCGACGGCATTGACGTCGGCACCGTGCTCGAGGAGGAGCTTCACGCCCTCCGCACTGCCCGTTCGCGCCGCCGCCATGAGCGCCGTTTCGCCTTCGCGCGCGGCGGCTGCCACGTCGGCGCCGCCTTCGAGCAAGACCTTGATCGTGGCCACGTCGCCGTAGCGGCTGGCTTCGAGCAGCGGCGTAACGCCGAAAGCGTTCGCTGCATTCGGGTTCGCGCCCGCTTCGAGCAGCAAGCTCACGAGCTCGGGAGACCCTTGATGTGCGGCCCACAGCAGCGCCGAGGTGCCGTCGGCTTCAGTGGCATTCACGTCGGAGCCTGCGGCGATGAGCTTGCGCACTTCGTCGATGTCGGCGTTGCGCGCCGCGCCTGCGACGTTGGCCGATGCGGATTGCAAGGCGGTGCTGGCGAGCACGGCTGCGACCGCACAGGCTAAAGCTGTGCGAATCAGTCGATGACGGCGGCCCGGAACGCTCGATGCGCGCATCACTCTCTCCCCTCGTCCGAAACCAATATTTAGAGAGGCGTGTCGTCACGTCTCTTCGCACGCTTGCGGCTCGCTCGACGGCCCCCAAGCTATGCAATCTTATCCGAGAGAAAGATAACGCGAGTAGACCGAATCTACCAGCCCGTCAAAGACATAATTTTTCTTGCGGCGTCATGGTGCTACGGGTACTACCTGGTAATGGGACAGGACCGGCCGGGACGGTTCGGAGGGCGGCCGCAAAGTCGTGTATCGTTGACCGAAATCTCACCGCACTTCTAGTATTCGCTCACGATTTTGTGGCGCGCAGCATTCCGCGCCGGGGGACTCCATGAAGCTCAAGATCAGCCTTTGGCAATGTGCCGGCATAGGCGCACTGGCGCTCGGCCTGGCGCCCAGCGTGATGGCCCAGGGCGGCGCGTTTGGCGGCGGCTTTGGCCCCCCGCTACAAGTAGTGAAGCCGCCGCGCGAGTTCGCCACCTCCGAGGAGCACTACGCCTACCTGCTCGAGCAGGCCAACGGCGGCACGAAACATACTCTGGCCACCGTGCCCCGCTGGGACGGCCTCTGGCAGCCGGCCGGCAATACGCACCTCGAGATCTTCATTGACGGAGCGGGTTTCGCGGGCAAGGTGCGCGAGGGCGTGCTCACACCCGAATACCAAACCGCGTATCGCGAGCGCTGGCGGGAGCAAACGGAGCTCGGCCAGGTGAACTACGACCGGCTCGGCCACTGCGAACCGCCGGGATATCCGCGCATCTTGCTCGAGCCGTATACGCACGAGTTCATCAACCTGCCCGACGTCGCCTATCAGATCAACGATTTCGGTCCGTCGATCCGGCGTACCTATATCGGCAAAGAGCACAGCAACGTCTACGGCACGCACTCGTGGTACGGGGACACCATCGGCTTTTGGGACGGCAACAAGCTCGTCAGCAACACGAAGTACGTGCTGCCGGCGGACTTCACGCGTTGGTCGCCGATGACGAGCAACGCGTTCGAAGGCACCGAGATCTGGGAGCTCAAGACCTACCCCGGCGGCGTGCAGCGGCTCGAGGTGCAGGTCACGTTCTACGACAAGCACTTGCTGCGCAAGCCCGTCAGCGCCGTTTATGCGTACCGGCTGGCCACGCAGATGGTCGAGAACGGCCATCGCGTCCAGCACTGGGAGTGCGACCAGACGAACAACGCGTTCCTCGACGATGAAGGCGTATCGAACTTCCACTTGCCGGGCGAGGAAGGGTTCAACGACGGCCGCGGCACCACGCTGTTCCCCGAGTTGCCGGGGCAAACGCGCGATCCTATCTACAACACGACGTTGGGCAACGAGTGAAGGAGCTCACGATGAAAACTCTTCTTAAACTGCTGCCGGCGTCGGCTGCTGCCCTGTTGACCATGACGGCCGCCGAGGCCCACCACTCGTTCGCGATGTTCGACCGCGAGCAAGAGATCGTGAAAACCGGCACCGTGGTTCGGTGGGCGTTCAACAATCCGCATTCGTGGTTGTACATGAGCGTCAAGAACGACGACGGCACGGACACGCTCTGGAGCTTCGAGGGCTCGGCGCCGCCGTCGCTGATTCAGCGCGGCATCACGGGCGCCACCTTCGAGCCCGGCGACACGGTCACCTTCATGTATTGCCCGCTGCGAGACGGCCGCCCGGGCGGCGCGATCGGCTGGGCGAAGCTCGAGGACGGCAGCTACATCAATCCCGCCGACGGCGGCTGCGCCGGCAACGAGCAGTCCGTGAACCGCTGGAAAGAGTGGCTCGACAAGGGCTACACCTCGAAGGCTGACGCCGAAAAGGCGAACTAGCGTCTCTCCCACCTCCCCGCCGGCGCTTCCTGCGCCGGCGGACTCGACCGGCCGCACTGCCGTTTCCCGTCTTTTCGCGGCGTTTTCCAGAAATTTCACGCGCGCTCGCGTCTGCTCGACGGCGGGCATGCGTCAACGCTGGCACGATGATTGCTTTGGTTAGCGCGTGCGTCGCGCCTCCGCTGTGGACGGCGGAGGCGTGCGCTTGTTCGCAAACGGGAGATCAAAGGTGCGCTACGTGCCTTCGGCGACGCTCCGCAGCGTAATCATGTACGGAGCGTCCGGGGTCGTGTTCGCCGGCGCCAATCTACTGCTCGCACGGGTGTTGTCGACCGAGGCATACGCAGTCGTGACGCTCGTCGTCGCCCTCGCCACGCTGGGTTATCACTTAGCACCCGTGGGCCTCGATGCCGTCGTCACTCGCGGTGCCGTAGACGTCGGACCGCGGCTGCTGGTGCGCGTGACGGCGGTAGCCGCCTTGGTGGGCACGTTGCTGAGCGGTACGGCAATGGCGGCATACGGGTTGTCGCTCGAGATGGCGCTGCTGCTGCTCACGGCCACGACGGCCGGCGCGCTGCTGCTCGTGGCTGCCGGCAAGCTCCAGCGAGAGCAGCGGTTCGGCCCTGCGCTGATGCTGCTGATGACGCCTAATTGGCTGCTGCTCGTCGGCGCCGTGGCCGTGCTCGGCGTGGGCGCTCGCACGGCTTTGCTGCCCGTGCTCATGCTCACGATCGGCATCGTGGGAGCCGCTGCGCTCGGCTGGGTTGTGGTGCTGCGCGGGCGTGCGCCCGGGCCGGAGATCGCCGTGCCCTGGAACGAGGCGTTGGCGCTTGCCGGCGTGGGCGCGGTGGGCATGCTGCTGATCCAGCTCGAGCGGCTGTTGATTCCTTACGTGTTGCCGCTGTCCGAGCTCGCACTCTTCGGCGTGCTCGGCGCCATTGCGGGATCGCTGTTCCGCGTGCTCCAGATGGGGGTGGGATTCAGTTTGCTGCCGCGGCTGCGCAGTGCCGGCACGGTGTTCGAGCGCCGCCAGCTCGTGACGCGCGAGCTGCGGCTCGCGGCGGTTGTGGCCGTCGTCGGCGCCATCGCGGTGGTAGTGCTCACGCCGCTGATCGAGCGCTGGTTTCTCGCGGGCAAGTACCACCTGCCCATGAGCCTCATCGCCGCGGCGCTATTCAGCGGCGTAGCCAAGATCGCACACGCGTTTGCGAGAGCTGCGGCCACGGCGCTCGGCACGCAGCGCGAGCTGACGCTCGTCAACAGGGCCGGCTGGATGTCGGCAGCGCTCGCCATCGGCGCCGCAGTCGTCGGCGCGCAGTGGGGACTCGCGGGCGTGATCTACGGCGTGGGGCTCGGCTGGGCGGCGTGGGCCGCGTCGGCGTTCTGGGTCGTCATGCATCACTTGCGCGTGCCGGCAAGCGTGCCTGCCGACGCATAGCCTTCAGCGCGGGCGGGATCGCGCGCCGGAGGGCTATCCTGCCGCGCGTTTCTCGGCGTCGTAGTCGTACCAGACGGCTTCGATGTTGTGCCCGTCGGGGTCGTAGACGAACGCCGCGTAGTAGCC
>CAMPKU010000192.1 GCA_946887385.1 uncultured Gammaproteobacteria bacterium
CGTGCGCGGCCGCGAGCAAATCTTGAAGGTGCACATGCGCAAGGTGCCCGTCGACGGCAACGTGAAGCCGGGCGTCATCGCGCGCGGTACACCGGGCTTCTCGGGTGCCGATCTGGCCAACCTCGTCAACGAGGCTGCGTTGATCGCGGCGCGCGCGAATCGGCGCACCGTGGGCATGGAGGAGTTCGACAAGGCCAAGGACAAGATCATGATGGGCGCCGAGCGCCGCTCGCTCGTGATGAGCGAGAGCGAGCGCAAGCTCACCGCGTATCACGAGTCGGGCCATGCCATCGTCGGCTTGAACGTGCCGGACCACGACCCCGTATATAAGGTCACGATCATCCCGCGCGGCCGCGCGCTGGGCGTCACGATGTTCCTGCCCGAGGAGGATCGTTACAGCTACTCGAAGCAGCGCCTGATGAGCCAGATGAAGAGTCTGTATGGCGGCCGGCTCGCCGAGGAGCTCGTGTTCGGGCCTGCGTACGTCACCACAGGCGCGTCGAACGACATCGAGCGCGCCACCGACATCGCGCGCAACATGGTCACGAAGTGGGGCTTGTCGGAGAAGCTCGGCCCGCTCACGTACACCGAGGACGACGGCGAGATTTTCCTGGGCCGCAGCGTTACGCGGCACAAGCAGGTTTCGGACGTCACGGCGCATGCCATCGACGAGGAGATCCGCCTCTTGATCGACACGTGCTATGGCGACGCGAAGCAGATCCTCGAGGGGAATCGCGAGAAGCTCGACCTCATGGCTGCGGCTTTGCTGAAGTACGAGACGATCGACGAGCAGCAAATCAAGGACATCATGGACGGGCGGGATCCGAAGCCGCCGGCCGATTGGGACGAGCCCTCGGAGCCCGGCAAGCTCGTGCAGCGCGGCGGAGTCGCGGACGAGAAAGGCGCCACTCCGCTCGGCGGACCCGCCGGTCAGCATTAGCTGCCGGCTCGCCGCTCCTATGCCGCCGTTACCAGGCCGCCTGCGCCCCTGACGCTTCCTTAAGCTCGCATGTCACGACGCTATTTCGGCACCGACGGAATCCGTGGCCGCGTGGGCGCCGCGCCGATGACCGTCGACTTTGCGCTGCGGCTAGCCAGTGCAGCGGCGCGCGTGCTGGCGCCGCAAGGCGGCACCGTGCTGATCGGCAAGGACACGCGCGTGTCGGGCTACATGTTCGAGTCGGCGCTCGAAGCCGGTTTCGTTGCGGCGGGTGTCAACGTGCTGCTAACGGGCCCGCTGCCCACGCCGGCGGTCGCGGTGCTCACGAAGAAGCTCGGCGCCGATTTCGGCATCGTGATCAGCGCGTCGCACAATCCGTACGACGACAACGGCATCAAGTTTTTCGACGCCGAAGGCGAGAAGCTCTCCGACCAAGTCGAGGAAGCGATCGAGGCCGAGCTCGACTCGGCGCCGGTCACGCGCGAGTCGCGCGCGCTCGGTCAGGCCAAGACCGCTTCGTCTGCGCGCGCCGATTACATGGAATTTTGCAAAGCCACGATCCCGGCCGGCATGGGCCTCGAGGACTTCAAGATCGTGGTCGATGCGTCGCACGGCGCCGCCTACAAGGTGGCGCCTCGCCTGATGTCCGATCTCGGCGCCGACGTCGTGCCCGTGGGTTGCTCACCGAACGGCCGCAATATCAACGACGGCTGCGGCTCCATGCGGCCCGATTTGCTGAAGCTCACGGTCACGGGCGTCAGGGCGCACGTCGGCCTCGCGCTCGACGGCGACGGCGATCGGGTGGTGATGGTGGACGAGCGCGGCAATCTCGTCGACGGTGATCAGCTCGTCTATATCCTTGCCCGCGACCGCTGCGAATCGGGAAGCCTGCGCGGCCCCGTCGTCGGCACGGTGATGAGCAACTTGGGGTTGGAGCTCGCGCTGCGCGGGCTCGGCGTGGAGTTTCTGCGCGCCAAAGTCGGGGATCGCAACGTGCTCGCGATGTTGAAGGGCCGCGGCGGCATTCTCGGCGGCGAGACGTCGGGTCACGTGATCTGCCTGGATTGCACCACCACCGGCGATGGCTTGATCACGGCGCTCCAAGTGCTCGCGGTGATGCAGCGCACTCGCCGTTCATTGAGCGAGCTCGCAGCCGGCATGGAGCAGTTTCCGCAAGTGTTGCTGAACGTGAAAGTGCGCGAGCCCGTAGACCCTACGGGCGATGCCGCGGTCCGCGATGCCATCGGCAGCGTCGAATCGGAGCTCGGCGGCCGCGGCCGCGTGATCTTGCGAGCCTCGGGCACGGAGCCGGTCATTCGCGTCATGGTCGAAGGCGAGGACGCGCACCAAGTCAGCGCGCTGGCCCATCGGCTGGCCGACTCCGTCCGCAAGCGCTTCGACGCCTGAGGCCGGGGGACGTTCCCGGGACGGATTTATAAATCCGTCCCCTCTTGAGTTCTTCAAATCCGTCCGCTCTTAGTTTGCGCTGCGCCGCCCCGGCCCGTTAAGCTGCCGGCCCGCCGGCCCTCTTGGCCCGGCGGCGAGATCACGCGTGACACGTAAGTCATTGATTGCCGGCAATTGGAAGATGTACGGCTCCCTCGCGGAGAGCCGCGAGCTCGTCGCGGCACTGCGAGCCGGCGTAGGCGCCGACGCGCACGCCACGATGCTGTTGTGCCCGCCCTTCGTTTACCTGGCCGCCGTGCGCGAATGGCTCGCGGGCAGCTCACTCGCGCTCGGCGCGCAAGATCTCGCGGACAAGCCCGGCACCGGCGCGTATACGGGCGAGGTGGCCGGCCAGATGCTGCGCGACGTGGGATGCACGTACGTCATCGTCGGGCACTCGGAGCGCCGGGCGCTGTACGGCGAAACCAACGCCGTTGTCGCCGCGAAGTTCCAGGCGGCGCAAAGCGCGGGCCTGATTCCGATCGCGTGCGTAGGGGAAACGCTCGAGCAGCGTGAAGCGGGGCAGACGCAAGCCGTGGTCTCGGCCCAGGTGGCCGCCATCTTGGATGCGGCGGGCGTGCAGGCACTTGGCAACGCCGTCATCGCCTACGAGCCGGTCTGGGCTATCGGCACCGGGCGCACCGCGAGTCCCGAGCAGGCGCAGGAAGTGCACGCGTTCATCCGCGGCATGGTCGCGGCACGGGATGCTACAATTGCCGCCGGTTTGAGCCTTCTGTACGGCGGCAGCGTGAAGGGCGGGAACGCCCGCAGCCTGTTCGCAATGCCAGACATAGACGGTGGGCTCGTCGGCGGCGCATCACTCGTCGCAGCGGAATTCCTCGAGATCTTCCGCGCTGCGGCTTAACGAAAGCGATTCGAGATGGTTCAGACGATCGTATTGGTTGCCCATGTGGGCATCGCATTGTTGATCATCGGGCTCGTGCTGTTGCAGCGCGGCAAAGGCGCCGATGCGGGCGCCGGATTCGGCGCAGGCGCATCGGGAACGGTGTTCGGCGCGCGCGGCTCCGCCACGTTCTTCTCGCGGGCTACAGGCGTGCTCGCCACGCTGTTTTTCGCGACGAGCTTGGCGCTCGCGTATCTCGCCACGCAGCAAACGGCGCCCTCGAGCCTGCTCGAAGCGGTGCCCGGGCCGCAGAGCGTAGCGCCGCAGCAGCCTCCGGCTACCGATTTGCCGCAACCGAGCGACGGTCAAGCGCCGCCGCCGTCGCTGCAAGGCGAGCCGCCGGCGAATTCGGCAAACGAGTAGCCGAAACATTTCAAGCCCACGTGGTGGAATTGGTAGACACGCTATCTTGAGGGGGTAGTGGCGAAAGCTGTGTCGGTTCGAGTCCGACCGTGGGCACCACCTAAAACGCGTCAGGAAAAATCGCTGCCACGAGCTGAACCGGCTGCTACAATCCGCGCCGACTTCGAGCCGTGAAGACTATGCTCGCAAACTACGCACCGATCCTGATTTTCGTAAGTATCGCCGGTGCGATCAGCGTGGCTCTCTTGGCAGCAGGATTCTTGTTCGGCCGCGGCCGAAAGTACACCGAGAAACTGTCCGCCTACGAGTGCGGCTTCGACGCGTTCGAGGATACGCGCGGTCGATTCGACGTCCGCTACTACTTGGTCGCGATCCTGTTCATCATTTTCGACCTCGAGATCGCCTTCCTCTTTCCATGGGCCGTGTCCCTCGATGCAATTGGGAACTTCGGTCTCGCGGCCATGGGGATATTCTTGGCCGTACTCGTGGTCGGATTCATATACGAGTGGCGCAAGGGAGCCCTCGAGTGGGACTGAACGCACAGGACTTGCCCTTCAACGCGCCCGAGGTAATGCAAAAGGGCTTCGTGGTCGCGAAGGTGGACGCGCTCATGAACTGGGCGCGCACGGGGTCCCTTTGGCCCATGACGTTCGGCCTCGCCTGCTGTGCCGTGGAAATGATGCACGCAGGCGCCTCGCGCTACGACCTCGACCGATTCGGCGTGGTGTTCCGCCCGAGTCCGCGGCAGTCCGACGTCATGATCGTGGCCGGCACCCTCGTGAACAAGATGGCGCCGGCCCTGCGCAGGGTCTACGACCAGATGCCCGAGCCCCGCTGGGTGATCTCCATGGGCTCGTGCGCCAACGGCGGCGGCTACTATCATTATTCTTATGCGGTTGTCCGCGGCTGCGATCGAATCGTACCCGTGGACGTCTACGTGCCAGGTTGCCCGCCCACGGCGGAAGCCTTGTTGTTCGGGATCATTCAGCTGCAGCAGAAGATCCGGCGCACCCAAACCATCGCTCGCTGATGCAGGGAAAAGATCTCAGTCCCCGGTACGCCACTCTTGCAGGCGTTATCGAAGCGAAGCTCGGTACTAAGGTCGAGCGTCTGCCAACGAGCACCGGCGAGCTCGGCTTCGCCGTGGCGCCGGCCGATCTCGTGGACGTGTGCCGCACGCTGCGCGACGCACCCGAGCTGAAGTTCGAGATGTTGATGGACGTCTGCGGCGTGGATTATCAGGCCTACGGCAAGGACGAGTGGCAGACGAGCAGTGCAACCGGCACCGGGTTCAGCCGCGGTACGCTGCGCGGTGCGCCGCCGCCCGCCGAGGACGTCGAGCAGGCCACCTATCGCCCACCGGCCCGGTTCGCCGCGGTCTATCACCTGCTGTCGATCACGCACAATCATAGGCTGCGCTTGAAGGCGTTCTGCGAGAGCGACGAGCGGCCCATCGTCGATTCCGTCTGCGGCGTGTGGAGCTCGGCCGACTGGTTCGAGCGTGAGGCGTTCGACCTCTATGGCCTCTTGTTTCGCGGCCATCCGGACTTGCGCCGTCTGCTCACGGACTACGGCTTCATCGGCCACCCGTTCCGCAAGGACTTCCCGCTGATCGGCAACGTGGAGATGCGTTACGACCCGGTCAAGGGCCGCGTCGTCTACGAGCCCGTAAGCATCGTCCCGCGTACGCTCGTGCCGAAGGTCATCCGCGACGACGCGCGCTACGAGCCGGACTTGCACGTAAAGGATCCTGGCAGTGCCTGAGATCCAAAATTTCACGCTGAACTTCGGTCCACAGCACCCGGCCGCGCATGGCGTGCTGCGCCTCGTGCTCGAAATGGACGGCGAGGTGATCCAGAAGGCCGACCCGCATGTCGGCTTGTTGCACCGCGCCACCGAGAAGCTTGCCGAGAGCAAGCCGTTCAATCAGTCGATCGGCTACATGGATCGGCTCGACTACGTATCGATGATGTGCAACGAGCACGCGTACGTGCTCGCGATCGAGCGGCTGCTCGGGGTTACGCCGCCGCTACGCGCGCAGTACATCCGCGTGATGTTCGACGAGATCACGCGGATTCTGAACCACTTGATGTGGCTCGGCGCGCACGGTCTCGACATCGGCGCGATGGCCATGTTCTTGTACTGCTTCCGCGAGCGCGAGGACCTCATGGACTGCTACGAGGCGGTCTCCGGCACGCGGATGCACGCCACCTACTACCGTCCCGGCGGTGTGCGTCTCGAGTTGCCGGACACCATGCCGAGGTATCAGCCGTCGCCGAATCGCGATGCAAAAGAGCTCGAGCGCATCAACGCTGCGCGCAGCGGCTCGCTCCTCGATTTCATCGACGACTTCACGCAACGCTTCCCGAAGAACGTGGACGAGTACGAAACGCTGCTCACGGACAATCGCATTTGGAAGCAGCGCACCGTCAATATCGGCGTGGTGTCGCCGGAGCGTGCGCTGCAGCTCGGGTTCTCGGGGCCCATGCTGCGTGGCTCAGGTCTAGCATGGGACCTGCGCAAAACGCAGCCGTACGAGGTCTACGACAAGATGGACTTCGACATCCCGGTGGGCGTGAACGGCGATTGCTACGATCGCTACCTCGTGCGCGTCGAAGAGATGCGGCAATCGAACCGCATCGTCAAGCAATGCGTCGATTGGCTGCGTGTGAATCCGGGCCCCATCAACGTCGATGACCGGAAGATCGTGCCGCCGCGGCGCATCGAGATGAAGGACGACATGGAGTCCTTGATCCACCACTTCAAATTGTTCACCGAAGGCTATTGCGTGCCCGAAGGCGAGTCGTACGCCGCCGTCGAAGCGCCGAAGGGCGAGCTCGGCGTGTATCTGATCTCCGATGGCGCCAACAAGCCGTACCGGCTCAAAGTGCGCGCGCCGGGGTTTCCGCACCTGGCGGCGCTGAACGAGATGGTGGTGGGCCACATGCTGGCCGACGTCGTTGCCGTGATCGGCACGCAAGACATCGTATTCGGCGAGATCGATCGATGAGCGAGCAAGCAACCACATCGGGCACTTTGTCCACGCACGTGCGTGAGGAAATCGACCACTGGGTGGCCAAGTTCCCGGCTGGGCGAGAGCGTAGCGCCGTGATCGCGGCGCTACATGCAGCGCAGCACGAGAACGGCGGCTACCTAACCACAGAGCTCATGATCGCCGTGGCGGAGTATTTGAAGTTGCCGCCCATCCAGGTGTTCGAGGTGGCGTCGTTCTATTCGATGTTCGAGACCAAGCCCGTCGGCCGGCACAGCATCTCGGTATGCACGAATATCTCCTGCATGCTGCGCGGCGGCGACGACATTCTCGCGCACGTCGAGAAGCGCCTTGGCATCAAGGCCGGGCAGAGCACGGCCGACGGCAAGTTTTATCTGAAGATAGAGGAAGAGTGTCTCGCGGCGTGCTGCGGCGCGCCGATGATGATGATCGACCACGTCTATCACGAGAATCTCACGCCGAAAACCGTGGACGAGATTCTCGAGGCCGTGAAGGATTAGCCGCGTGGCCGAACGAGAATTCAACCTCGTCTGTTTCGAGACGCTGAAGTTCGGGCGCGAGTCGCACACGTACGAGAGCTACCGCAAGATCGGCGGCTACGACGTGTGGGAAAAGGTGCTGCGCGGCGAGCTCACGCGCGACACCATCATCGACGAGCTCAAGAAGTCGGGTCTGCGCGGCCGCGGCGGCGCGGGCTTCCCGACCGGCGTGAAGATGAGCTTCATGCCGCGCACGGCGCCGACGCAAAAGTACTTGGTCTGCAACTCCGACGAAAGCGAGCCCGGCACCTGTCACGACCGCGACATCCTGCGCTACAACCCGCACGCGCTCGTCGAGGGCCTGGCGCTCGAGAGCTTTGCGATCGGGGCAACGGTGGCCTACAACTACATTCGCGGCGAATTTCTGGCCGAGCCGATCCCGCGGTTCGAGCAGGCGCTCAAGGAAGCGTACGCCGAAGGGCTGCTCGGCGAAAACATTCGCGGCTCGGGAATCGATCAACACATCCACACGTTCATCGGCGCGGGCGCGTACATTTGCGGCGAGGAAACGGCGCTGCTCGAGTCGCTCGAGGGAAAGCAGGGCAAGCCGCGCTTCAAGCCGCCGTTTCCGGCCAACTTCGGCCTCTATGGCGCGCCCACCACGATCAATAACACGCAGAGCGTGGCCTCGCTCCCCACGATCCTGCGCAAGGGCTCGCAATGGTTTGCCGATCTCGGCGTGAAAGGCTCCGGAGGAACTGCGATTTTCTCGATGTCGGGCCACGTGGAGAAACCGGGTAACTACGAGCTGCCGCTCGGCATCCCGTTCCCCGAGCTGCTCGCCATCGCCGGCGGCGTGCGCGGCGGCCGTAAGCTCAAAGCCGTGATCCCGGGCGGTTCGTCGTGCCCCGTGGTTCCGGCCGAGAAGATGATGACGCTCACGATGGACTTCGACACCATCAAGGCGGCTGGGTCGGGCCTCGGCACCTGCGCCACGATCGTCATGGACGAGACCACCTGCATGGTGAAGGCGCTGCGCCGGCTCGCGCGTTTCTATCATGCCGAATCGTGCGGCCAGTGCACGCCCTGCCGCGAAGGCACGGGTTGGCTGCACCGCGTGCTGAATCGCATCATCGAGGGCAAGGGCACGATGGCCGACATCGACATGCTCGTCGACGTGGCGAACAAGATCGAAGGGCACACGATCTGCGCGCTCGGCGACGCGGCGGCCTGGCCGGTGCAGAGCTTCATCAAGCACTTCCGCCACGAGTTCGAGTACATGGTCGAGCACAAGGGCAGAAGCGTCGTCGACGATCTGCCGTCGGTGGCCGCATGAGCACGCCGGCACCCACCGCGCCGCCGCCGGCGGCACCGCCGGCCGACCCCAACGTCGTCAACGTCGAGGTCAACGGCGTGCCTTTGAAGGCGCGCAAAGGGCAAATGATCATCGAGGTGACGGACCAGGCCGAAATCTACGTGCCGCGGTTCTGCTATCACCCGAAGCTCACGATCGCGGCGAACTGCCGCATGTGTCTCGTGGAAGTCGAGAAGGCGCCGAAGCCGCTGCCCGCATGCGCTACGCCGGTGGCCGAAGGCATGAAGGTCTTCACGCGTTCGAAGCGCGCGATCTCGGCGCAGAAAGCGACGATGGAGTTCTTGCTCATCAACCATCCGCTCGATTGCCCGATCTGCGACCAGGGCGGCGAATGTGAGCTCCAGGATC
>CAMPKU010000193.1 GCA_946887385.1 uncultured Gammaproteobacteria bacterium
GCGCAGATCACGGATCTCGCGCGTTCGTTCGATCGCGAAACCGACGTCGCATGGATCGTGCGCACGCGCGGCGATCCGCTCGCGCTGGCGCCCGTCATCACGAGCCTGCTGCGGCAGGCTACCGGCGCGCCGGTCGGCAACGTGCAGACGATGGCGCAGATTCTCTCGACGTCGATCTCGCGCCAGCGAGCGAACGCCATGCTGATGGCGGTTTTCGGCGGAGCGGCGCTGTTGCTCGCCGGGATCGGCATCTACGGGCTGATGGCGTTTTCCGTGCAACAGCGCACTCACGAGATCGGTATTCGCATGGCGCTCGGCGCGGAACGCGACCGCGTTCGCGGCATGGTGATCCGGCAAGGGGTGGTGCTCATCGTTGCCGGCACCGCGGTTGGGCTGGGAGCCGCGTATTGGCTAGCCGACGTCTTGGCTTCGGTGCTATTCGGCGTGGCGCCTCGGGATGCCGCCGTGTTCTCGGTAGTGCCCATCGTCCTTGCGCTCGTGGCCGCAGCGGCCGTGTCTATCCCCGCCCATCGGGCGAGCCGGGTCAATCCGGTGGACGCGCTCAAGTGCGAATAGCCCGGCCGTAGGCCCGCCGCCGTCCCATCGAGATACGGCGGTAATGCTATGATCGCGCTGCTGCGCGAGAGCGTGGCAACGTCTTGCGGTTTCCATAATAGATAACAAGAGAGTAAACCGATGAACGTCGTGCGAGCGCGGTGCTGCGCAGTGCCGTTTCGGTCCTTGTCCTCGATCCTGGTGTGCGCAGCCGTTGTGCTCAGCGTACCGGCTGCAGGGCAAATCGCCCGGCTCGCACCCGTCGGCAAGCCGGTCGAAGTCGTCGACCCGTCGGAGCGCATCAGCGGTAACGCCGCCGCCGGCATCGTGCTGTTCCACGAAGGCGACACGATCGGCAAGGATCGTCTCTGGGCGTATTTGTCCCACCCCGTTGCTGACACGGTGAAGCTTCGCATCAGCAGCGTAGACGGCCGCTATTACGCCGAGGCCGACTACGCAACGGGCGCCGCGCCGGGTTGGGTGGCGCTCGACCTGCCTTTCGATCGGTTCGATTTTCTCGAGCAGTACAGCGATCCGATGAACGAGATTGCCACGCTGCTCAGCGATGCCGACGTGCCCGCGTTCTATCCCGTGCGCTGGGCCCACCCGCACCGCACGCCTGATGCCGCGTTGCCGGAACTGCCGAAGAGCACGGATCCGCTGCGCGTGTACATGAACACGGAGCGCGCACGCGCGTTCGTCGTCGTCGACGACGCGCCGGCGTATTGCCGCGACGCGTCGGCCGTGTCGGGGTTCAAGTTCAACGCCATTTGCGAGCTGCAGCTCGGCGACCTGCTCGGGCCTGCGGCCGGCGAGGGGCTCAACGTGGTCGAGCGGGTGGAAGTGTTCCGGCGCGCGGGCGTGCGCATGCTCGATCCGCTGGCATTGGATCTGCGCATTCGCTATTGACGTCATGAGCAGCCCGCCGCCGACTTCCGAGTCTGCGCCGACTTCGGCGGCACGCGGCGCGGGCGGCGTTTTCGCCGCCGCCCGTCGCTTGGGCCGGCGCGGGTTCGATGCCGCCTTGAATTGGCCGGGCGGACGCTGGCCCGTGCCCACCGTGACGAGCCTGTTCGCGATTGCGGTGCTCGTGGTGGCCGGTGTGGAGCTGCTGCCCACGGCGCTCAGCGACGTCACGCTCACCGTGCAGGCACGCAGCGAGGTGCTCGAGGTTACGCTGCAGCCCGGGCGCACGTACGTGTGGTGGGTACCGCGCGGCAGCTACTCGCTGCTCACGGCGCCGGACGACGCGGCGTGCGAGCAGCGGAAACGGTTCGACATCGTCTGCACTTACGACGAGCCCACCGCCGTAACCATCAAGCATGGCGCCACGGTGCGGTTCGAGGTCAGCCGCCAGGAAGGCACGTCCGCGCCCGCGTTTACGCTCGCGCTCAGTCCGCGCGAGCTCGACGGCGAAGAGCTGGCGCAGCAAGACGCGTCGCTGTTCGAGGTTCGCGGCCGAGCCGACACGGTGCTCGTCTCGACGCAGGATCTTTTGACGTTCGAGTCGCTGCCTACCTCGCAGTGGCGCATCCCGCTGATCGTCGAACGAGTGCAGATCGGCGAGTCGTTGTCGGACGGCGTGGCGCCGGGCGAGGCGCTCGACACGTCGGCGCGCCAACCGATTCTCATCGACGGCGACGTGCGGATATTCGCGCGCGCGCTCGGGTTCGACGAGCGCTACCTGATCAAAGACGAGCGCTTCGATCCGGCCGATGTCGTGCAGATTCCGGCGAGCGCGGCAGCCGAGGGGCTGTTGCTCGGGTTGTTGTCGTTCGAGGACGGCGAGAGCGGCGACGAATCGCCCGGGTTCGACGTAACGCTACACACCGACCTCGCCGAGGTGTTCGTGCGCCGGCTCGGCGGCGGACATTGGATCGGCGTCTCGATGTGGGCGATCGTCTCGAAGCTGCCGTTCTGGCTTGCGCTGTGGGTGGTTTGGGTGTCGTTGATCGTCGTCGCCAATTACTATTCCGATCGTTTGGGTGAGCTTCGAGGTCACAAAAATGAAGGCTAATAAACGTGACTGTCTAACTGTTCTCGCGGGTGCTGCGTTGCTCGTCGGCGCCGAAACGGCAGCGGCCGGGCTCGTGCACATTCAGGTGCAGCAGCGCGCCGGAACGGAGTTCGGCGCAGGCTACACCGTGGGCCGCGGCTCCGACTGCTTCGTGATCACGCCGTTCCACGTGGTGCAGCTCGCAGGGCCGGACTCGATTACCGTCACGGACGCGAAGGGCAGCAGCGCCAAGGCCCGGTTGCTGAAAGGCAGCGAGGAGTTCGACGCGGGGCTCCTTCAGGTAGCCGTGCCGCACACGCTCGATTGCCCGGCCGATTGGTCCGACGGCGCGAACGCGGCCGCGGCGATCGGCGGTGCGCCGTTTCTCGTTGCACGCAAAGTCGACGACAACGGCCGCGTCATGCAAACGAGGTTTTTCGCGGCGAGCACGTCGCGCGAGCAAGTCGAGTTGCAGCCGTTTGGTCCGAACGATGAGCTGCGTGAGGGGGACAGCGGCAGCACGCTGTATGCCGGCGACCAGATCGTCGGGCTCGTGGTGGCCGTCGACACGCAGTCGAAGCAGGCGGTGGCGCTCACGCAGAGCCAAATCCATGGTCTCTTTGGCGCCGACGTGCTGCCGGGCGCCCGGCGTACCGCGGTCTTACAGTCGTTCACGTTTCGGCGCGCCGAGGAGCCGTATGCGACGGTGGCGGCGCGCGAATTTCTCGCAAGCGCAGCCGGCCTGCAGCTTTTGAATGCGGCGGCCGACGGCAGCGCGCCTGCCGGCGCGGAGTATCTCGTTGCCGGGCAAATCGTCGACCTGCGGGCCACGCGCCAGGCGAACCCGAACTACAAGCCGCCCGAGAAGACCGCCGCCGACGAGAGCCTAGGCCGGCAGCTGTTCCGCAGGCTTGGCGAGCGCGTTTCGAGCGAGGTGGACGAGGCGCTCGAGCGAAACTCCGCCGCGCAGTACCTACAGGTCTTCAACATCGACGTGCAGGTGGAGATCACGAAGGTGGCCGACAACTCGAAGATCGTGAACCTCGAGCGGCGTTCGTACGAGCTGGCCGAGGCGGATGCGACGGCTGCGGACCTACAAAAGACGGCGGTGGCCGACGCCGTGCGCGACGCGCTGGCGTTGACACTGCAGAAGTACCCCCTCTAAAAGGCGCACCGGGGACGGATTGAAAAATCCGTCCCCCGTCAGCCGGCCGAAGGCGTCGGCTCGTCGGCGCTGAGGAACTTGTCGTCGCGAGTGTCCTGCGAAATCACCGGCTGACCGTTGCGCTCGTCGCCGTTTGCCCGCGTGCGCTCGTTCATCTGATAAATGTTGGCGGCCGCCTGTAAGTCGGACTCCGACGCTACGCTCGCCATGATCTGCCGGTCTTTCAGGAACGAGCGCGCGTCGGCAACCAAGTCTCGCGACAGCTCGGCGTTCTCACTCATCCCTAAGATTAGCCGCGGTTGCTCCAGATTCGCCGAGCCGCTCACGGTCAGCGTGCTCGTATGCAGCCGGCTCACCAGGAGCCACGGCGTGAGACTCGAGCGCACGATCACGTTCTCCGAGCGCGTCGAGTCGTAGATGCTCATACCCGTCGCAAGGCGCGATTCCGAAAACGTGCCGGTGGCCTGGAACGCGATGAGGTCCGACTCGAACTCGATCTCCGAGACGTACAGTGTGGACGTGTGCGCGATGAGCATGCCGGCCGTCCAGAGGATGACGGCGCCTAGCAGCGCTTGCGTGAGCCCGGCAAGCGAGATCGTCGTGAGCTGCATCAGCACGGCAAACGCGAGCAGGCCCGCGCCGAGCAACAGCACTTGGCCGGCGGCGATGCCAATCTGCAGCAGCAGGTCGCCGCGCCGATCGGAGATCGGCCGCGGCTGTACCTCTTGCACGGTGCGGCCTTCGAACTCACCCTTGTTCTGCGAGCCCTGCGCCACGAGCTGCGGCACGTCGTTCACGTAGACGCGGTTCGGAATCTCCTGAAAGCGATGCTTCGCGAGCGTGATCTCGATGGCACGAAAGATGTCCATCGGATGCACGGATTCTTGCCAGTGCTCGCGGTACTCCGTCACCATCGTCGGCGGCTGCGCGCGCGGTGCGCGGCGAATCGCAAGATACAAGCTGTACGCGGTCGCCGCACCGGCAAGAAGCACGGTGAGCAAAAACCACGGATACGGCGACATCGGCAGCTCCGGCAGCGGCTGCACGCCGTTCAAAGCCACGAGCGCGAACGGCGTGGCGATGGCGGCCGCGGCCCAGAGCACGAGCGCCACCGGCGTGAACTTCAAAACGGCGCGCCGATTGCCGCCCGAAGGCCTTACGGCTTCGCGCAGCCAAATGAATAGCAAGAGCACCGTGATCACGGCCACGAGCCAGGACATCACCGGCGTGCCCGCCATCGGCACGAGGCCCGTAACACCTGAGAACCACGCGAGGCCGAGCAGGCCCAAGATCACGACGGTGTGGCCGGCGGCCGCAAAGCGCGAGCCCGCGTCGTTGCGCAGCGCGTACGGCAGGAAAATCAGATTCGCCACGAGGCTGTGCAACAGCCGCGGCAGCCAGCCCTCGGGCTCACGGAACGTGGGGTTCTTGCGGCCGAGCAGCATGTTCGCGAGCTCGACGGGCTCGTAGATGCCGCGGAAGCCCGTGGCGCCGCCCGAGCGCGCACCGGGCATCACGGATTGCTCGGCGGCCACCGCGGCCGCGAGATCCGCGGGCTGGCCCCGCCCCACGTAGAACCGGAACATCTTGAACAGGCCGCGATACGCAGCAAAAACGCCGAAACCGAGCAGGCTCAATCCGCCGGCCATCACCACGCCGGCGATGGCGCGCTCGCCGTCGGCGACGAGCGTGCGCACGGCGAGTAGCGCGAACAAGCCGAGCACGATGAGCACGGCGGCGCGCGCAGTGTAGGCGGCACCCTCGAACCGAAATGGGTTAGGAATGTCGACCTGTTGCGAACCGTATTCGAACGGCATGACAAAACCTCGCGCTTATCGGCTTTTTATGTTGACGCGGTGGACACATCGTAAGCCAAATTCGGCGAACCTGCGCGGGCCCGCGGCCGTCGCCGGCGCTTGGTCGCGGTCGCCGCCCCAACCCGTTATCCTTGCGTTCGAGACTGAATCCAAGTGCCATGACCGTCGTTTCCGCAAGCACGATTCCCGATCACCTCGATTTCCTGGTCACGCAGCCGGACCAGGAGCACGCCGTCGTCCGCGACCTGGTGTCCGCCGTCGTCGCGTTCAACATGCACAGCCCCGGCGAGCCGCTCCAGATCAGCTTTCCGCTGTTTACCGACTTCAAGGTCAGCGAGCGCGGCATGCTCGGCCCCTGCGTGCGCATCACCGGGCCGGCGGAGAAGCTGTATGTGCTCACGCTGCGCTACGAGGTCTCGGCGCACTTGCGATCCGGTCGCGCCATGACGCTGGTGCGCGATCGCCCGGTGGTGGATGCGCGCCGCAACGAACGCTTTTCGCTGCTCGCTTCGGCCGGCAAAGCGCGCGAGCCCAAGGTTGTCGTCGCAGAGACCCGGCCGCTGGTGCTTACCGGTCACTCGCGCTTGATCGAGACGGCCGGTAACCTCGGGATCGCCGTGCGCGACGAGGCTGCGTTCGTTGCGCGAGGCGAAAGCACGGTCGCCACGGACGGCGACATCGATCTCCTCGGCTTCTCGGAGCGCAAGACCGTGCCCGTCTTGAAATAACGCCGTCGAGTTGCTCGGTCGATCTAGCGGCCCGGCGCACGCCCGTTTGAAAACCCGCCGCCGGCGGCGCAGGATCGGCGGTAACACTTTGTCGCCGAAGGATCGTGCCGTGAACCGTCGAAGCCGCTGGTCGTTGCTGGTTCCTTCGCTCGCCGTATTGGCTGCGGCGCCGCTGTCGCTCGAGGCGCAGCCGCCGGCGGGCGGCTTTGGCGGCGGCTTCGGGCAAGTGGAGGCGCGCGCCCTCGGTGAGCCGTTCAAGGGCGTTACGACGAACGGCACGGTGACGCCCGGCTTGTATTCGATTCGCTCGACGGGTGTCTCCACGGAGCCCGTGGTGCGCGCTGCCAATGCCTTCATCGCTGCGTTGACGGTCGAGCAACGCGCCAAGACGCTGTATCCGGTGGATGACGACGAATGGCGCAAGTGGGCCAACGTGCATCGCTATCCGCGTCAGGGCGTCTCGTTCGACGAGATGGAGCAGCCGCAAAAAGCCGCCGCGCACGCGTTGTTCGCGGCGTCGCTGAGCGCCAAGGGCCTGAAGTTGAGCGAGGACATCATGCGTCTGAACGAGACGCTCGCCGAGCTCAACGACGACAATTTCGAGGAGTACGGCGAGGGCAAGTATTTCCTCACGGTCATGGGGACGCCGTCGGCGCAGGAGCCGTGGGGATGGCAGCTCGACGGTCATCACCTGATCATTAACTACTTCGTGCTCGGCGATCAGGTGGTGATGACGCCGTCGTTCTGGGGCTCGGAGCCGGCCGTCGCCACGTCGGGAAAGTACGCCGGCACGTCGATCATGGAGGACGAGCAGCACGCGGGGCTCGCGATGGTGCGCGCGCTCACGGCGCAGCAGCGTGAGCGCGCCGTTCTCGAGCCGAAGAAAACCGGCAACAACATCCGCGCACAACTCTTCAGCGACAACGTGGTGCTCGACTACGCCGGCGCGCCGGTCTCGTCGTTCACGGCCTCGCAGAAGCAGCAATTGCTCGACTTGATCGCGCTGTATACGGGCAATCTGCGCGACGAGCACGCGCGTGTGCACCTCGCCGACGTCGAGGCGCGCCTCGACGAGACGTACTTCGCGTGGGTTGGCGAGACGAACGACGACTCGGTGTTCTATTACCGCATTCATAGCCCCGTGGTACTGATCGAATTCGATCATCAAACCCCCGTGGGCCTCACGCACCTGTATCCGCGCGGCGTACCGTATCGCGAGCACATCCATGCCGTCGTGCGCACGCCGAACGGCAACGACTACGGCAAGGATCTGTTGCGCCAGCATTACGAGCGCCATCCGCACTGAGCAAGCAAGCGGCCAAAAGTCAAAGCACGAGGGGGATCAAATGAGTCGCTATCGTTGGACGTCGTTGCTCGGCGCCGTCGCCGTCTGCAGCGTGGCGTTTGCGGCCGAGGACGAGAAAGGCTTCATCACGCTCACGCCGAGCGAGATCGTATGGCAGGACAACGCCGAAGGGCCGGACTTCGCGTTCATCGTCGGCAATCCGGCGGAAGAGGGGTTCTACATCGTGCGCGCGCGGTTCGCGCCGGGCGTGATGTCGCAGCCGCACTTTCACCCCAGCGACCGCCACGTCACGGTGATTTCCGGGACGTGGTGGGCCGGCAAGGGGCCGAATTTCGATCCCAACAACACCACGCCGCTCGGCCCCGGCAGCTACATGCTGCACCCGGCCGGCGAAGTGCATTTCGACGGCGCCAAGGACGTCGAGGCCATCGTCGAGATCAAGGGCATCGGGCCCGCGCCGACGGTGCCGGCGCCGCGCTGACACACAAGGACTCTTCGATGACGAAGCGAAGCACGCTCGACTTGCTCGAGCCCGCGGCCGGCAACGGCTTGCTGCACCGGCGGTTGTTCCTGACGGGCAGCGCGGCCGTCGCCGGGCTCACGTTCATGACGGCGCGCGCGGCGCCGCCCGAGGTGCCGGCGTGGATGAAGACGCCGGGCACGCCGATGCGCGCCTACGGCGAGCGCTCGGCGTACGAGGCGCGCGTGCAGCGGACCGTGGGCTCGACGCCGGGCGCCGCGGGCACGGGTGCCTCGCGCACGCCGCTCGAATCCCTAGAAGGCATCATCACGCCGAGCGCGCTGCACTTCGAGCGCCACCATAACGGCGTGCCGAACATCGATCCCGCGCAGCATCAGGTGCTGATCCACGGGCTCGTGGACCGGCCGCTGATCTTCAGCATGGATGCGCTCGCGCGCTATCCGCTCGTGTCGCGCCTCCAGTTCCTCGAGTGCTCCGGCAACAGCGGCGCCAACAACAATGCCGAGGCGCCGCAGCAAACCGCGGGCGGCATCCATGGCTTGGTATCGTGCAGCGATTGGACCGGCGTGCCGCTCGCGGTCTTACTCGAGGAGGCCGGCGTGCAGCGCGAGGGCAGGTGGCTGCTCGCGGAAGGCGCCGACGCCGCGGCGATGAGCCGCAGCGTGCCGATGGCGAAGGCCATGGACGACGCGATCCTCGCGCTCTACCAGAACGGCGAGCGCCTGCGTCCCGAGCAAGGCTACCCGGTGCGGCTGTTCCTGCCGGGCTACGAGGGCAACATGAGCGTGAAATGGCTGCGCCG
>CAMPKU010000194.1 GCA_946887385.1 uncultured Gammaproteobacteria bacterium
GCGAGCAGCTCTTGCGGTTCGATCGGCTTGGCGATGTGCATCTGATAGCCGGCGAGCATGGCGCGCGTGCGGTCCTGAGAGCGCGCGTAGGCCGTCACTGCAACGGCCGGTAGCTCCGTGCCGTCGAGCTTCAACTGCTCGCGAACGGTGCGAATCAACTGATACCCGTCAACGTCGGGCATCCCAATGTCGCTGACCAGAACGTCGAGCTTTTCGCGGGCGAGCACCTCGAGCGCGTCGGCAGCGCTAGCGGCGACAAATACCACGGCTTTCGACTGGCTGAGAACCCGCCGAATGAGCTCCCGTGCTTCCGGATCGTCGTCTACGACGAGCACCGTAACGCCCGTGAGGTCGATCTCGCGATGCGGCTGCTCCGGCGCAGTGCTGACGTCTGAGGATGCGGCGTCTTGCCGAACCGCGGCGAGCGGCAGCTTTACGATGAATGTGGAGCCCTGCGCGGCACCCGCGCTTTCTGCCGTCACGGTTCCACCGTGCAGCTCGACGAGGTGTTTCACGATCGCAAGCCCGAGGCCGAGGCCGCCGTGTGTGCGCGTGATCGACTCGTCCGCTTGCCGAAACCGATCGAACATGTGCGGCAAGAACTCGGGGCTCACGCCCATACCTGTGTCGTGAACGCTGAGCTCTGCGTGCGAATCGGTGCGCCGCAGCACAACATCCACCGCACCACCCTTGGGCGTGAATTTCACGGCATTGGAGACAAGGTTCCACACCACCTGCTGAAGGCGGGTCGTATCGCCGATGACCGGCCCCATGCTCGAGTCGAGCACCGTGCGCAGCGCAATCTGCTTGCTTTCCGCGGCCTGCCGCAACGTGGCTAGCGCGGATTCCACCACCTTGTATAGGTGCACCGCCGAGACGTCTAGCGCGAGCCGCCCGCTCGTGATGCGGTTCATGTCGAGAAGGTCTTCGATGAGCTTCGCGAGCGCCCGCCCGCCGCGCTCGATGGCGTCGACGCCGTCCGCGACGGCCGCATCGGGCGGATGCTTCGTGAAATACACCGACAGATACTGCGCCCAGCCCAGAATGCCGTTCAGCGGTGTTCGCAGCTCGTGCGACACGAGCGCAAGGAACTCGTCGCGCGAGCGAGCGGCCTGCTCGGCCACCGCTCTCGCTTCGCGCTCGCTCTCGAGCAATGCCTCCCGTTCCGCCTCGATCCTCTTGCGCTCCGTCACGTCCCGAGCGATGTGGGACCCGCCCGCCACGCGGCCGTCGTAATCCAAAATGGGCGAGATCGACACCGACACATCGATACGTTGGCCGTTCTTGCGTTGCCGCACCGTCTCGAACAGCTCGATGGCCTGGCCATTGCGCAGGCGCTCGAGGATCTCGATCTCCTCGTGGGCAAGATCCGTGGGCACGAGCTTCAGCATCGGCTGGCCGAGCATTTCCGCGGCCGAGTAGCCGAACATGCGTTCTGCCGCCCGGTTCCAGCTGGTAACGATGCCCTCGAGATCCTTGCCGATGATGGCATCGTTCGACGACTCCACGATCGCCGATAGCCGGCGGCCTTCGATCTCGGCGCGAGCGCGGCTGTGCGCGACCACTCCGAGCCGATAGGCCGTGAGCAGCACCACCGTTGCGAGCGCGATCATCATCGCAACGGCGAGAAGGCCGCGTGCGAAATTCGCCTCGATCAGGTTGCCGTCGCGACTGGCGTCGTATACGAAGAGCAGAGCGAACGGGATTGCGATCGACGGCACGAGCAACCGGCGCGCCGCCATCCCGCCCACATTCGACGCCGCGAGCACTCGCATGAGCGCCGTGTCGGGCCGCGCCGCGAGAGCTCCGAGGCTCAACGCGAACAAGCTACCCGCCGTTGGCCACGCGATACCCGTGACCGCGGCGTCGGAGTACAGGCCGGGCAGGTTGTATGCATACCCCACGATCGACACCAGCGAGATGACGGCAACAGCCAGCGGAACATAACGAAACGGACGATGGCCGCCGGATGTTCGATAGTCGAAAAACAGCAAACTCGGTCCCAGCAGCAAAAAGCTGCTCGATGCCGGAGGACCCATTCGGCCGGGGCTCACAGTGGCCGCTTGGCCGGGCGGCTCGGTAAAGAGCAGTTGATCGATACCGAAGCTCCATCCGGTTAGATGCTGAGCTAAGGTGAGACCGCCGATAACAGCCACGGCGGCGGCCATGACAGTGCCGGCGCGGCTCGGCAGAAGACCCGGCCTCGCTTTCAGAAGCAGACAGCCGCCGCTCAACAAGAAGCACAATGCGGCATTGGCTTTCATCGTGATCGGCGAGCCGATTGCGCCTTTGAGTAGCGGAGAGCTCACGAGCCACCCGAGCAACACGAGAGCGCCGACGGCGATCGCCAAATAGGCAGCCAGCTCACACATGCGCCGCATGTTGAGCAATGCGCGCTCGGACAGGGTGCCCAGGGACTGATCGATCATCCGTCGTCTTGGGATAGCCGTTAGCCGGCAAGGGGTAAGCAGACCGAATTGAAGCTTACAGGTCAAGCATCGGGAATAGGGATTCCCCGGCCACATGGACAAACGCGCGAGCGTCCACTAGCGTGTGACGAGTGCGTTGGGGGCGGAGGCAGCACATTGAATAGGCGTGAACTCTTGCGCACCAGCGCACTGCTCGGCGCGGTGCTGGCCGGCGGGCGCCGCGCCTTCGCTGCCACCTCGCGTTATGGCGCGCTCGCACCTGTCGCGGATGAGGAAACGGGCTTACCGCTGCTCAAGCTGCCCGAGGGCTTTCGCTACCGGAGCTTCGGCTGGGAAGGCGACCCGATGGCCGACGGCACACGCACTCCCGATCGGCACGACGGCATGGCGGTTCTGCCGCACCCGCGCGATCGCGATTCGTTCGTATTGATGCGCAACCACGAGCGGGTGTTCGCTCCGCGGTTCGGTGCGAACGGCGTACCGGTGTACGACGGGTTCGCGGCCGATCCGGCCCTCGCAGGCATGGGCGGCGGAACGACGGCGCTCGTGTTCGAGCGCGACCGATATGTGCGCACGGTGCCGACGCTTGCCGGCACGCTCGTCAACTGCGCGGGCGGCGCCACGCCGTGGGGCTCGTGGCTCACCTGCGAGGAGATCGTCGTCGGCCGTCAGGCCGACGAGGGCGCACTCGATCATGGTTATGTCTTCGAGGTCCCGGCGCCGCGCTTGGGAGCCGCGAGCGCGCGGCCAATCGTTGCAATGGGCCGCTTCCGCCACGAGGCCGTCGGCATCGACCCGCGCACGGGCTATGCGTACCTCACCGAGGACAACGGCCCTTCCGGGCTCTATCGCTTCAGGCCGCGTTCGCAAGATCGCGCCGTCGGCGCCTACGAGCAGGGCGGCACGCTCGAGATGCTCGCGGTGCGCGGCATGCCGGGCGCCGATCTCACCATGCCGAATCCGGGCGACGAGCACGTCGTGGAATGGGTAGCCATCGCAGATCCGGATGCGGTGGCCGAACGCATGGACACACCGCGCAGCGGTGCGCCGCTGCTGATGGGCGCAGGCCGCTCGGGGCCCTTCCTGCAGGGGCAGGCCGGCGGCGGCGCCGCGTTCCGCCGCCTCGAAGGCTGTTTCGCCCAGGGCGGGCTCATCTATTTCACGGACACCACGGCGGGCGCCGCACGCACGGGTGTGCTCTGGGCGCTCGCACCGTCCGCCGATGGCGAAGGACCCGATCTGCTGCGCAGCGTGTTCGTGTCCGCGGGCGAAGGCGAAGCGGACAACATCGACAACCTTTGCACGAGCCCGGCCGGCGGCATCGTGCTGTGCGAGGACGGCGGCGGTCAGCGTGCCGCCGATCGCGCGCTGATCAGCGGCACGCGCGTGATTGCGATGAGCGCCGACGGCTCGGGCGCAATCCCGCTCGTCGAGAACAATCTGCTGCTCGAGGCCGCGCTGCCGTCGCGTGATTGGATCCCCGCGGGCGACTACCGCAACAACGAGTTCGCGGGGGTTTGCTTCTCGCCCCGCGGCGATCGCATGTTCGTGAACGTGCAAACGCCGGGCGTCACGTTCGAGATCCGCGGGCCGTGGGAGCGCGGTGTCATCTAGCAGCTGCTCGCCGGGACGGTCCCGAGAGTGCGTGTGGTTCCGGCGCACCGTTGCTAGACTCCGCGCCATGACTTCACCACGCTTCGCTTGCCTTCTCCTGCTCGCCTCTCTCGCGGCCTGCGGCGGCGCGGACGCGCCGCCGAACGCCACGAACCGCGGCGCATCGGAGCCGGCGGCCGCTGCGGCGGTTGACACAGAGCGCCTGATCGGCGCGGATGCCGAGCCCGGCCAGTGGCTGTCCACCGGCAGAACCTACGGCGAGCAGCGCTTCAGCCCCCTCACGGAGCTCGACGCGAGCAACGTCGGTGAGCTCGGTCTCGCGTGGTACGGCGACTTCACGAACGGCCGCGCGCAGGAGTCGACGCCGCTGTTCGTCGACGGTGTGCTGTACGTGACGACGGCGTGGAGCAACGTCAAAGCCTACGACGCGCGCACGGGCGCGCCGCTGTGGAGCTTCGACGCGAAGGTGCCGCGCGAATGGGGCAGCCGCGCCTGTTGCGACGTCGTGAATCGCGGCGCCGCCGCTTGGAACGGCAAGATCTACGTCGGCACGATCGACGGCCGCTTGCTCGCGATCGACGCCGCCACCGGCGCGCTTGCGTGGGAGGCCGACACGCTCGTGCGACGCGATGTTGCGTACACGATCACGGGCGCGCCGCGCGTGGTGAAAGGCAAAGTGATCATCGGCAACGGCGGCGCGGAGTACGGTGTGCGCGGCTACGTGTCGGCGTTCGACGCCGACACCGGCGCGCTCGCGTGGCGCTTCTTCACCGTCCCCGGCGATCCCGCTCTCGGCTTCGAGAACGAGACGATGGCTCGAGCCGCAGAAACGTGGAACGGCGAATGGTGGCGGCTCGGCGGCGGCGGCACCGTATGGGACTCGATGGCCTACGATCCCGAGCTCGACCTGCTCTACGTGGGCACCGGCAACGGCTCGCCGTGGAACCAGGCGCTGCGCAGCCCCGGCGGCGGCGATAACTTGTTCCTGTCCTCCATCGTCGCGCTCAATCCCGACGACGGCTCGTACGTGTGGCACTACCAGACCACGCCGGGCGAGAGCTGGGACTACACGGCTACCCAGCCGCTCGTCGTCGCGGATCTGATGCTCGACGGCGCGCCGCGCCGCGTCGTCATGCAGGCGCCGAAGAACGGCTTTTTCTATGTGCTCGATGCGGCCACCGGCAGGCTCATCTCGGCCGAGCCGTTCGCGGCCGTGAACTGGGCGAGCGGCGTGGACCCGGCCACGGGTCGGCCCATCGAGAATCCCGCCGCGCGTTACGAGGTGACGGGGCAACCGGTCGCCGTGCAGCCGTCGTCGGCCGGCGCGCACAACTGGCACCCGATGGCGTTCAGCCCGCAGACGGGGCTCGTGTATCTCTCGTCGAGCGACAACGCGCTCGTGTACGCACCGGATCGCAATTTCAATCCGAATTTGCTCGTGTCGAATCTCGGCATCGACCTAGGCGCCGGTGCGGCCCTTGGGCCGAACGCGCTCGCAGCCCTGCCGCGCGGCTCCTACACGCTCGCTTGGGACCCCGTGGCGCAGCGCGCAGCCTGGCGCATCGACGGGCCGTCCGCGGGCATGCTGGCAACGGCGGGCGGGCTCGTGTTCCGCGGCTCGAACGACAGCCTCAAGGCCTTTGCCGCCGACGACGGCCGCGAGCTGTGGTCGTCGCAAGCCGTGCACACCGGCATCGTGGCCGGGCCGATCAGCTTCGAGCTCGACGGCGTGCAGCACATCGCCGTGGTCGCGGGACGCGCCACCGGCAATTACTACGCGCCCGATTACTCGCGCGTGCTGGTGTTTCGCCGCGGCGCGAACGCGCAGCTCCCGCCCGAGACGCCCTTCACTCCGCCGCCGCTGAATCCGCCGGCGTCGGTGGCGGCCGCCGAAGAGATCGCGCGCGGCCGTGATTTGTACGAAGCGAACTGCGCGCTATGCCACGACGTGCCGGGCAACGCAGGCGGATTGTTTCGGCGCGGCTTGTTCCCCGACCTCGCCTTTTCGCCGGCGCTTGCGAGCCGCGAGGCCTTCGCGGCCATCGTGCTCGACGGCGCGCGCGCCGCAAACGGCATGGCCGGCTACGCGGGCGTGCTCGACGCCGACCAAGTGGACGCCGTGCGCGCGCACATCGTCGACCGGGCAAACGCAGTGCTCGCCGCCCGCGGCGGCCGCTAACGGGGACGGACACCGCCGGGGACGGATTTATAAATCCGTCCCGTCTTAGGCAACGCCGGGACGGATGGCCTGATGTCTCTCAAACGACTACTCAGTGCCTTTTCGCCGCGACGAAGGGAGCTCGACAAATTACGCGCGAAATGGGGAAAACGGGGAGCAAAGGACGGGTGGCTGGCAAGCCGCTACTTCGACCTCACCCGCGTTGACTCCACGCGCAAGTACGTCGACGACAAGACATGGGCGGATCTCGAGTTTCCAAGGATTTTCTCGTACCTGGACTCGACCGAAACCCCACTTGGCAGCCAGTCACTCTTCCGCACGCTTCGCGAGTACGTCGACGATCCGAGCGAGCTCACGCAGCGATATGACGCGTACGGTGTGCTTCGCTCGAACGCGCCCTTACGCGAGGAGATTCAACTAAGACTCGTGTCGCTGCAGGCCGACTCCAACGCCGGCATCGCAGACGCCGTGTTCGGTCAGCCGCCGGAGAAGCCCAAGCACCACATCGTCTTACCAATCTTGAGCTTGCTGTCGGCTGCGACGCTGGCAGCTGTGTTCCTGCTGTCGCTGCCGCTCGCGTTTTGGCTCGTGTTGGTGGCACTGAATACCGTCGTCATTTTCCGCGTTTCGCCGTCCCTGCATCGCGATGCGGAAACCTTGAAAGACTGCTACCAGCTATTGCGCGTCGCAGATGGCCTCGCCTCGCTTCAACCGAGCTCGCCATCACTTGCGTGGTTCAAGCGGCTTGCCGAGGAGGCGCCACGGCGTGCAGCGGCGCGAAAAGCGCTTCGCTGGTTCTGCATTTCGCGCGGCGTCTTGGCACAGAGCCTATATCTATGGCTCAACCTGGCATTCTTATTGGAGCTGATCGCTTACGTGCGCACGATCGATCGGTTCGTTCGAATACGCGCGGACCTTGCGTCGTCCTTCGAGCTGGTCGGCTCGCTGGACGCAGCCGTTGCGCTCGCCTCGCACCTCGAGCACTGCCCCGATCATTGCCGGCCTACAGTGGCGGATGGCCCATTGATCGAGATAGAAGAAGGCCACCACCCGTTACTGGCGAAGCCGGTCAAGAACTCGATTTTGTTGGATGGACGGTCCGCGTTGATTACCGGCTCGAACATGGCGGGTAAGACAACGTTCGTCAAAATGGTGGGCATCAACATCATCTTCGCTCGCACGGTGGGGTTCTGCTTTGCGGCCAAAGCCGTTGTTCCGCGCTCGAGCGTAATGGCGTCGATTCGCGGAGAGCATTCCGTAGAGTCCGGGAAGAGCCACTACTTCGCAGAAATCGAGGCGATCCACTCGTTCATCGAGAACGCGGAACAGGGTCACTGCAAAGTGTTCGTCATCGACGAGCTGTTCAATGGAACGAACACCATTGAGCGTCTTGCTGCTGCCAGAGCAGTACTGGAATCCTTGTGCCGGAAAGCCCAGGTGCTGGTGACCACGCACGATGTCGAGCTGCAGCCCGCCTTGGCAACGAGCTACGATCTGTATCATTTCCAAGAGGACCCGGACGTAGAGGGCTTCTTCGACTATCGTTTGCGAACGGGCGCCACGACTGCGCGAAACGCCATCCGGTTGTTGGAACGGATGGGCTTTCCAAAAGACATCGTGAGCGATGCCATGGCATTCGCGGATGAAAGGACGCCGGAGACGGAGACGCCTCCGGGGACGGATTTATAAATCCGTCCCCTCTTGAACCCCGTCCCCTCTTGAACCGCGCGAAGCCGGGGACGGATTAAATAAATCCGTCCCCTTTTTTAGTACGTCCCCGGTTTTAGGCGGTGTTGACCTGCAGCGGCTTGTGCGACTGCTGGCGGCCTGCGAGCGCGTTGACGATCTGATCGCGCGTGACGGGCACGCGGTTGAAGTAGTGCCCGCCGAGCGCGTCGGAAATGGCGCACAAGAGCGCCGACGCGCCGGCGCCCATGACGGGCTCGCCGATACCCTTCGTGCCGAGCGGGCTCTGCGGATCGGGCTGGTCCACGGCATCCGTGGTGAACGTGCGCGCCACGTCGAGATAGCTCGCGGGCTTCGCCTGGTAGAAGCCGACAGCGCCCGGCAAGCCGTTCTGCGGATCGTAGATATGCCGTTCGAGCGCCGCGAGCCCGAAGCCCATGACGGCGCCGCCCTTGATCTGCGTGGCGAGCCCCATCGGGTGAATCACCGTGCCGCAGTCGGCGACGGCAACGTAATCGATGATGTCGAAGGCGCCCGTTTCCGTGTCGAGCTCGATCTCGGCGAAGCCGGCAACGAATGCGGCGGGCGACGCCGTGAGCGGCAAATTGTCCTTCGCGACGCCGACGAGCCCCGTGCCCGCAAGCGACACGGCGGCTGCGGCCGTCATCGGGTTGATGTCCGTGGGAGTCTCGTGGCCGTCGAACTTGCCGCCGAGCTCGACGGCGCGCTGCGCGGCTTGCGCGAACGTGAGCCCCTTCGTCGGATCGCTCTTCAAGAACACGCGTTCGCCGCCCACGTCGTAGTCGGCCGGCGCGCCGCCGAGATCCAT
>CAMPKU010000195.1 GCA_946887385.1 uncultured Gammaproteobacteria bacterium
GCCTGAAGCCGTGGTTGCGGTGGTGGCCGCGCTGCTGCTGTTCGTGCTGCCCGTGCGGCTGCGCGAAGGCGAGTTCACGCTGTCGTGGGCGCAAGCCGTGAAGATCGATTGGGGCACCATCCTGCTCTTCGGCGGCGGACTCACGCTTGGCACCCTGATGTTCGAGACCGGCGTGGCGCGCGCGATGGGCGAAGCGTTCGCAGCGCAACTCGGCACGTCATCGCTGTGGGGCTTCACGTTCACAGCCATCGCCATCGGCATCGTGATGAGCGAGACCACGAGCAACACCGCGGCCGCCAACATGGTGATCCCCGTGGTGATCGCGATCGCGCAGGCAGCCGACGTCAATCCCGTGCCGCCGGCGCTCGGCGCAGCGTTCGGCGCCAGCTTCGGGTTCATGCTGCCCGTGTCCACGCCGCCGAATGCGATCGTTTATGGCTCGGGCCTCATCCCGCTGCCGAAAATGATGCGCGCGGGCGTCATCTTCGATGTTCTGGGCCTCTTCGTCATTTGGATCGGCTTGCGCGTGATGTGCCCGCTGCTCGGGCTCTCGTGAGACGCCGCGCTCAAGTCAAGAGCGCGATCAGAATGACGATCGGGAGCGGTACACCTAACACCAACAACAGTATCGAGCGCATTGCTGCCTCCGTTAGATCGACACGCCTTTTAAAGATCGCGCTGTCGGCCGCCGAAGGTGGCCATCCAGCTTGCGATGAAGGCGCCAGCCAGCAGTGAAATGAACAGCCACAACGCCGCGTACGACGATGCTTCGCGAGCGGCGTCGGCCGCCTCCCGCGCCGCAGTTTCCGCGTCATTCAACGCGGTTTGCAGATTCGTAAACACCTGGCGCACCCGCTGCTCCGCTTCTTGCTGCGTGAGGTTAGTGCGCTCCGCGACGACTTGCCCAACGTACCGAACGTCCTGATCGGGCAGCGAGCCCGTGCGTATCGCGTTCGCAAAAATGCGCGTCACTTCCCCGAGCGCGGCGGCGGACTGTTCCGGCGTCTCATCGCCCCGCCTCGCTTCGGCGTCCGCTCGAAACAGCGAGTCGACGAAATAGGCCATCGGCCCTTGCGCTTCGCCGGGGGCGGATTCGGCTTGCGCGCCGGCACCCGTGGCACCGCTCACGGCGGCGGACGCGGCGCCGCCCACCGCGGCGGCACCGGCTTGAAGCCCGCCGCCCAAGATGGCGCCGATGACAGACGTCAACAGTGCAGCCGTTCCGAGCGTCGCCACGGCCCAGGCCAATAGGCCGTGCGCCGTATCGCGGAAATACACCTCGTCGGTATGCACGTCGACCCATTTGGTGCGAAGCCGCCCGGCGAGATAGCCGCCCATGGCGGAAGCCGCCAATTGCATGAACGTGATCCAAAGGATGCTCGACACGCCGAAGGTGCTGGCGTCGATGCCTTCCGTGGACCAAGGCGAAACCGACGACAGCCCGAGCCCCGTGCCCAGGAGCAACAGGATCAGAGACAGCGCCGCCGCGGCCGCGGCCCCGGCGAACACGGCACCCCACGAGACGGCGCTGCGTGCCGCAGCAGCCGGGGGTCGCTCCAACGCCGTGCCGGCGTAGCCGCCACGATCTGCGTATGCCGTGCCAGGTTCTACGATGGCGCTCATGGCGCACCTCCGAGACGAATCGATGTCCGCTTGTTTGCAAAAAGCGAGCCATCTGCGGACGTAGAACGTTCGCTAGCGTGAGCACCTGTTAGAGTACGCGGCGGCATTCGCGGCAGCCGCGCGCGTGCTGACGCGTTCGCCCGGTGCGATCCAAGGGGGGCTCGAGGTGATCGAGGTCACGGGACTGTCCAAAGCCTTCGGCACGTTCACGGCAGTGCGAGATCTCTCATTCGCCGTTCGACCCGGCGAGGTGCTCGGGCTCGTAGGCCCGAACGGCGCCGGCAAGACCACGACACTGCGCGCGATCGCCGGCATCATCCCGCCGACGACGGGCCAGGTGCGCCTTGCGGGCCGCGACCTCAGCACCGAGCCCGTGGAAGCGAAACGCGTGCTGGCGTTTTTCACCGACGAGCCGCGCTTGTTCGACTACCTCACGGTTCGGCAGCATCTGAGCTTCGTGGCGCGCCTCTACGCGGTCACGGATCACGATACGATCGCCCTACCGCTTCTCGAGGAGCTCGAGATCGCGGATCGCCTCGACAGCCTGCCGGCCGAGCTGTCGCGCGGCATGAAACAGAAGCTGGCGATCGCGTGCGGCTTGCTACACGCGCCGCACGTGCTGCTCTTCGACGAGCCGCTCACAGGCCTCGACCCGCTCGGCATCCGCCGCATGAAGGACTCGATCTTGAAGCGCGCGCGGGCCGGCGCTGCCATCATCTTGAGCTCGCACCTGCTGCATCTGCTCGAGGAAGTGTGCTCGCACGTGCTGATCTTGAAGCGCGGCGAAAAAATCGCGGACGGCACGCTCGCCGAGATTCGCGCACGCTTCGGCAACGGCGACGCGAACGCGAACCTCGAGGACGTGTTCATTCGCGCGACGGGCGGCAGTGAGAATTGATGCGCCACACGGTCTCGGGCGCGCTCTTGTACCTGCGGTTGACGACAGCCAGGGGCTGGTTGACGTCGCGGCTGAGCCGTCTCAAGCAGCCGAAGTATCTCGTGGGCGCCGTGGTCGGCGTCGCGTACATTTACTTCTTTTTCATTCGAAATCTCACGCGCAACGGAATGCCGCGCGTGGGGGGCGGTGCGGACACTGCGGGCGCGCCGGCGGAGGCGCTGGCGATCGTGCCGGACATCGTGGCCGCCTCGCTGCTGCTCTTGATCGCATTCAACTGGATCGTGCCGCGCGGCCGTGCCGGCCTCACGTTCAGCGAGGCCGAGATCGCGTTTTTGTTCCCGGCGCCGATCCGTAGACGCACGCTGATCCACTACCGGCTGCTCTGCACGCTGGGAACGCTGGCTTTCACTGCGTTCTTCGTCACGCTCGTGTCCGGCGGCTGGGCGTTGTCGGGCGTGTCCGCGTGGCTGCGCGGCGTGGGTTGGTGGGTGGTGCTCGGCACGATCAGCCTGCACTTCACGGCCACGTCGTTCGTCGTGACACGGCTGCTAGACCGGGGCGTGTCGTCGCTCGCGCGCGGCGTGGCAGGCGTAAGCGTGCTCGCACTCGTGATCGGCGTGCCGCTCGTCTGGACGTTGACCGCGTTGCCTGCGCCCGCGCAGCAGGATCTCGCGAGCATGGCGGCGCTCGCCGGGTATCTTGAGGCGGCGCTACAGAGCGGACCACTGCCGTGGCTGCTCGCCGCACCAAAGCTCGTGAGCGCGCCGCTGCTTGCAGCCGACGCGGCAGCATTCGTGCATGCTCTCTGGCCCGCACTCTTGGTGCTCGCAGCCCATTATCTATGGGTGCTGCTCTCGGCCGTGTCGTTCGAGGAAGCGTCGATCGCGAAGGCGGAGAAACGCGCCACGCGGCTCGCGGCGTTTCGTAGCGGCAACCTGCGGGTCACCGCAGCGAAGAAGCGCCGCGATCCTTTCCGGCTGCACGACACCGGCCATCCGGAGGTCGCTTTCCTGTGGAAGAACTTGCTCGCGATGGGCCAGCTGTTCAGGCCTCGAGCGGCGCTCGTGGCGGCCGCCGTCATCGCGGGCGCGTGCCTGTGGCTGTCGAGCGCGGAGCTGCGCGGAGGTCAGGTGTTCGTCGCGATCGCCGGAGCTGCCGTGTTGGTGGTGGTCTTGCTGCTGGGGCCGCAGTTCGCGCGCCACGATCTGCGTGCCGATCTCAAAAACGCCGACATTCTCAAAACGTACCCGCTCCACGGCCACCAAGTGGTCTTCGGCGAAATGCTGGCGCCGCTCGCAGTGCTCTCCGTGATCGCGTGGCTGGCATTGCTGGCGGTAACGTTATCGATGGCGTCGTCGCCATTCCCAGCGCTGCTCAAAGCCGCAGCACCCGTTGCCATTGCCGTCGCCACGCCGTTCTTCTGCGCGCTCCAGCTCGTGGTTCACAACGCGATCGCTTTGCTCTTTCCGGCATGGGTACAAAACGTGTCGAATCCCGGCGAGCACGGCCTCGACGTGTTCGGCCAGCGGCTGGTGTTTTTGACGGGCCAGATCTTGCTGCTCGCGCTCGGCCTGCTGCCGGCAGCGATCGGTGCCGGCGTGACGTTCGTCGTTGCCAATTGGCTCACGGGGCCCATCATCGCCGCAGTGCTCACGGCGCTCGTCGCGCTCACCGTGCTAGGCGTGGAAATCTGGGCCGGCGTGCGCTGGCTCGGCGCGCGCTTTGCGCACTTCGACCTGTCGGCCGAGCTGCGGCCGTAGAGCTCTAGCCCGCGCGCAATGCATTTAGCGGCGACGTGCCCGCCGCACGAGCCGCGGGTAACAAGCTTGCGAGCGCCGCTACGGCCAGGAAGACCGCCGCGCCTGCAACGAGCGTGATCGGGTCGATGGGACTGACGCCATAAAGTTGCGTGAGCAGCACGCGGCCCAGTGCAACGGCGCCAATGACGCCCAGCAGCACGCCCACCACGGCGAGCCGCATGCCTTGCGCCAGAAACATCCGGCGCACGCTCTCCGGCGTCGCACCGAGCGCCGAGCGGATGCCGATCTCCGGCGTGCGCTGGGTCACCACGTACGAGAGCACGGCGTAGATGCCCACGGCTCCCAGGAACAGCGCGATCAGCGCGCTGATCACGAGCAGCGACATCGTGAAGCTCGTGCGAGCGATCGAACCGCCGAGCATGTCTTGCATCGTTTGCACGTCCGCCATCGGCAGCTCGGGGTCCACGTCTGCGATTGCGCTGCGGATCGCACCGACGAGGCTCAGCGGCTCGACGGCCGTACGAACGGCCACCGCACCGCCCAATAGTGGAATGAAGTCCTCTGGGCTGCCTTCGGCGTCGAGCATCGGCAGATACATGTTCTGATCGGGCGGAAGGTCGAGACTCAAATCGTGTATGTCTGCCACCACGCCGACGACTTGCGCTTCCACACGCCCCCACCTGATCCGCTTGCCCAGCGCGCTGGTCTCCGGCCAGTACATGTCTTTGACGGAGCGGCTGATGATCACTGAGCCGAGACGACGGTTGTGGTCGTCCGCCGTGAACGCGCGCCCCTCGAGCACGGGGATGCCCATCGTCTCGAAGTATCCCGGCGTCGTGCGATGCGTCATGACGCCCGCCGGTACCTCGCCGTCGGCGGGCGGGAATTCCTCGATCACGGTGCCCACGTTGCAGCACCGATAGGGAGAAAACGGAAGCGCATTGATGGCTGCGGCGCTCGTTACGCCGGGAACGGCCGTGAGCCGCTCGATCAGCCGGTCGTAGAGCTGCGCCACGGCCTCCGCGCCCTCGTACTTCGTGGCAAGCGGCTGCAGCCTGAACGTCAGCACGGTTTCGGTGGCGAATCCCGGATCCACCGAGCGTAGCGCCGCGAAACTGCGCACCATCAGCCCCGAGCCGATGACCACCACGAACGCGAGCGCGATCTGCGTCATCACAAGCGCGTTGCGCGTGCGATGCCGGTCGCGGCCGAGCGTGGCATTACGGCCTCCGTCGCGCAGCGCACCCATCGTGTGCGTGGCGCTCGACTTGAACGCCGGCAGCACGCCGAAAAGCACCCCCGTGAGCAACGAGGCGACGGCCGTAAACGCGAGTGCCGCGCCGTCGATGCCGATCTCATTGAGACGCGGCAGGCCGCTCGCCGGCCCCAGCGAGACGAGCGCGCGTGTGCCCGCGTAGGCAAGTAACACGCCGGCGGCGCCTCCCACGAGCGCGAGCAGTGCGCTCTCGATCAGCATTTGCCGGGCGAGCCGGCCACGACCGGACCCGAGCGCCATGCGCACGGCGTTCTCCTGGCGGCGAGCCTCGGCGCGGACCAGCAGCAGGTTCGCCACGTTGCTGCAAGCGATGAGCAGCACGAATCCAACGGTGCCGAGCACGATCAGCAGCCGTGTGCGCGCATCGCCGGCAACGTAGTCGCGGAACGTTCGCACGACGGCGCCGCCGTCGAAGATGCTCTCGAACCAGCTCACGGGATAGCCGGCTTCATCCAAGCGGGCGACGAGGCTCCGCGCATCGTCAGCCGCGGCTTCGATCGTGACGCCCGGCTTGAGCCTAGCGATGGCATTGATATAGACGCTGCCCACGTTGTCGCTCGCGGGATCAAGCTGAAACGGAATCCACACGCCGATGTCCGGCGTGCCCGCGGGGTAGGTCGGAAACTCGTAGCTCGCGGGCATGACGCCGATCACTTCGCGCGGCGTGCCATTCACGTCAACCGTGCTGCCGAGAATCGAAGGGTCGGAGCCGTACTGACTCACCCACAGAGCGTGGCTCAACAGCGCAACGGTGGGGCCGCCCGGCGCATCTTCGCCAGGCGTAGGCAGCCGGCCGAGCTCCGGGAGCACCCCGAGCACCTCAAACGCGCTCAAGCTCATCGACGCTACGCCGACCAAGCGCGGCGGGCCATCGCCCGTCAACGGCAACTGCTCGGGCCCGTAGTAGGCCCCGAACTTCTCGAACGAACGCTGATTGTTGGCGAAGTGCCAGTAGCCGCGATCCGCAAACGCGTTGCCGCGGTCCCCCCGCCCGGCCCTCGACGGATACACCGTAGCCGCAACGCGGACGATCCGGTCCTCGTCGGGATACGGCAAAGGTTGCAGCAGCACGCTCTCGACGACCGAGAAGATGGCCGTGTTCGCGCCGATCGCAACGGCCAGCGTCAACACGATTACGAACGAAGTTCCAGGCGTGTTGAACGCGCTGCGCAACGCGAAGCGGATGTCATGCAGCAAGCTGGTTGCGAACATCGCACTCCTCGCGCCGAAGTTGCGAGCTGTCTTCATTATCCGCAGCAAGGCAATGCGCGTGCCAACGGCGCCATTTTCGCGCAAGCTCTTGTTTTCGCATTGCTGCAGACGCCAGGGACGAGAGCTCGGGCCTGTTGCGAGCGTCCCGGAATCGAACACGCGTCCCGTTTCAGAGCCTTCAGGAGCCTCGTGGTCGGCGAATCGTCTCAAGTAGCGGGGGACCCGCGAGCTGCACCACCGCTCGTCGACGTGCTTTTCGCGGCCCACGTCGAGCTGCTGCGCTTGTTCTTGGCTCGGCGCGAGGAGGTCGTCGCGAAAATCGAAGCGTTGCTGAACGCCCAGCGAAAGCCTCCTCAATACTTGAGCGACATTCCCCTGCTGGCTCGTCACTTCGAGGAGTGCTTCTTCAGCCTCGCCGGCCTTACCGACGAGCAAGCTCGCCTGAAGCGTCAGCTAGAGGAAGCGCACTGGGCCAGCGGCTTCAAGCCTCGCCAGACGCCTGGACAGCACAACGATGTGATCGATCCGCCGGAGATGATGGGCCGCGCCTTCCTCATGTGGCAGCGCACGCGTTGGCCGGGGCACCACGGCCGCACGCTCTATGCGCACACGCTGTTCAACTTGTATCTGTTGCGGCGGCTCATGCTGCTCTCGATGCGCCTGTTCGACGCCGGCTCGCCACGCGATCGGCTCGCACAGGTCCAACGCGTGCTCGATGAGCTGTGGCAGACCACCCCCACCGAGCAGCCGGTGTTCGTGCGCGATGCTCGCTGGCTCCTTCCGCTGGCGCAAAGCCCCACGACCGACGAGCTGCACGGCTACTTCGAGATCGCGGAACGGATCGCAGGCACGCTTTCGGGCGACGACCGGATCGAAATTTGCAAAGCCAGCGTGCGAATGGCGGGCGGGCATTTGCGCTCACAGCTTCGCCATGTCTCCACCCAAAAGGGCGTATCGCTCGACGACCATCAGCTGATCTCGAGCACTCGCAAGTCCAACGCGCTGGACGTAGCGACACTGATGCAGGCTCTCGTGCCGCTGCTCGAGGCGTATGAACGCGCTACGGCTACCGGCGACGACGAGAAGCGGTTCGAGCTGGCAGACGCCATTTGTCAGGGCATGTCTCCGGATCCGGAGCTGTTCTTGAACCGCCTCGACCTACTCGGCCCTTACAGCATGATCGAGCATCTCTTCATTGCGACGCAGCCCGACGGGAACGTGGGGTATACGCCCATGGGCGAGCGGCATCTGAAGTTGTTGCACGCGTACGCCGCCCTGATCCCTCGCGTGTCCAAAACACTGCATAGACACTCCGCTCGCTACCGTACCGCGCACGGCACCAAAACACCTTACGGCTTGCACAATGCGTATACTAATCTGCTGCTCGAGCACATGGCGCTCAAGGCGACACAACCCGGTGCAGTGACGCGCTTCAGTCTCGAAGACGTGTTCGTCGGCGGAGACGCTGCCAAGCGTGCCTGGGTGAGCGGTTGGCGTAAGTTGCCCCACGTTCCGCTGGAAGTGGTGAAGCTGTTCGAGTATCCGCAGCGGTTTGCCGAAGAAGTGTTCGAGCGGATCGAACATGCGCTGCGCAGGCGCATCGACGCTGGCGAAACGAGCGCAACGGGTCGCAACGGCGCGCTGTGCCTCTTCCCCGCAGATTCTTCGCGGGCTGATGCGCAAGCGTCGGCGCTTGCGGATCTTCCTGCATCGTTTCTCGTGTCGTCGGACCGGCAGGCGGTTGCGAGCCGCCAGGCTGTGCTTTGCGACGAGCCGCAACTGTTACGCAGCCGGCTGGAGGGAGAATTTCTCGTCAGCTATCAGACGGCGCACGGCTGGGTTGGCGTGAGCAAGGACGTGCTCACGGAGGTTTTAGGGGCCGGGCGCGACGCGAAGATCGCCGGCATACCCGCCGAGGCCGCTCGCGTGTTGCAGTTGATGTGCCCCGGT
>CAMPKU010000196.1 GCA_946887385.1 uncultured Gammaproteobacteria bacterium
AGGAGATCCGTTCTCTCGCGATCAACATCGAGCTCGACACGGCGGATTGAGCGGGAAGAGGGGGACGGATTCATAAATCCGTCCTCGTCCCCGGTTTGGCAACGAATATTTTTGCAGTAGGCGGTGCTTCATGAAAGATCTACTGAGGCTTTTCAAACAGCAGAGCGCGGTCGAGGATTTCGATTTGATCCGGATCGGGCTTGCTTCGCCCGACATGATTCGCTCGTGGTCGTACGGCGAGGTTAAGAAGCCGGAGACGATCAACTACCGCACGTTCAAGCCCGAACGTGACGGCCTCTTCTGCGCGAAGATCTTCGGGCCGATCAAGGACTACGAGTGCTTGTGCGGCAAGTACAAGCGCTTGAAACATCGTGGCGTGGTCTGCGAGAAGTGCGGCGTGGAAGTCACGCAGACGAAGGTGCGCCGCGAGCGCATGGGCCACATCGAGCTCGCGAGCCCGGTCGCCCACATCTGGTTCTTGAAATCGCTGCCCTCGCGTATCGGCCTCATGCTCGACATGACGCTGCGCGAGATCGAGCGCATCCTCTACTTCGAGGCGTTCGTCGTCGTCGATCCCGGCATGACGCCGCTGCAGCGCGGTCAACTGCTGTCCGACGAGGCGTACCTCGAGGCGATCGAGCAGTACGGCGACGAGTTCGACGCCCGCATGGGCGCCGAGGCCGTGCGCGATCTGCTCGCGGCCATGAACCTAAGCACCGACGTCAACAAGGTTCGCGATGACATCGCGGGCACGAATTCCGAGACCAAGATCAAGCGCCTGTCGAAGCGCTTGAAGCTCCTCGAATCGTTCTTGGAGTCGAACAACAAGCCCGAGTGGATGGTCATGACCGTGCTGCCCGTGCTGCCGCCCGATTTGCGGCCGCTCGTGCCGCTCGACGGCGGCCGGTTCGCAACGTCGGACTTGAACGATCTGTATCGCCGCGTCATCAACCGCAACAACCGCTTGCGCCGTCTCCTGGAGCTCAACGCGCCGGACATCATCGTGCGCAACGAGAAGCGCATGCTGCAGGAGTCCGTGGACGCGCTGCTCGACAACGGCCGCCGCGGCCGTGCCATCACGGGCACGAACAAGCGCCCCTTGAAGTCGCTCGCCGACATGATCAAGGGCAAGCAGGGCCGGTTCCGTCAGAACCTGCTCGGCAAGCGCGTCGACTACTCGGGCCGTTCCGTCATCGTCGTTGGCCCCACGCTGAAATTACATCAGTGCGGTTTGCCGAAGAAGCTCGCGCTCGAGCTCTTCAAGCCGTTCATCTTCTCGAAGCTTCAGCTTCGCGGCGAGGCCACCACGATCAAGGCCGCCAAGCGGCTGGTGGAGCGCGAGGGTCCCGAGGTGTGGGACATCTTGGAGCAGGTGATCCGCGAGCATCCCGTGATGCTGAACCGCGCGCCCACGCTGCACCGGTTGGGCATCCAGGCATTCGAGCCGGTGCTCATCGAGGGCAAGGCGATCCAGCTGCACCCGCTCGTCTGCACGGCGTTCAACGCCGACTTCGACGGCGACCAGATGGCCGTCCACGTGCCGCTTTCGATCGAGGCGCAGCTCGAAGCCCGCGCGCTCATGATGTCCTCGAACAACATTTTGTCGCCGGCCAACGGTGAGCCGATCATCGTGCCGTCGCAGGACGTGGTTCTCGGCATCTACTACATGACGCGCGAGCGGGCGAATGCCCGCGGCGAGGGCATGCTGTTCTCGGATGTCGAGGAAGTGCACCGCGCCTACGAGTCGGGCGCAGTGGAGCTGCACTCGAAGATCCGCGTGCGCATTCGCGAAAAGGTGGGCGGTGTCGCGACGTCGAAGCTGACGAATACCACCGTCGGCCGCTCGCTGTTGTCGGAGATTCTGCCCTCCGGCATGTCGTTCGAGCAGATCAACCGCGCCATGAACAAGCGGGCGATCTCGGCCACGATCAACCTGTGCTACCGCCAGCTCGGTCTCAAGGAGACCGTGGTTTTCGCGGACCAGCTCATGTACACGGGTTTCTACTACGCCACGCGCGCCGGCGTCTCGTTCGGCGTGAACGACATGGTCGTGCCGAAGGAGAAGCAGGCCATCCTTCAGACCGCCGAGAACGAGGTCAAGGACATCCAAGACCAGTACGCGGCGGGTCTCGTCACGGACGGCGAGCGCTACAACAAAGTGGTCGACATCTGGTCGCGCACGAACGACCAGGTCGCGAAGGCGATGATGGAGAAGCTCGGCGTGGAGCCCGTCACCGAAGGTCCGGGCAAGGGCGGCCAGCAGGAGTCGTTCAACTCGATCTACATGATGGCCGATTCCGGCGCTCGCGGTAGCGCAGCGCAGATCCGGCAGCTCGCCGGTATGCGCGGTCTGATGGCGAAGCCGGACGGCTCGATCATCGAGACGCCGATCACGGCGAACTTCCGCGAAGGCCTCGACGTGCTCCAGTACTTCATCTCCACGCACGGCGCTCGTAAGGGTCTTGCCGACACGGCGTTGAAGACGGCGAACTCGGGCTACCTCACTCGCCGGCTCGTCGACGTGGCTCAAGACCTCGTGGTCACGGAGCTCGATTGCGGCACTACAACGGGCCTTTTGATGACGCCGCTCGTCGAAGGCGGCGACATCGTCGAGCCGTTGCGCGAGCGTGTGCTCGGCCGCGCGGCCGCCGTGGATGTGCTCGCTCCGGGCTCCGACAAGGTGGTGCTCGAGGCCGGCACGTTGCTCGACGAGTTCGCCGTGAAGACGCTCGAGCAATACTCGATCGATCAGGTGCTCGTGCGCTCGCCGATTACCTGCGAGACGAAGTACGGCGTCTGTGCACAGTGCTACGGCCGCGACTTGGCGCGCGGGCATCGCGTGAATCGCGGCGAGGCCGTCGGCGTGATTGCAGCGCAGTCCATCGGCGAGCCCGGCACGCAGCTCACGATGCGCACGTTCCACATCGGCGGCGCGGCGTCGCGCTCAGCCGCCGTGAACAGCGTCGAGGTGAAGAGCACAGGCACGATCCGCTTCGTCAACGTGAAGACGGTGACGCACGCACAGAAGGGCCACCGCATCACCACGTCGCGCTCCGGCGAGCTCGCCGTTACCGACGAGTTCGGGCGCGAGCGCGAGCGGTACAAGGTGCCGTACGGCGCAACGCTCAGCGTCAAGGACGGCGAGCCCGTGCAGCCGGGCCAGCTCGTGGCGAGCTGGGATCCGCACACGCATCCCGTGGTCACCGAGGTGAGCGGCTACCTCAAGTTCGAGGATTTCATCGACGGCGTGACGGTGACGTCGCAGGTCGACGAGATCACGGGCTTGACGAGCATCGTGGTGCTCGACGCGGCGCAGCGCAGCAGCGACTACCGGCCGACGGCCAAGCTTGTCGACAACCACGGCAAGGCCATCAGCTTCCCGAACACGGACATCCCGGCCGCTTACGCGCTGCCCTCCGGCGCGGTGCTCAGCATGGAGAACGGCGCCCGCGTGGTCGTCGGCGACGTGCTCGCGCGCCTACCGCAGGAAAGCTCGAAGACCCGCGACATCACGGGCGGCTTGCCGCGCGTGGCGGATCTGTTCGAGGCGCGCCGTCCGAAGGACCCTGCCATCCTGGCCGAGTACTCGGGCACCGTGAGCTTCGGCAAGGAAACGAAGGGTAAGCGGCGTCTCGTCATCACCGACGATTCCGGTGAGGAGCACGAGGAGCTGATTCCGAAGTGGCGCCACTTGAACGTGTTCGAGGGTGAAAAGGTGCTGCGCGGCGAGATCATCGCCGACGGCGAGCCGAACCCGCATGACATCCTGCGGCTACAAGGCGTCGAGCGACTCGCCGACTACCTCGTACGCGAGATCCAGGACGTCTACCGTCTCCAGGGCGTGAAGATCAACGACAAGCACATCGAGGTCATCATTCGGCAGATGTTGCGCAAGGTCGAGATCACGGGCACGGGCGATACGCGCTTGCTGCGCGGTGAGCAGGTCGATCGTCACCGTGTCGTCGAGGCGAATCGCGAGGCCGAGATCAAGAACGGCACGTCGGCCACCTACGACCCGGTGTTGCTCGGCATCACGAAAGCCTCGCTCGCAACGGAGTCGTTCATCTCGGCGGCCTCGTTCCAGGAGACGACGCGCGTGCTCACGGAAGCTGCGGTTCGCGGCTTGCGCGACGATCTGCGCGGCCTCAAGGAGAACGTCATCGTCGGCCGCCTGATCCCGGCCGGCACCGGTTACGCTCATCACGAGGACCGGCGTCGTACGCAAGAAGAGATCCTCGCGGCCGAGCTCAAGGAGCTCGAAGTGCAGCAGCAGCTGCGCGCCGAGGCAGCCGCCGCGGCGAGCGCGAAGGCGGCCTCCGAGGAGTCCTCGGCCGGCTAAGGCTTTGGATAGGCGTGCCCGGCTTCCTGCCGGGCATGCCGACTCCGCCGGGGTGCCAAGCCCCTCCTTGTAGGGTCTATTACGCCTAAGGCTTTGAACGCGCGCCTGTTCTTGGGCTGTCGCGTCCCTACGCCCGTGGCATTCCTCTTGCAGCATCGCGGTATCCGCCGACTGCGAGGAGGTAGCGTCATGGTCAGGAAAGCGATGCGGTGCATGCCGCTCATGGCGGCCGTGGTCGCCACGGCGTGCGTCACGAGCCCTACGGGCCGGCGCCAGTTGTCACTGGTGTCGGAGGACGCCGCCATCGGCGCGTCGCAGGAGGCCTATGTGGCGCAGCTGGCCGAGCTGCGCCGCGAGGGCAAGGTGGTCGACGACTCGCGCGTCACCGGCCGAGTGGACCAGATCACCGAACGCCTGGTTGCGCAGGCAATTGCCAAACGCCCCGAAACGGCCGATTGGCAGTGGAGCGTGGTCGTCATCGAAGACCCCGACCAGGTCAACGCCTGGTGCATGGCCGGCGGCCGCATGGCCGTGTACACGGGCCTCCTGGAAAGACTCGATCCCACCGACGACGAGCTGGCCCAGGTGCTCGCGCACGAGATCAGCCACGCCCTGGCGAACCACACGGCGGAGCGGATGTCGGTAGCGCTCGCGACGAGCGCGGGCGTAGCGTTGGCCGGCGCCGTGGCCGAGGACAACCCCGAGGGGGCGCAAAACGCCGCAGCGGCCGCCGCTCAGCTCGCGATCCAGCTGCCGAACAGCCGCAGCGCGGAGTCCGAGGCCGACGAGATCGGCATCGAGCTGGCCGCCAGAGCGGGGTACGACCCGAACGCCGCCGTGCGCCTGTGGCAAAAGATGGAACAAGCAGCCGGCTCCGGCCCGCCGCAATTCCTGAGCACGCACCCGAGCCCCGCGAACCGGCAAGAGAAGCTCGCGGCCCTGGCGCCGCAGATGATGGCCTATTACAACCAGGCGCGCGGCGATGCGCCGAGCCATCCCGTGGCCAGTGCCGTGGCGGCGCGCTGATCATCGGACGGGGACGGATCGGGGACCGACGGGGACGGATTTATAAATCCGTCCCCTCTTGTTGACGGCAATGAGCCCGGCCCATAGAATTCCGGGCTCTCTGCGCACTTTAGCGGCGGTTTCCGAGGCCATAGTTCGCGCCCCGGAGCGGCTAGCGTAGAAGATGTCCCGCGGGCCCGGATGCCGAAAACGGTCGGCAACGGGCCACAATTTATTTGGAAGCATTGAATGGCGACGACCAACCAACTCGTTCGTAAACCGCGCGTTGCGCTCAAAACCAAGAGCAGCGTGCCCGCGCTGAACTCCTCGCCGCAAAAGCGCGGCGTGTGCACGCGCGTCTATACCACCACGCCGAAGAAGCCGAACTCGGCCATGCGGAAGGTGGCGCGCGTTCGCCTCACCAACGGGTTCGAGGTCACGAGCTATATCGGCGGCGAAGGCCACAATCTCCAAGAGCACTCGGTGGTGTTGATTCGCGGCGGCCGCGTCAAAGACTTGCCCGGCGTGCGCTATCACGTGGTGCGCGGCACGCTCGATTGCGGCGGCGTCAGCGATCGGCGTCAGGGTCGTTCCAAGTACGGCGCCAAGCGGCCGAAGGGTTAAAAGAAGGGTTAAGCATGTCGAGACGAGCACAAGCCCCGCGACGCGACTCCTTGCCGGACCCGAAGTTCGGCAATGCGATGCTCGCTAAATTCATCAACATGGTGATGAAGAGCGGTAAGAAGTCCGTCGCCGAGAAGATCGTCTACGGCGCCATCGACCGCATGTCGGAACGCGTGGGCAAGGATCAAAGCCGCGCTATCGAGATGCTTGGAGCCGCGCTCGACAACATCAAGCCCGCCGTCGAGGTGAAGTCGCGGCGTGTCGGCGGCGCCACGTATCAGGTGCCCGTCGAAGTACGGGCCGCGCGCCGCGAGACGCTGGCCATGCGCTGGGCCATCGAGGCCGCGCGCGTGCGCTCCGAGAAGAGCATGGCCATGCGCCTTGCGCACGAGCTCATCGACGCCGCCGAGAACCGCGGCGCCGCCGTCAAGAAGCGCGAAGACACTCACCGCATGGCCGACGCCAACAAAGCGTTCGCGCACTATCGCTGGTAGCGATGGTCAGGCGGCCTACACATGGCACGGAAGACCCCACTCGCGCGGTATCGGAATATCGGCATCATGGCGCACGTCGATGCCGGCAAGACGACGACTACCGAGCGCATCCTGTTCTACACGGGGGTCTCGCGCAGCTTGGGTGAGGTCGATGACGGCGCAGCCGTCATGGACTGGATGGAGCAGGAGCAAGAGCGCGGCATCACGATCACGTCGGCCGCCACCACCTGCTTTTGGAACGGGATGAGCCGCCGGCTCCCCGAGCACCGCATCAATCTCATCGATACGCCGGGGCACATCGACTTCACGGTCGAGGTGCAGCGCTCGTTGCGCGTGCTCGACGGCGCGGTGGCCGTCTTCTGCTCCGTCGGCGGCGTGGAATCGCAAACCGAGACCGTGTGGCGCCAAGCAAACAAGTACGGCGTGCCGCGGATTGCGTTCGTGAACAAGATGGATCGGCCGGGCGCCGATTTCTACCGAGTGCTCGAGCAGATTGGAAGTCGCCTCGACGCGAAGCCCGTTGCGTTGCAGCTGCCGATCGGCAGCGAAGACGCGTTCGAAGGCGTGGTCGATCTCGTCACGATGAAAGCCATTCGCTGGGACGAAAAGACGCTCGGCATGCGCGTCATCGAGGGAGAGATACCCGCAGCGCTCGCCGAGCGAGCCGCCGAGTATCGTGCCAAGGTCGTCGAGGCGGCTGCGGACGCCGACGAGCGCTTGCTCGAGAAGTTCTTGGAGCAGGGCAGCTTGAGCGTCGACGAAATTCGTGCCGGTCTGCGCGCGCGCTGCTTGGCGGGCGACATCGTGCCCGCGCTGTGCGGCTCGGCATTCCGCAACAAGGGCGTGCAAGCGCTGCTCGACGCCGTTGTGTTCTATCTGCCTGCGCCGTCCGACCGCGTTGCGGTGAAGGGCGTGCTGCCCGACGGCAGCGAAAGCGAGCGCAGCCCCAGCGACAAAGCGCCGTTTGCCGCGTTCGCTTTCAAGATTGCGAGCGATCCCGTGGATGGCGGGCTCACGTTTTTCCGCGTGTACTCGGGCGTGCTGCGCTCGGGCGACGCCGTATACGTGCCGCAGCGGGACAAGACCGAAACCGTTGGCCGGCTCGTGCAGATGCATGCCAATGAGCGTTCCGAGATCGCAGAGGTTCGTGCCGGCGACATCGCGGCGGCCGTCGATCTCAAGGACGTGACCACCGGCGACAGCCTCACCGATCCGAAGAGTCCCATCACGCTCGAGGTCATTGAATTTCCCGAGCCCGTCATCGCAGCGGCCCTGGAGCCCAAAACGGCGGCGGACCATGGCCGCTTGAGCGGCGCGCTCGCGGCGCTCGTGCGCGAGGATCCCACGCTGCGTGTGCGCGTCGATGTCGACTCGGGCCAAACCATTTTGAGCGGCATGGGCGAGCTGCATCTCGAGATCGTCGTGGACCGCATGCAGCGTGAATTCGGAGTGGCGGCCAAGCTCGGCCGGCCGCAAGTGGCCTATCGCGAGACCATTCGCCGAGTTGTGGAGCAGGAAGGCAAGTTCGTACGGCAGGGCGCCGGCCGCGAGCAGCAAGCGCACGTCTGGCTCAAGCTCGAGCCGCTCCCGCCGGGGCAAGGTGCCGAGTTCGTGGCCGCCGTGGCCGAGCACGCCGTGCCCGCGGCGCTCGTGCCTGCGGTGGAGCGAGGCGTTCGCGAGCAGATGGCGAGCGGCGTGATGGCGGGGTACCCCGTCGTCGACGTGCGCGTCACGTTGTTCGACGGCTCGCACCACGCCTCCGACTCTGCACCCGCCGCGTTCGAGCACGCCGCCGCGGCCGCGTTCAAGGAAGGCGCGCGCAAGGCGCGGCCCACGTTGCTCGAGCCCATCATGAATGTGGAGGTTGTGACGCCGCACGCCTACATGGGCGACATCGGCGGCGACTTGAGCCGCCGCCGCGGTGTGTTGGAAACCATCGAGGACGCGCCCGCCGGGAAAATCGTACGTGCGCGCGTGCCGCTCGCCGAGATGTTCGGCTATGCCACGGCGCTGCGCTCGTTGAGCCAGGGCCGGGCTACGTATTCGATGGAGTTCGCGCAGTACGCCGAAGCGCCGGCCAACGTCAGTCAGCACGTCATCAAGGACCGCGCCGCCTAGGCGGCCGCATTAGCCAAAAATCGCAAGAGGAAACGACCGTGTCGAAGGAAAAATTCCAACGCAGCAAGCCGCACGTGAACGTGGGGACGATTGG
>CAMPKU010000197.1 GCA_946887385.1 uncultured Gammaproteobacteria bacterium
CCATTTGTCTGAGCCCTCCGGCTCGTTCTATCATTCTCGCGAATCTGGACCGAGGGGTGGCCGGCGACGGCCTGAGAGATCGACGACGAGTCGATCAACCCTTTGAACCTGATCCGGTTAGTACCGGCGAAGGGACGGGATATCCGATCTTCCCCGCTCGCTAGTTGAACCGGATCTCGCTCGTAGAGGAGATCCGCGCATGTCGTTGTCTTTTACGCGCCTCACGGCGCTCGCGGCCGTTGCGGTGGCAGTTGCCGCTGCTGCGCGCGGCCAACCGTCCACCGGCCTCGAAGAGATCGTGGTGACGGCGGACTTCCGCGAAGGCCGCATCGAAGAGCTGCCCGTGAGCGTCAGCGTGCTCGACGGCGCCGAGCTGCGGGCTACGACTCAGCAGCACTTCGAGGAAGCGATCCGTCTGATTCCGAACTTGAACCTTTCGGGCGAAGGCTCGCGGGCGCGTTACTTTCAATTGCGCGGCGTCGGTGAGCTCGAGCAGTACGAGGGCTCGCCGAACCCGTCGATCGGCTTCATCGTCGACGACATCGACTTCTCGGGGCTCGGCAGCATCGGCACACTGTTCGACATCGACCGCGTGGAAGTGCTGCGCGGGCCGCAAGGCACACGCTATGGCGCGAACGCGCTTGGCGGTCTGGTGTACATGCGCTCGCAGTCGCCGCCCTCCGACCTCGCGAGCGACTTCGAAGCCACCACCGGCAGCGACGGCACGCGGGCGCTCGGCGCGGCCGTCGGCGGCCCCATCGGCGACGCGCTGGGGTTCAGAGCGTCGGTGCACAGCTATGAGAACGACGGCTTTCGCGACAACGTCTTCTTGGGTGCCGACGATACCTATGGCCGCGACGAGGTCACGGTGCGCGGCAAGTTGGCCTGGTCGCCGAGCGACGCTGTGCAAGTCGACTTTTCGGGTCTCCATGTCGATGTCGACAACGGCTATGACGCGTGGGCGATCGACAACGGCTTCAACACGTATTCCGACAATCCCGGGCGCGACGCGCAACGCTCGACTGCGGGCTCCGTACGCGTGGAAGCAGCGCTCGAGCGCCTCGACATCGTGAGCATCTCGGGCTTCGCAGACACCGATGCCGTGTTCAGCTTCGACGCCGACTGGGGCCACCCGGCGTACTGGGCGCCCTACGTGTACGACTGGGTGACGGCGAACGATCGCGAGCGGCGCACGGCGAGCCAAGAGGTGCGTGTGCTGTCGAAGCCGGGCGCGATCGCGGGCGGCCGCGGCGATTGGCTGGTCGGGGCCTATGCGCTCGACATCGACGAGCGCAACGCACAGACGAACGTTGGCCTGTACGAGGATCCGTTCTGCGGGCCCGTTTGCTCGCTCGACGTGAACAGCGCCGTTCGCAGCGACTACGACGCCACCAACTCCGCGTTGTTCGGCCAACTCACGCTGGGGCTCACAGACCGCATGCGGTTCACGGCCGGCGTTCGCTGGGAACGCCGCGCCGCGGATTACGCCGACAGCACGGGTGTGCGTTTTTCGCCCGACGACGACATGGTCGGCGGCGAGCTCGCATTCGACTGGCGGTTGGGCAACGGGCGCTCGGCGTATCTGCGCTACGCGCGCGGTTACAAGGCCGGCGGCTTCAACGTCTCGCTCGCGGGCGTCGACTTCGGCGACGTGGACAACGACGCAGTGTCCCCGGCCAACATTCCGTACGACGCCGAGTCGCTAACGAGCATCGAAGCCGGCCTCCGTGTGGCGTCGGCCGACGGCCGGCTGCGAGCCGACGTGGGCGCGTTCGTCGCCCGCCGTGACGACCAGCAAATCAAAGTGCCGCTGCAATTGCGTCTCGGCGATCCGTCGTCGTTCCTGTTCGTGACGGCGAACTCCGAGCGCGGCACGCATCACGGTCTCGAGGCGACCGTCGATTGGCAGGTAACCGAGCGTTTCGAGCTGTCGGCCGCCGTGGGCTTCTTACGCGCCGAAATCGACGAGTTCTCGCTGTTCCCCGAGCTCGTGGGCCGCGAGCCGGCGCACGCCCCCGAATACACGTACTCGTTGGGCGCGATGTATACCGCGCCGTCCGGCTGGTGGGCGCGGCTCGATTTCGCCGGCATGGACGAGTTCTTCTTCGATTACGGTCACGACCAGGCTTCCGAGTCCTACGGCCTCGCGAGCCTGAGCGTGGGCCGCGCATGGAACGCGTGGGACGTGAAGCTCTGGGCGCGCAACCTGTTCGACGAGGACTATTTCGTGCGCGGTTTTTATTTCGGCAACGAGCCGCCCGATTTCCCGCCGACGCTGTACACGCGCCTCGGCGATCCCCGCCACTACGGCATCACGCTTCGCTACCGGTTGTAGGTGCACTCATGCGCGTCACCGCCGAAATGAGCTTGTATCCCCTTCAGGGCCAGCCGATCGAGAAGATCCTAACGTTCATCGACACGGTTTCCAGCCAACCCGGCGTCGAAGTCGTCGTGAACCAGCTGAGCACGCAAATGCGCGGCGAGCTCGGCGTGGTGATGAGCACGCTCACCGCGGCGATCGAGCGCTCGTTCGGCGCCGGCGGCGCGCAAGCGCTGGTGCTGAAAATCCTCAATGCGGATTTGCCGATCGGCGAGCCACCGATTCTCGAGCAGAAGTAGCTAGCCCAGGTGGATGTCGTGGCGCTCGTGCGTGAGCTGCCGCCACTCGAGGCGGCCGGCGTGCTGTTCGGCGTGTTGTACCTCGTGCTCGCGATTCGCGAAAGCCTTTGGTGCTGGCCCGCGGCGTTCATGTCCTCGGTGCTCACGATCGTTGTGATGTTCGGCGCGCGGCTGTATTCGGAGGCCGCACTGAACGTTTTCTACGCTGCGATCGCCGTCTACGGCTGGTACCAATGGCGTTACGGCGGCAGGCGCAGCGGCGAAAGCGAGCTGCCGATTAGCGTGTGGCCGCTGAAGAACCACATGCTCGCCATCGGCGGCAGTGTTGCGCTGAGCGCGGCGCTTGGCTGGCTCATGAGTCGGCATACCGATGCCGCGTATCCGTATCTCGACGCGTTCGTCACCGTGTCGTCGATCGTCACGACGTACATGGTGGCGCGCAAGCTCCTGGAGAACTGGCTGTATTGGCTCGTCGTCGACAGCTTGAGCATGTATCTGTACTGGCAGCGCGGGCTCAATCTGTACGTGGGGCTCTTTGGGATCTATCTCGTGCTCGTCGTGATCGGCCTCGTTCGTTGGCATCGCGACTGGCGCGCGCAGCCGGCAACCGCATGACGCACACGGCAGCCAACGTTGCAGCGGCACGCGCGGCGCTCGAGCGTGTCGCCGGCGATGCTGATGCGCAGCGCGCGCGGCTCGAGCCGCTCGCCGGCGGCACGCACCGGCGCAGCTGGCTCGTGACGTTCGCGGACGGGCGACGCGCCGTGCTGCGCACACCGGTAGGCCGCTCGAACGCGCTGCTCGATCTCGCTACGGAGACGCGCGCCATGGACGCGGCCGCGCGCGCCGGAGTGGCGCCACGCGTGCTCGCGGCCGACGCGGCGAGCGGCGCGTTGCTCACCGACTATCGGGACGGTGCGCCATGGACGCCCGCCCAAGCGCGCGAGCCAAGCAACCTCGAGCGGCTGGCGGCTTTGCTGCGCACACTGCACGCGCTGCCCATCCAGCTGCCGGTGTTCGCGGCCGAGCGCATCGCCGCGCGCTATCTTGCTGCGCTGCCTTCATACGTGCGGGAGCCGAGCGCGGCGGAGTGGGGCGACGAGCTGCTTACGTTGACGCGGCGTTACGACGTGCGCTACGCGCCCACGGCGTTCTGCCACAACGATCTCGCAGCAGCCAACGTGCTGGACGACGGGCGGCTGGCCCTCGTGGACTTCGAGTATGCTGTGCGCGCCGATCCGCTGCTCGATGTAGCGAACGCCGCCGTCATGAACGGGCTCGGTGCCGAGGAGCAACGCGCGCTGCTCACGGCGTATCGGCGAGCGGTGCCGGCCATGGCCGAGCTCGAGGAGCTTGCGTGGCTCCTGCGAATGGTGCGCCTCATGGCGTGGTTTTGGGCTTTGCTCGGAGAGGCGAGCGCCGACGACGCGTCGCTGTACGCGACGTACGTTGCGGAGCTCGGCGAGCGGTTGCGACAGGACTAGAAGACGATGGCGAACGTAGCGTTCTTGGGCCTCGGGGTGATGGGCTTTCCGATGGCAGGCTGGCTCGCCAAGAAGGGCCACGGCGTGACGGTGTACAACCGCACTGCCGCCAAAGCCGAGCGTTGGTGCAAAGAGCACGGCGGCAAATCGGCGCCTACGCCGGCCGCGGCTGCGCAGGGCGCCGACGTCGTCTTCAGTTGCGTAGGCGACGATCCGGACCTGCGCGAGATTGCGCTCGGCACGAGCGGCGTGATCGCCGCAATGAAGCCCGGCACCGTCTACTGCGATCACACCACGGCCTCGGCCGACATCGCGCGCGAGATTGCCGCCGCCGGCAGCAAGCGCGGCGTGCACTGTTTAGACGCCCCGGTCTCCGGCGGCCAAGCCGGCGCCGAGAACGGCAAGCTCACGGTCATGGTGGGCGGCGAAGCCGCGCCGTTCGCGACGGCCGAGCCGATCATTCGCTCGTATGCGCAAACCGTGCGCTTGCAAGGGCCCGCGGGCTCCGGGCAGCTCACGAAGATGGTGAACCAGATCGCGATCGCCGGTGTCGTGCAGGGTCTGGCCGAAGCGCTGAACTTCGCGCGCAAAGCGGGGCTCGATGTGGCCACGGTGGTCGAGACGATCTCGAAGGGCGCCGCGCAATCGTGGCAGATGGAGAACCGCTGGAAGACGATGAGCGAAGGCAAGTTCGACTTCGGCTTCGCCGTCGAGTGGATGCGGAAGGACCTGCGGATCTGCTTGCAGGAATCTCGCAACAACGGCGCCGAGCTGCCGCTGGCGGCGCTCGTCGACCAGTTCTATGCCGACGTGACCGGCATGGGCGGCAAGCGTTGGGACACGTCGAGCTTGATTGCGCGCTTGAATCGCCACGATAAAAAGTAGCGCCCAATGGCTCCGATCCTCGCCGATCTCGTGAAGCTCCTCGAGCTCGAGCGCATCGAGGAATTCATTTTCCGCGGCGAGAGCCGCGATCTCGGCGGCTCACGCGTGTTCGGGGGTCAGGTGCTCGGGCAAGCGCTCACGGCCGCAAGCTACACGGTCGAAGGCCGGCAGGTGCACTCGCTGCATGCTTACTTTTTGGTGGCCGGCGACGTGAACGCGCCCATCGTGTATGAGGTGGACGTGGCGCGCGACGGCCGGAGCTTCAGCAACCGCCGCGTGGTCGCGGTGCAGCACGGCCGGCCGATATTCAACATGACGGCGTCGTTTCAGGTGCCCGAGGAGGGTCTCGAGCACGCGGCGACGATGCCGCAGGTGCCGGGGCCCGAAGGCCTCGCCGACGTGCGCGAGCTTCCGCCCGACGTGCTCGAGAAGGTGCCCGAGAAGATGCGGCGGTTCCTCATCCATGAACGGCCGTTCGAGTTCCGGCCCGTCGAGCCGGTTCACGTGATCGCGCCGCCGCGCGCGGCGCCCGTGCGGCACATCTGGGTGAAGACCGTCGACGCGCTGCCCGATAACGCGCACTTGCACCGCAACGTGCTCGCCTACGTGTCGGACTATCAGCTGGTGTCCACGGCGACCATGCCGCACGGCATCCATTTCGCCGAGGGCAACGTGCAGCTCGCGAGCCTCGACCATGCCATGTGGTTCCATCGGCCGTTCCGGGCCGACGAGTGGCTCTTGTACGCGATGGAGAGCCCGAACGCTGCGGGCGGGCGAGGCCTCGCACTGGGCAGATTCTTCACTCGCGACGGCCGGCTCGTCGCATCGACGGCGCAAGAGGGTGTCGTGCGCGTGTGGTCGGCCGGTTAGGCGCCGGCCGGAGGTTCGTCGTGGACTGGTCCGACATTGCGGCAGCAGCGGCCACGTTGTTCTTCGTGATGGACCCGCTCGGCAACATGCCGGTTTTCAACGCCGTGCTGTCGCGCTTTACGCCGCGGCGGCGCGCGCAGATCACGGCACGAGAGCTCGTCATCGCGCTCGCGATTTTGCTGGTGTTCTTGTTCGCGGGGACGGCCGTCCTCGAATTCTTGGGTCTATCGCAGCCCTCGCTCAGCATCGCGGGCGGCGTGCTGCTGTTCATCATTGCGCTGAAGATGATTTTTCCGGGCGCCGGCGCAGATGCTGCCGGCGAAAAAGACGAGCCGTTCATCGTGCCGCTCGCCATGCCGATGGTGGCCGGTCCGTCCACGATCGCGATCCTATTGCTGCTCTCCTCCACGGAGCCGGAGCGCATCTGGGAGTGGTGCACGGCGCTCGTCATCGCGTGGGCCGGCACCACAGTGCTGCTCACCGCGTCGCCGTTCCTGCTGCGTGTGCTGGGCAGTAGAGGCTTGCGTGCGCTCGAGCGTCTCATGGGCATGCTGCTCGTGCTGCTCGCCACGCAAATGCTGTTGAACGGCGTGCGCGAGTTCGTGCGCTCGCTGGGCGCCTAATCTCGCCAGGAGTGTTGCAACGCCGGCGGCAAACCGTCGAAGATGTGCTCGACGAGAACGCGCATGTCGCTCGCTTTTCGTCACCGCTGCCATATCGGGAGCACGCGATGCCGCGCAGGGCTCGGCTCATCATGCTCGTCGCAGTCGCCGCACTGTGGACCGCGCCGGCTGCGCGCGCCCATCACAGCTTCTTCGGCCGCTTCGACACAGCGACGTTGATCGAGCTTGAAGGCGAAGTCGTCGAGCTGCTCTGGCGCAATCCGCACGTGTCCTTCACGGTGCGCATCGCGGGCGCCGCGGACGCAGCCGTCGACTGGGAAATCGAGACCAGCTCGCTGACGGTGCTGAGGCGCATGGGCATCGACGAAGGCACCTTCAACGTCGGCGATCGCATCAGGATCGCGGGTAATCCGCCCGTCGGCGCGAAGGAAGAGCTCTACGCACGGCACGTGTTGCTGCCCGACGGCCGCGAGCTCTTGCTGAATGTGGGCCTGAAGCCGCGCTGGTCGAGCGCTGCGCTCGGCGACGACTCGCTGCTCATGGCGCGGATGGGCGACGGCTCGCGGCCCGAGCTCGGGATTTTCCGCGTTTGGAGCCACACGCGCGCTGAAGCGCGCTTGTTCCCCGAGGCTACGGATCCCAACTTCGACATTCAGTCGTACCCGCTCACGCCGGCGGCACGCGCGGCGCTCGACAAGTTCGATCGCGCCACCGATAACCCGACCGCGAACTGCACGCCGAAAGGCATGCCGACGATCATGGAGGCGCCGTACCCGATCGAGCTCGTGCAGCAGGCCGACGGCAACATCGTTTTGCGGCTCGAGGAGTACGATCTCGAGCGCCCGATTCGGATGAGCCGCGGCCCGCCGGCCGAGCCGCCCGCGCCCTCGCCGCTAGGCTACTCGGTGGGCCGATGGGAGGGCCGCACGCTCGCGGTTGCGACGAGCCGCGTCAATTGGCCGTACTTCAGCCAGCTCGGGATACCGCAAAGCCCGAACGTCGCGATCGTCGAGCGCTTCACGCCTAGCGACGACGGCAGCCGGCTCGACTACGAAATGACGGTCATCGATCCCGCGACGTTCACGAAGCCCGTGGTGCTCAAGCAGTACTGGCTCTATCTGCCGGAGGTGCGGCTCATGCCGTATCAGTGCACGGACGTCACGCGAGCTCGCGGCGGTACTGCCGGCCGCGCTCCGCGTAGTTTGCAGCGCTAGCTTCGAGCGCGCGGCATTCGTCGTCCGTGAGCTCGCGCGCACGGCGGGCCGGTGCGCCGATGATCAGCGAGCGGTCCGGGAACGACTTGCGCTCCGTGATCAGCGCTCCGGCGCCGACGAGACAGTACTTGCCGATCACGGCGTGGCTCAGCACCGTAGCGCCGATGCCGATCAGCGAGAAGTCGCCGACGGTGCAGCCGTGCACAACGGCGCCGTGGCCGATCGTGACTCCGTTGCCGATGGTGCACGGCGCGTCGCCGTCCACATGAATGACGGCCGTATCCTGCACGTTCGTATCGGCGCCGATGCGAATGTCGTTGACGTCGCCGCGCAGCACGGCGTTGAACCACACGTTGGCATGGCGGCCGAGAAACACTCGCCCGATCACGGACGCGCTCGGCGCGACATAGAACTCGTCGCCGACGGTGGTGACGCGGTAGGCGCCGAGCTCGTACAGCATGCTACTTTTTCGCTTTGGCCTGAGCGGCGACAGCCGCGGCCGCGGCCGCGATCGCTGCGGCGTCGCCGAGGTATTCGGCGCGCGTGGGCTTCAAAGCCGCGTCGAGCTCGTACAACCGCGGCACGCCAGTGGGAATGTTCAGCTCCGTGATCTCGTCGTCGGAGATGCCTTCGAGCATCTTCACCACGGCGCGCAAGCTGTTGCCGTGCGCGGCGACCAGCACATGGCGGCCGCCGAGAAGCGCCGGCGCGATGCGATCCTCCCAATACGGCTGCACGCGGGCGAGCGTCGTTTTCAAAGACTCGGTGCCCGGCAGCACCGTGGGCGCCAGGCCGGCGTAGCGCGGATCGTGCCGCGGATGCCGTTCGTCGCTCTCGTCGAGCGGCGGCGGCGGAATGTCGTAACTACGGCGCCAGATCTTCACCTGCGCTTCGCCGTGTTTCGCCGTGGTCTGTGCCTTGT
>CAMPKU010000198.1 GCA_946887385.1 uncultured Gammaproteobacteria bacterium
GGGCGGGTCCTGCGGCAGGTACGCAATCGTGCGCGCGCGTGTAGGCCCGTCGAGCTGCGCGAGCGCCGTGCCGCGCCACGTCACCGTGCCGCGGTGCGGCAGGAGTCCTGCGAGCGCGCGCAGCAGCGTGCTCTTGCCGGCCCCGTTCGGGCCGACGAGCGCTACGAGCTCGCCGGGCGCCAGCGCGATGCGCGTTGGCCGCACGGCCACGCGCGTGTCGTAGCGAACTTCGACGTCGACCGCTGCAAGCGTCATGGTTTGCTCACGCCGCGCGCGCCGAGCTGCGCATCACGAGCTGCAGAAAAAACGGCGCGCCGAGCAGCGCCGTCACCACGCCGAGCTTGAGCTCGGGCCCGGGCGGCAGCAGCCGGATCGCGACATCGGCGAGCGTGGTGAGCAGTGCGCCGCCGAGAAAGCTTGGCAGCAACAGGCGGCTTGGATATTGGCCGACGGAACGGCGCAGCAAGTGCGGCACCACGAGGCCCACGAAGCCGACCACGCCGGTGACGGCGACGGCGCCCCCCACGGCGAGCGCGGTGCCGCCGACCACGAGCCACTGTGTGCGCTTGGGATCGAAGCCCAAACTCGACGCGGTGTCTTCGCCGAGCGTGAGCGCGTCGAGCCCGCGGGCCGCGGCCGCTACGAGCAGCCAGCCCGGCAGCATCAACGGCAGTGCGAGATAGACGTGCGGCAAGCTGCGGTCTGCGAGCGAGCCCAACATCCAGAACAAGATCTCGAGCGCGGCATACGGGCTCGGCGCAAAGTTCAGCGCCAGCGAAGTCAGCGCGGCGGCGAGCGCGTTGATCGCGATGCCGGCGAGCACAATCGTCAAGAAGTCGCCGCGCCGCCCCGCTAGCGCATAGAGCGCACAGAGCGCTACCAGCGATCCGGCCACGGCGCCGAGCGGCAGCAGCGGCGATGAAGCGCCGGCCAGGCCGAAGTAGAACATGACGACGGCACCGAACGCCGCGCCGCTCGAAGCGCCGAGCAGTCCGGGCTCGGCGAGCGGATTGCGCAGCAAGCCCTGCAGAGCGGCACCGCACAAGCCCAACGTGCCGCCCACTAGCAGCGCCAGCAGCGTACGCGGCAAGCGAATTTCGCGCAGGATCACGTCGGCGAGCGCCGGCCCGCCGAAGCCGAACGTGGGCCCTCCGCCGTCGCGTCCAACCACCAGCGATACGGCGGCTGCCGCCAAAGTGAGCACCGCGAGAGTGAGTGCGAGCGCCCACGGCGGCCGCGAGGCAGGCGGTGCCGCGCTCATCGGCGGGCGGCGCGCTGCAGCAGCGCCGCCGCCTCGATGCTCGCCGGCAAGCCGCACGACCACAGCGCCGACGGCACCACCACGGTGCGCTGCGCCGAGTTCAAGCCGTGCAAGGCGGGATGCTCGAGCACCGCGTTGGCCAGTGACGGCTGCGAGCTTCGGTAACCCGTGAGCACGATGAGCTCCGGGCCGCTCGTGAGCAGCGCTTCCATCGATAAGCTGCCCCAGCGGTCGAGCCCTTGCTCGGCGGCCGTGTTGTGCAGGCCCGCGAGGTAGAGCAGCTCGTTGGCGAGCGAGTCCGTGCCCACCGTGAAGCCGCCCGGGCGCACGATCACCGTGGGCAGGCTGCGCGGCGGACGACCCGCATCGAGAGCACGCACGGCGTCGTGCAACATCGCGATGAGCTGCTCGCCGCGTTCGACATGACCGACCACCGTTGCGACGAGCCTAACGTTGCGCTCGATGTCGGCCACCGACGCTTCGGGCGCGAGCTCCACCACGCGGTAGCCGAGACGGCGCAGCAAAGAGCGAGTGAACGGGCTCGTGTACGTGCCCGCCAGCACGACGTCGGGCGCGAATTTCAGGAGCTCTTCGGCCGTGCCGTAGTTCAACGTGTGACGCTGCGCCTCGCGTGCGAATAGCGATTCCTCGGGATCGGCCGCGAGCCAGCTCACGGTGAGGATCTGCTCGGGGTCGGCGAGCGAGAGCAGGTGCTGATCGGCGCACACATTGATCGAAGCGACGGTGGGCAAGGGCCCGGCAGCCGCGGCGCCGGCGACGCAAGCGGCCAGCCATGCGGCCGCGACGCACAGCGTGCGTGCCGGTAACAGCGGGCGAATCGAGTGCGGCAAGCGTCAACTCCGTGGTTCGCGGAGCCGCGCTCGAAAGCAACGCGTCGCGGCGCCGAACGAAAGAGTCGTCGCCACGACGGGATTCCGTACCGCGCGCTTTCCCGGCACACGGAAGGACGACAGCGGCGGCAGGTCTCCTGGCTCGCACGGCTCTAACGGTTTCGCACGCCTTCCCGAGAACGTTCTCAGTGGCCTATGTGCGAGCCTCGCCGGCTACAGTTGCGGGAACAGCCGCAGGTTCAACTGCGTTCCCTCTTAGCCCTTTCGGGCACCGCCTGCTGCCACCTTAGCACAGGGCGGCTATGCGACAATGCCGCGCACTCTCGCTTAGGCTTAAGGAAGGGACCCCGCTCTGATTCGCTACCGCGTTCGCCTGGCCGATCTCGATCGGCACTGGTTCGAAATCGAATGCCGCCTCGACGGGCCGGCGGACGATCAGCGATTCTCGTTGCCCGCTTGGATACCCGGCAGCTATCTGCTGCGCGACTTCGCGCGTCACGTCGTTAACGTGCAGGCTAAGAGCGGCCGCGAGCCGCTGCCCGTGGAAAAGACGGCCGCCGGCGTTTGGTGCGTGCGAGGAGCGGGATCCACGCTAGTCTTCACCGTGACGGTGTATGCGCTCGACGAGTCCGTGCGCGGCGCCTTTCTCGACCGCCGGCGCGGATACTTCAACGGCCCGTGCGTGTTCGTGCTGCCGGAAGGTCGAGAGGCAGAGCCCGTAGAAGTGACGCTCGAGCCGCCGCCGCACTCGTTGGGCGACGACTGGCGTGTCGCGACGGCGCTCACGCCCCGGCAGATCGACGAGCGCGGGTTCGGCATCTACGCGGCGAACGATTACGACGAGCTGCTCGACCATCCCGTCGAGATCAGCGACTTCGAGGGCGTGGAGTTCGAAGCGGGTGGAGTGCCTCACCACCTCGTGATCGCGGGCCGGTTCGAGACCGATCTCGACCGAGTCGCCGCCGACCTCGCGCAGATCTGCGCCGCGCACATCGAGTTTTTCGGCGCGCCCGCGCCCTTCGATCGGTATTGGTTTCTCACGCTCGCGGCCGGCGAGGGCTACGGCGGGCTCGAGCACCGCGCTTCGTCGAGCTTGATCGTGAGCCGTGACGACTTGCCGAAGATCGGCGACCCGGGCACGTCCCGCGACTACCAGCGATTTCTCGCGCTGGTGAGCCACGAGTACTTTCACACCTGGCACGTGAAGCGCACGAAGCCTGCGGCGTTCATGCCGTATCGGCTCGACCGGCGCAATCACACGCGCCTCTTATGGGTGTTCGAAGGCGTCACGAGCTACTACCAGGAGTTGCTGCTCGTGCGCAGCGGCGTGCTCGGCCTCGCAAGCTTTTTGCAGCGCCTGGGCGAGCTCCTGACGCGTGTTTACCGCACGCCGGGCCGATTCAGGCAAAGCCTCGCCGAGTCGAGCTTCGACGCCTGGGACGTGCTGTATCGCCCCGAGGCTTACCATCCGAACACCACCATCAGCTATTACACGAAAGGCGCGACGGTTGCGCTCGCGCTCGACTTGAAGCTGCGGCTCGAGACCGCGGGCCGAACGTCGCTCGATGATGTGGTGCGCGAGCTCTGGCGGCGCTACGGCGCGGCGCAAGTCGGCGTGCCGGAAGACGGCTTCGAGCGGCTGGCGGCCGAGTTGAGCGGGCTCGACCTCGAGCCGTTTTTCGCAAGCGCCGTGCGCGGCACCGAGGATCCGCCGCTCAAGGAATTGCTCGCAGAATTCGGAGTAGTGCTCGAGATGCGCGCGACGGCGGGCGGCGACGACCGCGGTGGCGTGCCGCGTGAGCGCAACGGCGATCCGTTGACGCTCGGCGTCACCCTGCGCGAGCGCGAGCCCGGCCTCGAGCTCACCAGCGTGCTCGACGGCGGCGCGGCCGAGCGCGCCGGGCTGAACCCAGGCGATGTGCTCATCGCGATCGACCGGCTGCGCGTCACGGGCCGCAATCTCGCGCGACGCTTGGCGCGCTTCGAGAACGGGGAACGGGTCACGGCCAGCGTGTTCCGCGGCGACGAGCTGCTAGAAGTGGGCGTGGTGCTGAAGGCCGCGCCGCACGACACGTGCTATCTCGTCGTGCGGGAGCCTGCCGATCCGAAGGCGCTCGAGCGCCGGCGAGCGTGGCTCGGCGAGTAGCCGCGCCGTAACATGACTTTCCGCTGCAACTGATTCCAAGGAACGGCGGCGCATGATCGAGCTTGGCCTCAAGATCACGTTGGCGTACCTCATCGGTGCGGTGCTCGGGAGCTTGCTCGTCGGCTTCTTCTATGGCGGCGTCGACATCCGCAAAGCCGGCAGCGGCAACGCCGGCGGCACGAACGCTTTGCGCACGCAAGGCAAAATATTCGCTCTCTGGGTCATGGTCATCGACATCGGCAAGGGAATCTTCGCGGCCGCCGCGCTCCCGCCGCTCGCAATTCCCGGCGTCGGAATCGATGCGTCGGTGGATCGAGCGCTCGTGCTGTATGGCGTGGCGTTCGCAGCGATCTTGGGCCACGTGTTCCCCGTATGGTTCGGTTTCCGCGGCGGCAAGGGCGGAGCCACCGCGGCGGGGTTGCTGTGCTTCCTGGCGCCCGCCGCGGCGCTGCCGGTGCTCGGCTCGTGGCTGCTCGTCGTGTTCACCACGGGCTTCGTGGGTCTTGCCACGATCAGCGCGTCCTTGGTGGCCGTGGTGTTTCTGGGATTCACGGCGTTGCCCGAGCGCAGCGGCCTGTTCTTGTTCGCGTGCGCGACAGCTGTGCTCTTGATCTATGCGCATCGCGGCAACATCCGGCGCATGCTCGACGGCACCGAGGCCCGGTTCGCGAGCCCGGCGGCGCGTTGGCTGCGCCGTAATCAGTAGGCGCCGTGACCGTCGAGCGTCTATTGCACGCGTTGGCCGATGGCGGAACGCATTCGGGCGAGGCGCTCGCGCAAGCATTCGGCGTCTCGCGCGCGGCGATCTGGAAGCAAGTCGGCAAGCTCGCCGATTGGGGGCTCACGGTCGAAGCGGCGCCGGGCGCAGGCTACCGCTTGGCGCGCCGGCTGGATCTGCTCGAGGTCGCGGCCGTGCGAGCCGCGCTTGCGCCCGAAGTGGCGGCGCGGCTGGCGAAGCTCGAGGTGCACATGCAAATCGGCTCGACGAACCGGCACTTGCTCGCCGAGCCGCCGCCGCCGGGGCTTCTCGACGTTTGCGTGGCGGAGTTCCAGACGGCCGGCCGCGGCCGCCGCGGCAGGCGTTGGAGTGTGCCGCTCGGCGCCGGGATCTGCTTGTCGGTCGGCTGGCAGTTCTCCGGCATGCCCGCGGAGCCGGGCGCGCTCGCCCTCGCCGTAGGGGTCGCGGCGCGGCGCGCGCTGAACCGAGTGGCAGGGCTCACGATCGGGCTCAAGTGGCCGAACGATCTCGTTTTCGCGGAGCGCAAGCTCGGCGGCATCCTGGTCGAGCTCGCGGCCGAAGCCCAGGGCGGCGTGCACGTTGTCGCAGGCATCGGCATCAACGTTGCTGTGCCGCCGGCGCTTCTGCCCTCGCTCAGCGATTGGCCGCGCGGCGCCATCGATCTGAAGACAGCGCTCGGCCGCGAGCCGCCGCCGCGCGCCGCGCTCGTGGGCGCGCTCGTAAGCGAGCTGGCAGAGCTCTTCGCCGACTATCCCGTCCACGGGTTCGCGCCGTATCGCAGCGAGTGGCGGCTTGCCGATTACCTGCGCGGCCGCGCCGTGTGCGTCGACGAGCCGCCCGCACCGATCGTCGGAACCGCCGTTGGCATCGACGCCGGCGGCGCGCTGCTCGTCGAGCTCGAAGGCGGCGAGCGGCGCCGCATCGTGGCCGGCGACGTGAGCGTACGGAGCGCCCAGTGACGGTGCTCGTCGACATCGGCAATACGCGGTTGAAGTGGGCGACGCTCGCGGACGGTGAGCTCGTGGACCGCGGCGGCGTGGTGCATCGCGATGCGCTCGACGCCGCCGTCGCGGCTTTTGCAGCCGCCCTGCCGGCGGTGCCGCGCATTGTCGCGGCGAACGTGGCGGGCGAGCAGGTTGCGAAGCGGATCGCGGCGCTCGTCGCTGCACGGCCCGGCGCCTCGCTCACATTTGTCGCAACGTCGGCCGAGCGCTTCGGCGTGCGCTGCGCCTACGCCGATCCCAGCCGGCTCGGCGTCGATCGCTGGGTGGCGATTCTCGCGGCGCATCGGCGGGCCCGCGGCGCAGCGTGCGTGATCGACGCGGGCACGGCTGCAACCTTCGACGCCGTGGACGGCGCCGGCACGCATCTCGGCGGGCTGATCATCCCCGGTGCACGCCTGTTGGCTGCTGCGCTCGACCGCAACACGAGCGACATCGGCAGCACCGCCACGGCGCCGGCGGCCGGGCGCGGGCTCGAATTGCTCGGCCGCAGCACCGACGCGGCCGTGGGGCAGGGCGCCTGGCTTGCGCTGGCCGCGGCGCTAGATCGGGCCGTCGCGACGGTGACGCGAGCCCTTCAAGAGACGCCGGCGGTCTATCTCACGGGCGGCGACGCGGAGCCGCTGCGCGACTGGCTAGAAACCCGAGTGCAACTTCGCGCAGACTTGGTGCTCGAAGGCCTGGCATTGTTCGCCACCGACGCGAAAGCGAATCGCTGATGCGCAATCTTTGTCTCGCGCTGCTGCTCGCGAACCTGGGCTTCGCCGCGTGGAGCGCTTGGCTCGCGCCGGCGGAGCCCGTGGGCCGGCCGGCCGACGAGGGGCGGCCGCTGACGCTCGTCAGCGAGGTGCCGGAGGATCTGCGCAGCAGCGGCAGCGTTGCCGAGCCCGCGGAAACGCCGGCGATTGCGGCCGCGGAGGGAGAAGGCAACGCGCCCCTGAGCGAGCTCGTCACAGCGGACGAAGGGGATCTTGGCGCGTCGCCGCGCGGTGAGCCGGCGGCGCCAGCCGATCCCCGGCCGGAGCTTGCCGCGGCCGAGTCCCGCTGCACGAGCGTGGGGCCGTTTCGCGAGCTGTCGCAGGCTGCAACGGCGGCGGCCACGCTTCGCGCGGCAGGCTTTCAGCCGCTCCAGCGCGTCACCGAGGGCGACGTCTGGATCGGCTACTGGGTCTACATCCCGGCGATCGCAACCGAGCAGCAAGCGAACGAGATTCTCGCGAAAGTGCGCGCGGACGGCATTGCCGACTCCTACGTGATTCCGAATAGCGACAGCGGCAACCTCGTCTCGCTCGGTGTGTTCAGCGAGATCAGCGGTGTGAGCCGCCGCCGCGATCAAGTTCGTGCACTCGGCTTCGAGCCGCAGGTCGTGGATCGCACGCGCCGTGCCACGGTGTACTGGATCGACGTGGTGCTCGAGCCCTCGCAAACGCTCGACTTCGATGCATTGCGGCCCGCCGGCCGGATCATCCGCCTCGAGCAACGCGATTGCGAACGCGGTTAGCGCACCGAGGGCCGAGGATTCTTCAGCGAGCGGGCGGCGTCCGGGCCACGGCCGGCGGGTTATTGTTTTCCGAGCACGCGAAATTTTTCAAGGAGCAGACAGCATGAAACTCGTGAGGCCCTCGATGTGGACGTTGGCCGTGTGTGCGCTCGGCACGGCGCTCGGCTCGCTGGCGCAGGCGCAGGACGAGCAAGCCGCGCGGATGCGCACGGCGCTCGCGGCGTCGCAGCGGCCCGCCGAGGAGAAAGCGCGCGACGAAGCGCGCAAGCCGATCGAGACGGTGCAGTTTCTCGGGATAGAAACCGGCGACACCGTTATCGACGTGATCGCCGCCGGCGGTTGGTTCACGGAGGTGTTGTCGGCGGCCGTTGGGCCGAGCGGCAAAGTGCTTGCGCAGAACCCCGAGTTTTTCGTTTCCCGCGAAGGGTTTGTCGCCACCGAGAAGGCGCGCCACGATCGGCTCGGTAACGTGACGCCCGTGCACGGCGAGCTCGCGGCGAACGGCATCGTCGCGCAAGCCGATGCGGCGATCACGGCTTTGAATCTGCACGATCTGTACAACGGTCAGAACGGCGAGGCGGCGGCCGTGGCGTTTGCGAAGGGTGTCTACGATGCGTTGAAGCCGGGCGGGGTGTTCGGGGTCATCGATCATGTGGGGATTGAAGGGCAGAACAATGCGCAGTTTCACCGGTTGCAAGTGGCGCAGGCGCGGGAGGTGCTGAGGCAGGCTGGGTTCAGAATCGAGGCGGAGTCGGACATCTTGCGCAATGCCGATGATGATCATACGAAGCCTGTTCGGGATATGGCTCGGCGGACGGACCAATTCTTGATCCGTGCTCGCAAGCCGTAGCGGCTGTTACTTCGTCGGCCGGGCCGGCGCCTGCGTATAGGGCTCTCCGGGGACGCCACAAGTACTTCCCTGTAGGCTCGCTCGCGCGCGTCCCTGCGCGCGAGCGAGCCTACAGCTGTCTCTTATACACAACTCCGGAGCCCACGAGACAGGCAGAAATCGCGTATGCCGTCTTGTGCTAG
>CAMPKU010000199.1 GCA_946887385.1 uncultured Gammaproteobacteria bacterium
AGATTTCTGCCTGTCTCGTGGGGCTCGGAGATGTGTATAAGAGACAGCATCACATTGCCGACCGGCACGCGCGCGGCGGTGGACTATCTCGACGACAACGCACCGTGCGCATCGATGCGCATGCAGGAAGTGTTCGGCCTGGCGGCTACACCGCGCATCGGCGGCGGCGCCGTGCCCGTTACGTTCAAGCTGCTATCGCCGGCGCACCGGCCGCTGCAAGTGACGCGCGACCTCGCGAGCTTCTGGAAGAACGCGTACGTGGAAGTGCGCAAGGACATGCGCGGCCGCTATCCGCGGCATTACTGGCCCGAGAATCCGCTCGAGGCGGAGCCCACGAGGCGCGCGAAACCGCGGCCGCGTCGGTAATCAAGGGGCCGCCTGGGGAGGCGTGCTAAACCCCTTTGTCTTTTCGCTGGCCGATCGCCGAGAGGACATACTCGCCGCGATCGACTATTCGTTCTTCGGTGTTTGAGCAGCTGCGATCAGACAGATCGTCGGCCGGTGTAAACGTCATGCGAGCCGCCTAGCGTCCCAGGGGCGGGATCGAAGTGTGCGGATGTGGGACGCGCCGCGACACGCAATAGCCACCACCCCAGGCAGGTCAACGAGTTACGCGGCCCGCGCCCTGGCACGCTTATCGCTTTGCTGACTCGAGACGTTGTCTTGGTGACGTTGGGTTGGCCGTATGAACATCATTGGTTTCGCCGATTCCATCGGCCGCGACCTGCGCTATGCGCTGCGCAGCTTGTCGCGGCGCCCCGCGTTCACCTGCGCGGCCGTCGTCACGCTCGCGCTCGGCATCGGTGCGACGACGGCGATCTTCAGTGTCGTTTACTCGGTGCTGATCAAACCGCTGCCGTATCCGAATCCGGACGAGCTCGTGCGCATCAAACCTGCGGCTCCGGGTCTCGATACCACCGATCTGGGTACGGACGTGACGATGCTCCTCACGTACCGGGACGAAAGCCGGACGTTGGGCGACATTGGATTATGGAGCGAGCGTTCAGCGACGCTGACCGAAGGCGGCGAGCCGGAGCGCGTGCCCGCTCTGCTAGTCACGGACGGCACTCTCGAGGCTCTCGGGGTGCAGCCGATGCGCGGTCGGTGGTTCACGGACGAGGAGACATTTGGCCCCCTGGCAACGGGACAGCAATCCGTCATTGTCTCTTATGCGTTCTGGCAACGGCGGTTCGGCGGCGACGAAGCGCTGCTCGGGCGCGAGCTCACGTTGTCGGGGCCGAACAGCGGGTCGTTCCGCGTGGTCGGGATCATGCCGAGGGGTTTCAGGTTCCTCGATATCGCACCGCAACCGGACGTGATCATGCCTATGCGGATCAATCCCACGGATGCGGCCATCAGCAACTTCAGTTTCAGCATGCTTGCGCGACTGAACCCGGGCGTGACGCCCGCCGAAGCACATGTGGATGTGGAGCGCATGTTGCCGATCTGGCTCAACGCGTGGGAAAGCGTGCTGACTCGCGAACAGCTAGCGAGCTGGCAAATCACGTCCAGCGTGCGACCGTTGAAGGACGACTTGGCGGGCAGCGTCGCGAGCGCGTTATGGGTGCTCATGGGCGCGATCGGTGCCGTGTTACTCATTGCCTGCGCCAACATCGCGAATCTGATGCTGGTGCGGGCGGACACGCGGCGCCACGAGCTCGCCGTACGTGTCGCGCTCGGTGCAGGGCGCGCGCGAATCGCGCGAGAGGTGTTCGTCGAGAGCTTCGTCTTGGGAGCGGTCGGCGGGACTGTCGGCGGCGTGCTCGCATACCTCGGAGTGCAGGTTCTTATCGCCATCGGCCCTAATGAGTTGCCCCGCCTCGAAGAGATCGCCGTACATCCCGCCGTGCTCGCATTCACCGTAGCGATTTCGCTGGCGTCGACGCTCGTGTTCGGCTCTATCACGGCGCTTAAAGCAGCGCTGCACGTCGAGACCCCGTTGGGCGGCTTGCCGCGCGGTTCGAGCGCAACCCGAGAGCGCAGCGCTACCCGCAGCGTTTTGGTGGTGGTGCAGGTGGCACTCGCGCTGGTGTTGGTCGTGAGCGCGGCGCTGATGATCCGAACGTTTCAGACGTTGCGCGACATCGATCCCGGCTTCACGCGCCCCGAGACGATCCAGACCGCGCGAATCTGGATTCCGCCCACGCTGAGTTACAACGGCGAGCAGGGCACGCGCGCGCAACACGAGATGCTCGACGCTATCGCGGCGCTTCCCGGCGTCACCTCCGTCGGCTTTACGGATGACATTCCGATGGGGCAGCAGTGGGACAACAGGCCCACCGAGGTCGAAGGCGAGCCGATCGTAGAGGGTGAAACGCCGCCGTATCGCCGCTGGAACTACGTCTCGCCTGGCTTTTTCGAGGCCATGGGCACGCGAATCGTTGCAGGACGCGACGTCACCTGGAGCGACCTCGAGACGGGCAGCCGCGTGGTTTTAATCTCGGAGGACTTTGCTCGCGAGCTCGCACAGGAGCCTCAGGCCGCGCTCGGCCGACATGTCCGGGGCGCGTTCGAAAACACACCGTGGTACGAGGTGATCGGAGTCGTGCAGAACGTCCATCACGACGGGCTGTATGAAGCCCCCACTAGCACGCTGTACTGGCCCGTGCTCGTCGCGAATCGGTTTTGGCAGCCCGACGTTACGTTCGCCATTCGCAGTGAGCGCGCCGGCACGGCCAGCCTCATGAACGAGGTACGGCAGGCAGTCAGATCGGTGAATGGCACGATCCCAATCACCCTCGAGGGCACGGTGCAGAATCTTTACGCCGAGTCGCTCGCGCGCACTTCGTTCACGCTCGTCATGCTTGCGATCGCCGGCGCGATGGCCCTGGCGCTCGGCGTCGTCGGCATCTACGGCGTCATCGCCTACGTCGTGTCCCAGCGCAGGCGGGAAATCGGTATTCGGTCGGCGCTCGGCGCCGAACCGCGACAACTCGAGAGGATGTTCGTGCGGCAGGGCCTCACGCTGAGCGCAGTAGGCATCCTGGTCGGGCTTGTCGGGGCGGCGGCATTGGCACGGGCGATGTCGTCGCTGCTTTTCGGCATCGAGCCTCTTGACCCCGTAGCTTATGTCACGGCGATCGGCGTCATTTTCACTGCCGCCGCATTCGCGACGTACGTCCCGGCGCGGCGCGCGGCAAGAATTGATCCCGTCGAGACGCTCAAGGCGGAGTAGTCGCTCCATGAACATCGTTGGTTTCGTCGATTCCCTCGGCCGTGACCTGCGCTACGCGCTGCGCGGTTTGTCACGGCGGTCCGCGTTCACGTTCGCCGCAGTGCTCACGCTCGCGATCGGCATCGGCGCGACGACTGCGATCTTCAGTGTCGTCTACTCCGTGCTGATCAAGCCGCTGCCGTATCCGAATTCGGACGAGCTGGTGCGCATCAGGCATGTCAACGATCGCGGCGACATGTCGGCCACGTCGATTCTCTATCTCACCTATCGTAACGAGAACGGGTCGTTCACCGACATCGGCGTGTGGCGCGAGGACTCCGCGACGCTGACCGATCGCGGTCAACCCGAGCGCGTGCGCGCGCTGCTCGTGTCGCACGGCACGCTGCAAGCGCTCGGCGTGCAGCCGCAGCTCGGACGCTGGTTCACGGAGGCGGAGCACGAGCTCGGAGCTGACGGGCCCGCGCCGGTGATCGTTTCGCACGCCTTTTGGCAGCAGCGATTCGGCGGCGACGAAGCGGCGATCGGCCGCGAGCTGTCGGTCGATTCGCAGCCGGCGCAAGTCGTCGGCGTCATGCCGCCCGATTTCGCATTCGTCGACATGACGCCGCCGCCCGACGTGATCCTAGCCGTGCGTTTCGAGCCGCGCGAGGTGAACTGGTTCCAGTATCAAATGCTCGCGCGACTCGCGCCGGGCGTTACGCCTACGGCGGCGCGCACGGACCTCGGGCGCATGCTACAGACCTGGCTCGCTCCGATCCCTGCCGCCGTGCGTGAAAGCATGGGGCCGATCACGCCGGCACTTCGACCTTTGCAGGACGACCTGGTCGGCGGCGTCGCCAGCGCGCTCTGGGTGCTCATGGGCGCGATCGGCGCAGTCCTGCTCATCGCTTGCGCCAACATCGCGAATCTCACACTCGTCCGGGCGGACGCGCGACGGCCTGAGCTCGCCATGCGCGCCGCGCTCGGCGCCCGGCCCACGCGCATCGCGCGAGAGTTGCTCGTCGAGAGCTTCCTACTGGGTGCAGCCGGCGGGATTTTCGGTGTGCTGCTCGCTTACGTGGGACTACAAGGACTCATCGCAATCGGTCCGAGCGACCTGCCGCGCCTCAACGAGATCGCCGTCCATCCGCCCGTGCTCGCGTTCGCCGTCGCGGTGTCGCTCGCATCGACGCTCGTGTTCGGCTCGATCACGGCGCTCAAACACGCGTTGCACATCGATACGCACGTCATCGGCGCAGGACGCGCCGCGAGTGCGAGCCGCGAGCGCAACACGACGCGCAGCGTTTTGGTCATCGTGCAGGTGGCGCTCGCGCTCGTGCTCGTCGTGAGCGCAGGCTTGATGATTCGCTCGTTCCAGGCGCTTCGCGACCTCGATCCCGGTTTTTCGGATCCCGGCACGATTCAAACGGCGACGATCTGGGTACCGTCGGGGTGGCCGAACGTCGATCCCGCGGATGCCTTGGAATGGACCCGCACGCAGCACGAGATGGTGGACAGGATCGCGGCCCTTCCCGGCGTCGCCGGGGTCGGCTTCGTGAACGGGCTTCCGATCGAGCACGCGGGAAACAACAACTTCAACGGCTTTGCGGTCGAAGGGCGAGCACTGGCCGACGAGGAGCGGCCGCGCGGCCCGTTCAAGTTCATCTCGCCCGGCTATTTCGAGGCGATGGGCACTCGGATGATCGCAGGGCGCGGCCTGACCTGGAGCGACATCGAAGCGGGCGGCCGCGTCGTCGTCGTGTCAGCGGATTTCGCTCGACAGCTCGCGACCGAGCCGGCCGCGGCGCTTGGGTCTAGGATCCGGTTTGCCGGGGACGATCAGGGCGCGTGGCGCGAGGTGATCGGCGTGGTGCAAAGCGTCCACGAGCGGGGGTTGTACGAGGAACCTCCCGCCATGGTGTATTGGCCGACGTACATGTCGAACCTGTCGCCCGACGAGCCCGAGATCGGAACGCCGGTCATCACGTTTGCGATCCGCAGCGAGCGTGCAGGCACCGCCGCACTCGCAGCGGAGATCCGGCAGGCCATCCGGTCTGTGAGCGCGAGCATCCCGGTCGCGCAAGAGCGCACGATGCGCGAGCTGTACGCCGGCTCGCTCGCGCGCACGTCGTTCACGCTCGTGATGCTGGCGATCGCCGGCGGCATGGCGTTGCTGCTTGGGCTAGTCGGAATCGCCGGCGTCATCGCCTACGTCGTCTCGCAAAGGACTCGCGAAATCGGCATTCGATCGGCGCTCGGTGCTGAGCCGCGACAACTGACCAAGGTATTCGTGCTTCACGGGCTCGCTTTGAGCGCAGTCGGCGCAGTGGTCGGCCTGATCGCGGCCATCGCCTTGGGACGACTGATGTCGTCGCTGTTGTTCGGCATCAGCCCGATGGATCTGCCGGCCTACGTTGCCGCGCTAACGGTTACGATCGCAGCCGCGGCACTGGCCAGCTACCTGCCCGCGCGGCGCGCCGCGTCGATCGATCCGATCGAAACGCTTCGAGCAGAATAGGCCCCGCGCAGCCGTTCGTTGACGGGACTACTTGGTCGGCGCCAAAATGGAGCCATAAGATCCATTTCGGAGCCGCCATGCCCGTTAATCTGTCCGTCAAGAACGTGCCCGACGAGCTCGCGGAGTCGCTGCGACGGCGGGCCGCGCGCAACCGCCGCTCGCTACAACGCGAGCTGCTCAGCATCCTCGAGGCGGCCATCGGCCGAGGCCCGTCTAGCGGAGTGGCCATCGGCGACGTCACGCCGGACGCGTTTTTAACAATCGAGCAGCTCGACGAAATCTCGCAGCGGCTGTTTCCGGCCGGCACGGAAAGCTCCGTCGCCTACCTTCGACAATTGCGCGACAACGGCTGACGATGTCGTCGTTCGACACGCGCACGGAGCACATGCGGCTGCAGATTGCCGAACCCAGGGCCGTTTACCTGCATCGGCCGCCGCTCGTAACGGACGCCAGCGTGATCGCGGCGGCGCTGTTCGGCGAAGGCGGCAGAGCCGAATCCGTGGCGCTGCTCCATGGACGCGAGTTGCATGCGCCGTACCTGCTCGATCACGAGATCGCCAGCGTCGGACTAAAAAAGCTGCGGCGCGAGAAGCTACACAGCGACACCATCGCCGCGGCCCTTCAAGCGTACGGGCGGCTCCACATCGAGCGCCATTCTGTCGACGCGGACGCCACCGTGCGCATCGCCGAGCGCTACGACCTTACGGCGTACGACGCCGCATATCTTTACGTGGCGCAGCAACTAACGGCACCGTTCGCCACGCTCGACGCGCGTCTCGCCGCGGCCGCACGTTTGTTCCTCGCCGATACGAATCAGGTTCACGACCGCGGCTAATTAGGAAGGATTTGGCGCGCGTTGCGAGTCGCGCCGTGCAGCTTTGCGCGCAACGGGAACCTTTCTCCCGATTGTTGCATCACCTTGCGCATGAAATCGACGGAAGCCGAACGGCCGCCGGCCGAGCAGTCGCCGGCCGCGATGCCCGACCTCGAAGTGATCGCCCGAGTGCTCGCGGGTGAAGCCGCGCTCTTCGAGCTCATCATGCGCCGCTACAACCGCCTTCTCTTCCGCCTCGCGCGCGGAGTGGTTCGCGACGACGACGAGGCGCGCGACGTGGTTCAGGACGCGTACTTGCGCGCGTATCGGAAACTCGAGCAGTTCCGCGGGCCGCATGGGTTCAAATCCTGGCTCGTGCAGATTGCGCTCAACGAGGCGCGCGGCCGGTTGCGCAAGCCGTTCGCCTTGGCCGACGACGACGACGCGCTCGTCGACCTTCAAGCCTTGCAAGCCGACGAGCCGGAGTTCGACGCCATGAGCTGCGAGGCACGCCGCATCATCGAGACTGCGATCGACGGGTTGCCCGACGACTTTCGGGTGGTGTTCATGCTGCGCGGCGTGGAGCAGCTGTCGATCGCCGAGAGCGCCGAGCTCTTGGGGATAAAGGAAGCCACCGTGAAGACGCGCTTTCATCGCGCGCGCTCGCTGCTGCGCCACGCGTTGATTCGCCGCCTCGACGAGATCGCGCCGAGCAGTTTTGGTTTCGACGGCAGCCGCTGCGACGCGATCGTGGCGACGGTGCTCATGAAGTTGCCTGCGGGTTGACGAGACATTCAACAAGGAGCGAGTCATGCAAAGACGAACAGGGATGTTGATAGGCGCGGTAGCTTCGATAACCGCGGGCGTTTCGTTCGCGGACGGATTCCCGCCCTTCGATGCGAACCCGCCGCCATGGCTCACCTCGACACGCATGATTGCCGAAGGGCGCGGCACCTTTCGCCACGACACCTTCGGCAACGAAGAATTTTGGGGCGGCCAGCTGGGCTTGCACCGTGCCATTGCGGGCGCCGCGAACGGCGGCGTCGGTCCCGGCTTGAGCCCCGAAGGCGCGCTAGGGCTGGGCCTCAAGGTGGACTCGGAGCAGTTGCCGAATGCCGTCGTGCGCGGGCTGAAAGCCGGCACCGTGAATCTGAAGGACCCCGCCGTCACACTGCAGCTTCTCCAACTCGATGCCGTCGTCGGCGTTCGCGGCTCGTTCGATCGCAGCGGGCAAATGGAATCGGTCGGCATCACCTGCGCGCTTTGCCACAGCGACGTCGACGACTCGCTCGCCCCGGGCATCGGCCGCAGGCTCGACGGTTGGGCCGCCCGCGACCTCGACGTCGGCAAGATCATCGGGCTGTCGCCGAGCCTTCTGCCGTTTGCGCAGGCGCTCGGCGTGTCCGAAAGCGCGGTGAAGCAAGTGCTCGACTCCTGGGGTCCCGGCCGCTTCGATGCCGAGCTCATGCTCGACGGCAAGACCGCGCGGCCCGACGGCAAAGTGGCCGCTGTATTGATTCCGCCGGCGTTCGGTCTCGCGGGCGTCAACTTGCACACCTCGACGGGCTGGGGCTCCGTAACGTATTGGAACGCGTTCGTGGCCGTGCTCGCGATGCGAGGCAAAGGCACGTTCTACGATCCGCGGCTGAATGATGCCGCGCGCTTTCCGGTGGCGGCCGCGAACGGCTTCGCCGACGTGCGCCACACGCCCGACGAGGTAACGCCGAAGCTCGCGGCGCTGAACTTCTACCAGCTCGCGCTCCCCGCGCCGAAGCCGCCGAAGAGCAGCTACGATCACGCAGCCGCGCAGCGCGGCAAACGCCTGTTCGCGCAAGGCGGGAAAGACGGCTACCTCTACATCATCGATCGCGAGACCGGCACCGTTCGCCACCGTACGGCGGTGACCCGCATCGAGAACATCGAGGCGCCGCTCACGTCAGAGGGAAGGCGTTTCTGTCCCGGCG
>CAMPKU010000200.1 GCA_946887385.1 uncultured Gammaproteobacteria bacterium
GCGATGTTCGCTTCGCATTGGGTAAAGCCCCTGGACGAAAGCGTGGGCTTGTACCAGAAGGCCGTGCATTTCGGCTTGCAGAGCGGCGATCACGTTCACGGCGGCTACAGCGTGGCGCGGCGCTTCTCCCACCTGCAAGTGCGCGGCACACCGCTGGCAGAGCTGCGCGAGGAAGCAACTGCCGCGCTCGAGATGCTGCACCGCATCAGCGATGCGGCGAATCGCGAGTTCCTGCGCCCGCGAATCGGGCTCATCGACTGGCTGCAGGGCGACCGGCGTCACGGCACCACGCTCGGCACGGACGAGCAGACCGAGGCCGCACTCACCGCCGAGATCCTGTCGCGCGGCAATCGTTCGTTCGAAGCGGACTGGTTCATGGTGCTTACCATCCAACGCTTCCACGCCGGGGACTTCGCCGCGGCGCACGAGTTCGCCGAGATCGCGGCAAAGCTCCAGCCATTTTGCGCGGGCTTTGCTACGCGCGTGGAGCACGCGCTGTTCTACGCGCTCGCCACGGCGGCCGTGTACGGCAATGCCACGGCCGAGCAACGCCAGGGCTATGACGCGAAGCTCGCGGTGATTCGCGCGGAGATGCACCGCTGGGTGGCGCTGTGCCCCGCGAACACGGAGCACATGCAGCTCTTGGTGGAGGCCGAGTGCGCGCGTCTGCGCGGCGCGCGCGGCGAAGCGGCGGATCTGTACGATCGCGCCATCGAGGCGGCGCATGCCAACAGCTACCTCAACATCGAAGCGCTGGCCGCGGAGCTGGCTGCCCGATTCTGGCTGGCCGCGGGCAAGGCCGATTTCGCGCGCCTTTACGTCGACAAGGCCCTGGATGCGTACGGGGCTTGGGGCGCCACGGGCAAGGTGGCGGATCTCAGAGCCGAGCATGGCCTGGGCGCCGCCGGCGGCGCGACGGCGTCGGCAACGGCCGGCTCTACCACGCTCGGCCCGTCGTCGGAGCGGGCGAACGCGCTGGACTTGGCCACGCTGCTGAAGGCGAGCCAGGCAATTGCCGGCGAGATCGTGCTCGAGCGGCTGCTCGTGAAGCTCATGGACATCATCCGGGAGAACGCCGGGGCCGAGTCCGTGGTGCTCGTGCTGGAGTCGAACGGCGAGTTCCTGGTGCAGGGCGTGAAGACGGCGGCGGGCGTGGCCCGAGTGCTGGCGGCCGAGCCGCTGCGCTTATCCGCTGCGTGCTCCACCGGCATCGTGAACTATGTGCTGCGCACGTCGGAGCTCGTGGTGCTCGATGACGCGGCGCAGGGCAAGTACCGCAACGACGTATATGTGGCCAACCGGCGGCCGAAGTCCATTCTCTGCGCGCCCGTTGCGCACAAAGGCAAGCTGATTGGCGCTGTGTACCTCGAGAACAATCAGGTCGCAGGCGCGTTCACGCCGGACCGGCTCGAGGCGCTCAACATCCTGATGTCGCAGGTAGCCGTTTCGATCGAGAACGCCACGCTGTATAGCCGCCAGGAGCTGCAGAGCCGCGAAATCGAGGCCGCCAACGTCACGCTCACGAAGGAAGTGGCGGAACGCAAGCGCGCCGAGGGCGAGCTCAGCCGCTACAAGGATCACCTCGAGGACCTCGTAAAGGAACGCACGCGCGAGCTCGAAAAGGCGCAGGGCCGCTTGGTGGAGCTTTCGCGGCGCGCCGGCATGGCCGAAGTAGCGTCGGGCGTTCTGCACAACGTGGGCAATGTAATGAACAGCGTCAACGTGGGCGCCAGCATGGCGCGAGAAGCCGTGGGCGCGTTACCGGTCGAGAAGCTCGAGCGCGCGGCGGGGCTGGTGGAGGCCAACGCGAGCCGGCTCGCCGAGTTCTTTGCCGCGGATCCCGTGGGCCGCAAGCTGCCCGAGTACCTTCGCAAGCTCGGGGCTGCGCTCGCGAGCGAGAAGAGCGCCATCTTGGGCAACATCGATCATCTCGCCGAGCACCTCGAGCACATGAAGAAGATCATCGCGGCGCAGCAGTCGTACGCGAAGCGCAGCGGCGTGGCCGAGGTCTGCACGCTCGAGGAGATCGCGGAAACCGCGCTTGCGATCAGCGAAGCGGCCCTGCGCAACAGCAACATCCAGGTGGTCCGCAAGTACGAGAAGCTGCCTGCCGTGCTCGTGGACCGACATCAGATCATGCAGATTCTCGTGAACCTGGTGTCCAACGCCAAGCACGCGCTCGAGGAAGTGCCGCGGCCCGACCGCCAGCTCGTGGTGGCGATCGCCCCGGTGGAAGGCGGAGTCAGGATCGAGGTGCGCGACAACGGCACGGGCATCGCGCCCGAGCATCTGCCGAAGATCTTCAACCACGGCTTCACCACGAAGAAGAAGGGCCACGGCTTCGGCCTCCACAACTGCGCCAACGCGGCGCAGCAGATGGACGGCAGTCTCACGGCCTACAGCGACGGGCCGGGCTGTGGGGCAAGCTTCGTGCTGCGGATGCCGGTGGAATACGCCGATGAGCTGCCGCAACGCGTAGGGTTTGCCGAAGCGGGGCACGGGTCATGAGTAGCCGGCTCAAGCTGCCGCAGTTCGTGGAACCGAATCGGCGCATCCTCATCGTCGACGACAATCGCGCCATTCACGACGACTTCCGCAAGATTCTCGGCCCGGCCGGCGCCGCGCGCGACGAGCTGGACGCGCTCGACGCGGAGTTGTTCGGCACGGAGCCCGAGTCGCCGGACGAAGGGTTCCTTCTCGACTCCGCGTATCAGGGCGAGGAGGCGATCGAGAAGGTGCGAGCCGCCCACGCGCAGGGCGCGCCCTATGCACTGTTGTTCGTGGACGTGCGCATGCCGCCGGGGCTCGACGGCATCGTGACCACGGCGCGGCTGCTCCGCGAAGACCCGGACGTCGGCATCGTGATCTGTTCTGCGTACTCGGATCACAGCTGGGAGGAAATGACCGCAGCGTTCGGCAAGACCGACCGCGTGCTCATTCTCAAGAAGCCGTTCGATACCGTGGAAGTGCGGCAGCTGGCGCACGCGCTGCAGCGGCGCTGGGAGCTCGCGCGGCTTGCGGCCGTGAAAGTGCAGGACCTGACGGCGTTGATCGACGCGCAAACGGCGGAGCTGCGGGCCGCGAACGAGGCCCTGAAGAAGGAAGCTGCGCTGCGCGAGGAAGCGCTGCAGCGCTTGGGCGAGTCGAACGAGCAGATCCGGGCGCTCGCTTATGAGGACGGCCTCACCGGGCTGCCGAACCGGCGCCTGTTCACCGAGCACTTGGTGAAAGTGTTGGCCCGCTCCCGGCGCAAAGGCGCCGAGTTCGCACTGCTCTTCATCGACATCGACAACTTCAAGCTCATCAACGATACGATCGGCCATCAGGCCGGCGACGAGGTGCTGCGGCAGCTCGCGTCGTCGCTGCACTCGTTGATTCGCACCGACGACATGCTAGGGCTGTACCACGACGAGGAGATCGACTCGACGGCCACGATCTCGCTCGAGCCGGTGAGCGACGCGGTGCTCTCGCGGCTCGGCGGCGACGAATTCGTAATGCTGCTGCCGGATACGCGCGACCGCTTCGCCGCGGGCACCGTGGCGCGCCGCATCCTGGCTCATCTCGAGCAGCCGATTACGGTGGAGGGGCACGAAGTCTTCGTCACGGCCAGCATCGGCATCTCTACTTATCCCGAGGACGGATTGAGCAACGAGATCTTGATTCGCAACGCCGACACGGCGATGTATCACGCCAAGCAGCAGGGTAAAGCGGCGTTCCAGTACTACTCGGCCGCCATGAACGCTGCGTCGGTCGAGCGGCTCACGCTCGAAACGGGCTTACGCCGGGCGCTCGAGGACGGCAGCCTGAAGCTGCATTACCAGCCGCAAGTGGAGATGAAAACCGGCAAGATCATCGGCGCCGAGGCGCTGCTGCGTTGGGAGCATCCGCAGCGCGGCCATATTTCGCCGGGCTCGTTCATCCCGATCGCCGAGGCCTCCGGGCTCATCGTGCCGATCGGCGAATGGGTGATTGAGCGAGCGTGCGCACAGGCCGCCGAATGGCAGCGAGCGGGTTTGCCGCGTATTCCGATTGCAGTGAACGTGTCCGGCGTGCAGTTCCAGCGTCAGGATTTGGCCGAGGTCGTCGCCGGCAAGCTAGCCGCGTTCGGCTTGGATGCGTCGGCGCTGCACATCGAGATCACCGAGACCGCGATCGTCGCTGCCCGTGAGCGCGCGATTGCACTGCTCACGGAGCTTCGCCAGCTCGGTGTGCGTTTAGCCCTGGACGATTTCGGTACCGGCTACTCCTCACTGAGCTATTTGAAGAGCTTCCCTATCGATACGGTGAAGATCGACCGCTCGTTCGTGGCCGAAATGCTCACGGATCACACCACGGCGTCGATCGTCGAAGCCATCGTATCGATGACGCGAATTCTCGGCCTCAGCGTGGTGGCAGAGGGCGTGGAAGACCATGCGCAGTTCGCATTTCTGCAGCGTATCGGTTGCGATGCCGTTCAAGGGTTCTATGTGAGCGCCGCGGTTCCGCCGGAACAGTTCGCGCAGATGCTCGAAAACGCCGATGGCACGCCGCGACTGTTCAATCGCCGCCGCCAGGCCGCCGCGTCCTCTAGCTGACCGTGCGGCCGGAGCGGCCGCGCTGCCGCGCGACGGCTAAGACATCGCGAGCAGCGACAGCCGCTCAGGCGCGCCGATCAGTCCATCAAAGCAAGATGCGCGTGCCCGGCGTGTGCGCGGCCGCGAGGCGCCGTATGCCGGCATCGCGAACGGCCGCGTCCAACGCGTCCTGCGTGCAGCGCTCTGCCCAGCCTCGCGGCGCACGCACGCGCGTGCTGTGCCGGTTGCGCTCGGCTTCTTCGTTGCACAGCTCGCTCGCGGCGTCTTGCAAGCGCTGATACAGCGTCTGCACGTCGCCGGTGTTCGCGAGATCCAGATCCCACGCCTTCACCGTTCGCGTCGGCGCGTCGATGCCGGCGGGCTCCGCCGCGGCGCTCGAGAGCGAAATCAGGGAGGCGGTTGTCGCCATAGCGAGAGAACAAATCCATTTGCGCGAGATAGTCATCGAAGCATCCTCTACGTGAATGATGGGAGAGAGACGCTTCGCCCGTTTCCAAGTTACATGCCAACGACGTTTGCGCTGCGACTGTGAACGAAAACAAGCCGTTACGATACGGCGATCATTAACGATCGTTCACCTGTGTTGCGCGACCGGTATGCGCTGTCCCGCTGGCGGGAAAGTGCGCGCGGCGCTGCGCGAAGTGAAGGTGCAACGACGCGAAGCGAACGTGCCGATCAGCGCGCGACGTGCTCCGCGAGCAGGTAGCCGGCTGCGTTCCACGATTGGCCGCGCATGCCGCGCGGCGCCGACGTGCGTCCGTGCAGCCACTCGGCGAATGCCCAGTCGTCGAGCGCGCAGGCGCGCGCCAGCTTCACGAGCTCGGCGCGCGCAAGCCTCTTGCGGCCGCTGCGCGCCAGCGCCGCCACCCAGAAGCCGCCGACCATCGGCCACACGCCGCCGTTGTGATATTGCCAAGCCGAGTTTTGCCGATGCCGAGCCATGTACGGCCGCCAGAGCGCGCTGTGCGCGCGGATCGGCCGCACGACGGCGCGCACCGGATACGGTTCGTGCACGCCGCTTGCAAGCAGCGCGTCGAGCGTGCGGCGGCGCGCGCCGGTGCCGAGCGCGCCGCACAGGACCGCGAGCACATTGCCGAAAACGTCGCCCTCGTCGCCGAAGAACGAGAAGTTCACGAAGCTCAGATAGAGATCGCGATTGCGCGCACGGGAAAGCGCGTACTCGTTCAGCAACCGAGCGCGGCGGTACTCGGCCAGCTCGGCCGAGAACGGGTGAAACAGTCCGTTCAAGTTGGTGCGGGTGGCGGCGGTGTTCGGCAGGTCGAACCAGCGCTTCACGCGATACCACAGCGCATTCGTATACAGCACGAAGCCGGAGCGCGGCATGATGTCCGCCCAGTCGCTGGCTTCATTCTGTTGCAGTAGATAAAACCGCTGATGCTCCTGCGCGGCGAGCCACCGTAGGGCGAGCGCTACCTCGCGGCGGTAGCGGCGCAGGAGGCGCGGCCGCCGCTGCCCGAGCTGCGCCGCGCGTTGATCGAGAAGCACGAGCCCGGCTAGCCACCACAGCGTCGAGTCGATGCAGCCCAAGTACCAGAAATCCGCTTCGCGCCGGTTGGGGTCGACGAATTTAGGTATTTGACCGTTCGGCGCCTGATACGCGGCCAGCGTCTCGAGACCAGCCGCCGCTGCCCGCTCGAGCTTCGGGTCTCCGGACAGGCTCATTCCGAGCGCGCAAACTGCCGTGTCGCGGCCGAAGATCGCCGTATAGCCGCGCTCTCGGGCGCGCTTCGTGGGCGCCGCAGCCAGTACTCCCGCCGGCGTGAGATTGCTCTTCAAAAGATCGACAGCGCGCCCGTGGCATTCTGCGAGAAGCGTGGATTCGTCGGCGGTGGGGCGCATGGCGCTCGATTGTAGTCGAGAGACATTGACGCAGAGGCGGCTCGTCGCCCGATAATGCCGTAGCGATTTTGGGGGGAACAGCACGATGCGTACCGCAGTGGCCTTTGCAGCCTACGTCTTGAGTGTCGCGGTGTCGGCGTGGGCGGCGACGGCCGGTGCGCAGCCGTTCGCGAACGCGCGCAACTCCGAGGCGGGTTATCTCGGCGGCGAGCGGCGGCCGGCAACCGCGTGCGAGCGCCTCGACACGAGCGGCATCGCCGACGCCGTGCAGATCACCGCGCGCAGTATCGCCGCGGAAGGCGACACGCCGCAGCACTGCCGCGTGAGCGGCGTGCTCGCGCCCGAGATTGCGTTCGAGGTGAATCTGCCCACGCCGTGGAACGGCCGGCTGTACATGATCGGCAACGGTGGCCACGCCGGCGAGGAGCTCGATAACGCGGGCCGCGTTGCGCAGCGTCGCCAAGCGCTCGAGAACGGTTTCGTGATGGCGCAAACCAACACCGGTCACTACGCGAGCCGGGAGCCTTCCGCCACGTTCGTGCTGTCGAATCCGCAGAAGGCCGTCGACTACGCGCACCGTGCCGTGCACTTGACGGCCGTGACGGCCAAGGAAGTCGCGCGCCGCTATTACTCGCAACCGGTGGACAAAGCGTATTGGAACTCGTGCTCTAACGGCGGCCGCCAAGGGCTCATCGAAGCACAGCGTTATCCCGACGACTTCGACGGCATCGTGGCCAATGCGCCGTGGGTGGATCAAACGGGCTTCACGATCGGCGCAATCTGGAACCAGCAAGCGTTCGCCGAAACGCACGTGTCGGCCGACAAGCTGGCGCTCGTCGCGGACCGCGTGATGCAGCAGTGCGACGCGGTCGACGGTTTGCGCGACGGCCTGATCGACGATCCGCGCCAGTGCGCGTTCGAAGTGGCGCGCGACGTGCCCGTTTGCGCGGCGGGCAACGAGGCATCGAGCATGTGTTTGACGAGCGGCGAGGCGGCCGCCGTGCAGAAGGTCTACGACGGCCCGCAGAGCGGTGGTGAGTCGATCTTCCCCGGCTTCATGTTGGGCAGCGAGGCGGTATTACCGCGGCCGAACGGTACCTCGGGCAGCGGCTGGCTCGGCTTGATTGCGCCGGCCGAGGCGGGCGGCAGCTCGGCAGACTTCGGCTTGGCGCAGGGCACGATGCGCTACCTCGTGTTCGATCCGCCGCGCGCGGATTGGGACTTCCGCACGTTCGACTTCGACCGCGATCCGCCGCTGCTCGAGCGCTGGGGGCGGCTCGCGAACGCCACGGATACCGATTTGCGCGAGTTTCGCGCGCGCGGCGGCAAAGTGCTGATCACGTATGGCTGGTCGGACGCGATCTTGCAGCCGCTGATGGGTGTGAACTATTACGAGAAGGCCGTCGCAGCGAACGGCCCCGATGGCGACGACTTCATGCGGCTGTTCATGATTCCGGGCATGGCGCATTGCGGCGGCGGGCTCGGGCCCGATCAATACGACGCCGTCACGGCTGTCGTCGACTGGGTGGAGAAGGGCGTTGCGCCGGATTCGCTCGTCGCCAGCAAGATCGCGAACGGCGCGGTGACGCGCTCGCGGCCGCTGTGCCCCTACCCGCAGGTGGCGCGCTACCGCGGTCAGGGCAGCACGGACGATGCGGCCAACTTCGAATGTCGGATGCCGTAGGGGAGCGCGCCGACCCAACAGCGTCAGTTGCGCCGTGCGTCTTCCTGCGGCTCAACGCGCCGCACGATTTTCGCGGTAATGACGCCGCCGTCCGGGTCCTTCAACAGCAGCCGATTGCGGTTGATGGCGACGGCTACGTCGCTGCCGCGCGGAAAGTCTTTGGCCGTGGTACTGATCGTCGTCTTCGGTACCCATTCACCGGTGATGCGCGTGCCCTCTAGCACCACGGTGACGCGGCTTGTCGATTCCGTGGCTGCCGAGGTGCGAATGCCGCCGATCGCCACCGAGCCCTTTTCGCGTTCATAGGTGCGCGACTCGAGCACGCGCGC
>CAMPKU010000201.1 GCA_946887385.1 uncultured Gammaproteobacteria bacterium
CGCCCGCGCAGCGCGCTGCCGCGCCAGCTCGATCATCGGCGCCGAGATGTCGACGCCGACGAGGGCGGCTTCCCCTGCGAGGCGGCGCGCCATGGCCAACGTGGTGGCGCCGGTGCCGCAGCCCACGTCGAGCACGTGCTGCGCTCGGCGCGCCGCGGCAATGTCGCCGAGCACGGCCTCGAACGGCTCGAAGAGCCGGTCCAGCGATTCCTGCGTTTCGACCCAGGCGCGGCCCGCGGACCCGTTCCAGAGGGCGATTTGCTCTTCGTTCGTTCGTGGTGCGTGTGTATTCATGATGCTCTCCCGGCTTGCGTTGCATGAAGCGTAGACTACAGGCGCCATCGGCGCCCGGCGCGCACGCGGCTCGGGCGCGCAATCGCGACGCCGGGGCTTCGCGCTTGCCTAGCGCACACGCGGAACCGGAGCCGGGAGTGGACGTCCCATGCCGTGTGGGACGTCGGTTCAGGCGCACAAGGAGGTTCCGATGGCGGCACGCAAGACAACGATAGACGGCGCGGCCGCGCACGAGGCGGCCCTTCGTGCGATCCCTCGCTCGATGATCGAGGCTGACCGGGCGATCGCGAGCCGCGACTCGATGCAGCTCTTCGTCTGTACGCGCCACGGCGGGAAATGGCGCGTGGACGCCGTGATGAATGCACGCCGAATGACACTCGAGCAGCAGTTGTTCGCCGACGATTTCGAGTCGCTCGCGGCGCCTGAGCGCCGCGCCGTCAAGGACCAGGTGGCGCGTTTGGCGCAGTAGCCGCAGCGGTCTCGGGCTGCCCCGTATCTCGGCGCTTGCGAGGCACCAACGGTAGCCGCACGGTGAACTCGCTGCCGCGCCCGAGCCCCTCACTGCGTACTTGCACGGTGCCGCCGTGCAGCTCGACATACTCTTTGACGAGCGACAGCCCGAGCCCCAATCCCACCGTATGCGGTGCAGACTCCGCTTGGGTGAGCGCGTCGAATACCCGCGGCAGCAGCGTCGGCGGAATTCCGCGCCCTTGGTCCTCGACCTTCACGACCACTTCGTCGGCCTCGACGGTGCAGGTGACGGAGATGCGTGTGCCGCGCTCGGAGAATCGGCTCGCGTTCTGCAGAAGGTTCAAGAAGGTCTGGCGCAGTCGGACGGCATCGCCTTCCAAGCGAGCCGGCGTGAGCGGAAGCGCGAGCGAGACCTGCTGATCTTTTGGGTCGGTAGTGAGCCGGATGGTTTCGACCACTTCGCCGAGAAGCTCGTTCATCTGAATCGGCTCGTAGCGCAACACGGTTTTGCCGGCACGCGAGCGCACAACTTCCTGCAAGTCGTCGATGATCGAGCTTATGTGAGTCGTTTGCCGCTTCAGGATCTGAACGGTATGCGCCAGCTTGTGGTCGCTTGGATGCGCTTGTTCCATGAGGTGAATGGCGTTGCTCATGGCCGATAGCGGAGTGCGGAGCTCGTGTGCCAATGTGCCGAAGACGAGCAACCGCCGTTGATCTTCGTCGGCGAGTGACTCCGCGCGGTTGCGATGCGTCTCGATCTGCGCCCGAACGTCGGTGCGATCGCGCAGCGTCTTCGCGAATCCCACCACCGTACCGTCCGGCGTCGTGAGACGCTGCACGAACCCGTTCGCCCAGAACAACGCTCCGTCGCTTCGCACCATCCAACGGTCGTCCTCGCCCACGCCGTGCTGCCGCGCCGTGGCAAGCTCGGTTTCCGGAACTTTCGCTGCTTGGTCCGCAGACGTGAACAAGCAGTGCAGCGTCTTGCCCACCATTTCGTCTGCACTGCGGCCGAAGATTCTGGTGGCGCCCATCATCCACTCCACGACGGTCCCGTCGGGCGACAACAGAATGAGCGCTTGCTCCTCGCTCTGTGCCAGCATGCATCGAAGGAGCTGTTCCGGATCCATCTGCGCCGACTACTGAGCAGGCACCGCGGCGCACAACCGCGCGTTCTCCGTAGATGCTTTAGCGGCGAGCACGCGTAAGACCCGCAATCGCCAAGCTCAAGCCGAGCGCCGCGAATCCGAGCGCGACGGATTTGCGCGATAGGCGCAGCTCCCAGCCGGGCGTGAGGCGGCGCGGAATCAAATGGTAGTCGACGACGTAGGCAAGCCCGGCCACCGCCGCCCCGCTCGCAGCGGCGGCCGCGGGCCCGCGGCGTGGTAAGCGCTCGAGCAGCAGCTCGTGCACCAGCGCCCAGAAGATGCCCGCGCCGCTATTGATCAGTAGGCCGGGCACGGTGTGCTTTGCGTCGACGGCGTCGATGGTGCCGGCCTCGTCTCCCCAAAACACGTGGCTGGTTGCGTTGATGGGCGCCACGCTGCTACCGGCTTCGCGGCGACCGCGCAGCGCAAGTACGGCGGTGGTAATCAAGCCGGCGACCGAGCCGGTAGCAAGGGAGCGCGCAATCGCGCTTCGTTCGTGATGGCCGGTGGCGCCGGCGATACCAATGCGCTGCTTCATGGCTTCGTCCTCTACGAATGCCGGAAGCTTGCAAGTCCCGTGCCCGTAGCGGGTGGAGCCTACGTACGACGTGCGCGAGCTGCGCTACTGCAACCCGCTCCGCACGGAGGTGATGCGCTGCGTGTTGAAGCCGAGCCAGTGCATGCGCCCCACGTAGCGCGCGTGCTCCACCTTGATGCATCGATCCATGACGACCGACAGGCCGCCTTCTTCGGCGATGCGCGCGCCTTCTTCGTTGATCACGCCGAACTGGCACCAGAGATTTCCCGCCCGAATGGCGACGGCCTCGGCCGCGATGCCCGGCAGCGCCGCCGGCGCGCGGAAGACATTGACGATATCGACGCGCTCGGGCACGTCGCGCAGGCTGGCGTAGCTCGGCTCGCCGAAGATGGTTTTCTCGCGCGGATTCACGGCGATCACCTTGTAGCCGTGGCGGCGCAAGTAGAACCCCACGAAATGGCTCGCGCGCAGCGGGTTGCTGGACAGGCCGACGATCGCAATGGTCTTGGCGGCGAGCAGCACGCGCTGGATCGTGAGCGGATCTTGATAGCGCGCAAGATCGAATGCGGCCGTCATCGTGCTGCCTCCGTTTTCGGCGTGTTGCGGGCGCGCGCGAAACCTTGCTCGAGATCCCAGATCAAGTCGTCGACGTTCTCGATGCCTACCGAGAGCCGGATGGTGCCCGCGCGCACGCCGGCGGCTTCGAGCTCCGTTTCGGAGAGCTGCCGGTGCGTAGTGCTCGCGGGGTGGATGACGAGACTCTTCGCGTCGCCGACGTTGGCGAGGTGCGACCAAAGCGTCACCGCGCGAATGAACTCCTGGCCTGCGTCGCGGCCGCCGCGGATGTCGAACGAGAACACCGAGCCCGTGCCGCGCGGCAAGTATTTCTCGACGAGCGGCCGATAACGGCTGTTGGGAAGCCCTGGGTACGTGATGTTCGAGACCATCTCGTGCCCCTCGAGATAGCGCGCGATGCTCAAGGCGTTTTCGACGTGCCGCTCCATGCGCAGGGACAGCGTCTCGATTCCCTGCAAGAACAGAAACGCGTTGAACGGGGCGAGGGCGGCGCCTAGATCGCGCAGCGTTTCCGCGCGCAGCTTCATCAGATAGCCGTACGTGCCGAAGGTCTCGTGAAACGCGAGGCCGTGATAGGCCGGCGACGGCTCTGCAACCACGGGAAACCGGCCGTTCGACCAGTTGAACGTGCCCGAATCGACGACCACGCCGCCGATGCTGGTGCCGTGACCGCCGATATATTTAGTGGCCGAGTGCAGCACGATGTCGGCGCCCCATTCGATCGGCCGGCACAGATACGGCGTGGCAAACGTGTTGTCGACGAGCAGCGGGATGCCGTGCTCGTGCGCCACTCGTGCCAGCGCCTCGATGTCGAGCACGTTGCCACCGGGGTTGCCGATGGTCTCGGCGAAGAACACTTTGGTGTTGTCGCGCACGGCGCCGCGCCACGCCTCGACGTCGTCGGGGTTCACCCACGTGATCTCCACGCTCATCTTGCGCAGCACGTGCTTCAGCTGATTCACAGTGCCGCCGTAGAGCGCGGCCGACGACACCACGTGATCGCCCGGCACGAGCAGCGTGAACAGCGCCGCAGCTTGCGCCGCGAGGCCGCTGGCGAACGCCACGGCGCCGCAGCCGCCTTCGAGGCTCGCCATGCGCTCTTCGAACACCGCCACGGTGGGATTCATGATGCGGGAGTAGGTGTTGCCGTACTCCTGCAGGTTGAAATACGCGGCCGCGGATTCCGGATCCTCGAACACGTAGCTCGTGGTTTGGTAGATGGGCACGGCGCGGGCGCCCGTGTTCGGGTCCGGGCGCTGGCCCGCGTGCACCTGGCGCGTGTCGAAGCCGAATTCGCGTGACTCTTCCATCGAACGTCTTCCTAGCTCGCGAGGAACCGGCGAATGATAGGAGTCTGCCGTGCTTCCTCCAACAAGAAACAATCGTGCCCGTACGGCGCGTCGATCACGTGCAGCTCCACTTCCTTGTCGGCGGCCCGGAGCGCCGCGGCGAGCTCCTCGGAGTCGCCCGGCGGGTAGAGCCAGTCGGAGCTGAACGCGATCAGCAGCGTGCGCGCGCGTACGGTGCGCAGCGCAGCCTTCAGATCGCCGCCGCCGTATTGCCGCGCCAGGTCGAAATACGACAGCGCGCGCGACGTGTAGAGATAGGTGTTCGCGTCGAAGCGCTTCACGAAGCTGTCGGCTTGATGGCGCAGATAGCTCTCGATCTGAAACTCGGGCTCTTCCAGCACGTAGCGGAGGTCGTCGCCGTGCTGGAGCCGCCGGCCGAACTTTTGCCCGAGCGCTTGCGCCGACAGATACGTGATATGCCCCAGCATGCGCGCAACCCCCATGCCGCGCGCCGGCGTGCGGCCCGTGTCGTAGTAGTGGCCGCCCTGCCAGTCGGGATCGGCCGTAATCGAATTGCGCGCGATCGCGTTCCACGCGATGCCTTGCGGGCGCAGCGCATGCGTGCTCGCGATCGGCACGATCGCGCCCACCTGGTCGCCGTAGAGCACGGCCCACTCCAGCGCTTGCATGCCGCCGAGCGAGCCGCCGGCGACGGCCGCGAGGCGCTCGATTCCAAGCTCGGTCAAGAAAGCGCGCTGCGCGCGCACCATGTCGGCCACCGTGATCACCGGAAAGTCCGAGCCGTACGGCCGGCCCGTGACGGGACTCTGCGACGCCGGCCCCGTGGTGCCGCGGCAGCCGCCGAGCAGATTCGTGCTCACGACGAAGAAGCGGTTCGTGTCGAACGCCTTGCCGGGGCCGATCATGCCGTCCCACCAGCCGAGGCTGCGGCCGCGCTCAGCGTCGCGCTCCTCGGCGGCGAAGCCGTCGCGCGTGCCGGCCAATGCGGGGGCGGCCGAGTAGCCCGCGGCGTGCGCGTCGCCGGAAAGCGCATGACACACGAGGACAACGTTGTCGCGCGCAGCCGAGAGCGTGCCGTAGGTTTCGTAGGCGATGCGAACCGGGTAGAGCTCGCGGCCGCAGTCGAGCGCAAGCGGGCCGGGCAGGTCGAGGAATTCGGTTTCGACGGTACCGACCGACCCTGCTGCGAGATCGCCTTTCGCTGGCGCGGCCATGCGCCGCAGTATAAGGCGCGGCGAGCTTAGACACCGATGGGACGCGGGGCTATCATCCCGATGCGCTCATCGCACTCTAATAAGGAGATTCACCCATGGCAGCGGCGGTAGACAACGGCGTCAATGTCGGCGCTCTCCTCGAGGCGCGTGAAGCTCTGCGCAAAGCACCCGAGGCGGCGAAGTTCACCTGGCGGGCCACCTGCAAGTGGAGAAAAGGCACGCACAGCCGTACGCACATCGACAGCTTTCACGGGCTCGGCCAAGAGCAGAAGCATCGCACCGAGTTCACGTTCGAAGCGGATCATCCCGAGATCTTCGCGTCCGAAGATTGCGGCGCCACGCCCGTCGAGCTCGTGCTCGCGGGTCTTGCAAGCTGCCTCACGGCCGGCGTCGCCTCGGTGGCGCAGAACCGCGGCATTCAGCTGCGCTCGGTGGAAGCCAAGCTCGAAGGCTCGATGGACCTCCAGGGCATCCTCGGCATCGACAGCGACGTGCGCAACGGCTACGACGACATCAAGGTGGTGTTCAACATCGACGCGGACGCGTCGCAGAAAGACATCGAGGCGCTCGTTGCGCAATCGCAGAAGCGCTCGGCCGTCTACGACATCGTCACGAACCCGACGAACGTCTCGGTCGAGGTGAACAAGACGCGTTGAGCGGCCGCGCCGCGCCCAGAAGTAGTTGACCGCTTGCCGATCGAACGCGTTACCACAGTCGTCATCGGCGCGGGGCACACCGGGCTCGCGGTGAGCCGCATGCTCACCGAGCGCTCCATCGAGCACGTCGTGCTCGAGCGCGGCGAAGTCGCGAACTCCTGGCGCCGCGAGCGCTGGGATTCGCTGCGCCTGCTCACGCCGAATTCGCAAAGCCGGCTGCCGGGCTACCGGTACGAAGGCGACGATCCCGACGGCTTCATGACGATGCGCGAAGTGGTCGATTTCATCGGCGGTTTCGCGGCTTTTATCGACGCGCCGGTGCGCACACAAACCGAAGTGGTGCGCGTGCAGCTTCACGACGACGGCTATCGCATCGCCACGGCACAGGGCGGCGAGCTGCAATGCCGCGCGCTCGTGATCGCGAGCGGGGCGTGCAACGTGCCCGTCGTACCCGCGCTGCGCGAAGCCGTGCCCGCGTCGATCGCGTGCTTCACGCCGTTCGACTACCGCAACGCGCAGAGCTTGCCCGACGGCGGCGTGCTCGTGGTGGGCGCATCGGCCACCGGCGTGCAGCTCGCCGACGAGATCCGGCGCTCCGGCCGGCGCGTGCTGCTTTCCGTGGGCGAGCACGTGCGCTTGCCGCGCACGTATCGGGGCCGCGACGTGCTCTGGTGGATGGAGGCGTCGGGCATTTGGAATCAGCGTTACGACGAGCTCGACGACATCGAGCGCGCGCGCAAGCTGCCGTCGCCGCAGCTCGTGGGCTCGCCGGAGCGTGCGACGCTCGACCTGAACGCGTTGAGCGCGGCGGGTGTGGAGATCGTCGGCCGGCTTGCCGCCGTGCGCGACGGGCGAGCGCTGTTCTCGGGCGGGTTGTACAACCAATTCGCGCTCGCGGATCTGAAGATGAATCGTTTGCTCGAGTCGTTCGACGAGTGGGCGGAGCAGGCCGCCGTTGACGTGTTGCCGCCGGAGCGCTTCGAGCCCACGCGCGCGCCGCAAGCGCCGCGGCTGCACCTCGATCTCGCGAGCGGGCAAATTCGCTCGATCGTCTGGGCGACGGGGTTCAAGCCCGACTACCGTTGGCTCGACGTGCCCGTGCTCGACCGCAAAGGGCGGTTGCAACACGACGGCGGCGTCGTGGCGGCGCCTAGGCTATACGCCATCGGGCTGCCGGTGCTGCGGCGGCGCAAGTCGACGTTCATTCACGGCGCGGAGGACGATGCGCGGGACGTGGTCGAGCGGCTGGCGCAGGATCTGTAAGCGGAGATTGTTGCGCCGCCACCTCGATGCCAGGCGTCTGTGATGGCGCGGGTCGGTGTGTCGATACCTCTCTCCAGCGCTCGACAGGGAGCCTGTCTAATCGAGTGACTTTGACAAACTCCCTGTCAGTCGGCACAAGCGATCCACCGAAAGGCTCGACCGCGATCGCTGAGTTCCAGTCATCGATTTTCACGCCGGGCGGCGCACGGCGCGAATCCATCGCGCTAGCCTACCCTTCGCTTGAGCCCGGCTTGCTTGAGGATACTGTTCAGGGTTCCGGGCGCCAAGTCGTCGTTGGGTTTGCCTGGCAGCAGACGGGTGACGTCCCGCACCTTCATTAGGGGACGTTGGCAGCGGACGTGCGCGCCTACGATTCGTCAATCGGGCCGGAATGAGTAATTTTTCGTCAGGAAGCTGGTGCGGCAGACCGTCCGTGCGTGTGCATACCTCTCCGCTGCGGTCGACAAGCCGCTTGTCATTCTTGGCGCTTCTGACAAGCGCGCTGTCATCCAGCGAGGCAGCGAGTCCACACGCTCCTCCCCTTCGATAACCTCTCGGTATCGTGGTGTGGATGATCGAGCCTAGTCCGCCCGCAGCGCCGCCGCGGCCGTCCGCCGGCTTGACGCGGCCTGGGTGGGCACGTCGTTGCCCGCTGATCTCTTGCCACTCGTACCGGTTGCGATTACGAAGCGGCGGCGCTTCTGTGCTTGAATCGCTCTTGCCGCGCGACCATGATCAGCTCTCGCCGGGACGATTCGGGAGGGGTCATGACCAATCTCGCCAAGATCATCCGCTGCGTCTCCACTTTCGCGGTCCTCATCGCCGGCATAAGCGCTGCGCATGCCCAGAGCGCACCGCCCGCTTTGGAAGCCGACGAACGTCGTACCGTCGTCGAAACCGCCGCCGAAGTTCTACGCAATCGCTACGTCTTCCCCGACGTAGGCGAGCGCGCGGCAGCAGCA
>CAMPKU010000202.1 GCA_946887385.1 uncultured Gammaproteobacteria bacterium
GCCGTTAGCGGTAGCCGATACCGAGCACATAGTCGCGCAGCAGGAGCTCTTCGGCTTCCGTCTCCTCCAATAACCTCTGGAGCGCATCCCGCGCATAAAGTACGCCCACGGGGCGCGACGCCTGGTCTACGACGGGCACGTGCTTGAGGCCGCGCTCCCTCATCGTGGTCCAGACATCGGGCAGCCAATCCGTCAGCTGGCAGACGACCACATCGCGTGTCATGACGAGGGATGCGGCTTTGGTGCATTCGGCCCCTTGGCACTGGCTGATCTGCCTCACGACGTCCGTTTTGGTGATGACGCCCGCGATCGTCGCATCGGAGTGACAGGCGACGACGAGGTTGATGCGCGACCGTGCGAGCAGCGTTGCGGCTTCTATGAGCGAGGCGTCCTCACTCACCGTGGCGAGCCGATTTTGCGCCGCCGGCAAGAGTGCTTCTATGAACATCGATCGATCTCCCGCTCAGCCGCCGAAGGAGACGCTCAACGTCGCCAAGATGCCGGCGACGCATAAGGCAACGCAGCCGAGGCGAGCGGCGATCAGCGCCGGAATTTTGGCCCAGGAATGCAGGTAGTCCTCGATTACGACTTTAAGCCCCAACGCCAGATGAACGAAGAGCGCAAGCAGTAGCAAGATCATCAAGAGCGACGCGAGCGGATCGCTCAACCACGTGATGAACTCCGCGTGGTTGCGCCCTCTGAAAGCAATCAGCGACGCGGTGAGCCAAAGTGACAGAGGCACGAGGGCTACGGCGGACACGCGCTCCAGCCACCACGCTCGCACGCCATCTTTGGCGGAGCCTAGGCCACGAGCTTTCGTCAGCGGTGAGCGCATTAAGGTTCGCCTATCCACCCAAAATCACACTCAGGACCCAGGCGGCTACGGTAAGCGCGGTGCTGACTGCCACCACCGCCCAGCCGGACGCATAGATCGCGCCAAGCTCAAAACCACGGCCGGAATCCCACAGCAGGTGGCGGATGCCGCCGCACAGATGCAAAAAGAAACAGAAGGTGCCGCCGAATAACAAAACTTCGCCGGCTAGTGATTGCATGAACGTCTGCATTACGGCGAAAGGCCGCGGGCCCGCGGCCGCCGCGCCTAGCCAAATGACCAACGCGATCGCATAGAGCCCGAGCGTCAAGCCAGTGACTCTGTGGGCAAAGGACAGTACGGACGTGAGCTGCGGCCGATAGATCTGCAGATGTGGGGAGAGCGGGCGGTGCGAGGTTCTCGCCATCAGCTACTGCGCTCTAGCAGCATCTTCTTGATACCGGCGATCGCCTTGCCGGGGTTTAGCCCCTTCGGGCATGTGCGCGTGCAATTGAGAATCGTGTGGCATCGATAGAGCCGGAAAGGATCCTCGAGCGCGTCCAAACGTTCGGGAGTTGCGTCGTCTCGACTGTCCACGAGCCAGCGCCACGCCTGAAGTAGAACGGCGGGACCCAAGAATCGATCGGCGTTCCACCAATGGCTTGGGCAGCCCGAAGTGCAGCAGAAACAAAGAATGCACTCCCAGTAACCGTCGATCCGCCCGCGCTCTTCGGGCGACTGAAGTCGCTCCGTTCCAGGCTTCGGCATTGTCGACTTCAACCAAGGCTCGATGAGGCTGTACTGCGCAAACGCATGAGTCTGATCAGGGACGAGGTCCTTGATAACGGGCATGTTGTTCAATGGATAGATTTGTGCACGCGTACGCGTCTCGGACACGAATCTCGTGCATGCGAGCCAGTTCGTCCCATCGATGTTCATCGCGCACGAGCCGCAGACGCCTTCGCGGCAAGAGCGGCGGAAGGTGAGGGTCGAATCTACGTTATTTTTGATCCAGATCAGAACGTCGAGAACCATCGGACCGCACTCATCGAGATCGACGCTATAAGAATCCAGGCGCGGATTTGCGTCAGCGTCAGGATCGTAACGGTAGATGTAGAACGTTTTGGCTCGTTTGGTACTAGGCGGCGCGGGCCAAGATCGGCCGCGCTCGACGCGCGAGCCCTTCGGCACGCCAAAGTTTTTCGGCACCGGGAATCGCTCGAGCAACGTGGTTCTCGGTACTTCGTCGGACGAACGGATGATCATGGTTTCTCCGAGCCCGCGTGTAACTTCATTCTACGATCGATTGCCAACACTAGCGATCACGCGGTACGGTGTTTACGCCGCAGCGTGGCCACACCTTGGGTTCGCGGCTCGCTAACTCATGTGTTCGATACCACAGCCGTCGCGGTGGATAGGAGAGAGCGATGCAGCAGCGCGGTAGCCGATTCTCGCAGACGGTGAGCTTGGTGGCCGGGGGCACCGGTGGGCTCGGGCGCGCCGTGACTCTGCAGTTCCTGATGGAAGGCGCCGCGGTCGTCACCACCTACCGTACGCAAACGGAATTCGACGATTTGGTTCAGGCTGCCGGAGCGGACGCCGCACGGCTCGAGGGATATCGCATCGACGTGACCGACGAAGCGGCCACTCGTGAGCTGGTGGAGGGTGTGGCCGGGCGCCACGGCCGTCTCGACGCGCTCGTCAACACCGTCGGCGGCTACGCCGGCGGCGTCACGCTCTTGGAGCTCGACACGAAGGTGCTCGATCACATGCTCGCGCTGAACTTGCGTTCGGGTTACGCGCTGGCGCGCGCCGCGCTGCCGGCCATGCTGAGCCGCGGCCGCGGGTCGATCGTGAACGTAGCGGCCAAAGCTGCGCTCAACCCCCCGCCGCGCGCTGCTGCTTACGCCGCCTCGAAAGCCGCGGCGCTCGCGCTCATGGATTCTCTGGCTGCTGAAACTTCGGGCACCGGCGTGCGCGTCAACTCGGTGCTGCCGAGCGTCATCGACACGGCTGCCAATCGCAAGTCGATGCCGAAGGCGGATTTTGCGAAGTGGCCGAAGCCCGAGGAGATTGCGCGCGTCATCCTGTTCTTGTGCAGCGACGACGCCGAAGTGATTCATGGCGCGGCCGTTCCCGTGTATGGCGCCCGCTAGAGGCCCAGGTTTTCGGCTCGCTCGTAGCGCAGCATCAGCATCTTGCCCACGGCTATCGCGTGCCCCAGCCGCATGCGGCGGGTGGTCTGTGCGGCGCCGGCCACGATGCGTCCGGCGCTGCCGTTTTCGAGCAGGGGACTCAGCGTGAGGCACAGCTCATCGATGCAGTCCGCCGCGACGAGCGTTCCGAACAGATGCGGGCCTCCTTCGCACAGCACTTGACGCAGCCCGCGCGCCGCGAGCGCGGCCAACATTGCCCGACAATCGAGGGTAGTCGCGCCACACGACAGCACGTCTGCGACGTTCGATAGTGCTTGCCGCTTTTCCGGTGCCGCGCCCTCGAGCGTAAAGATGATCGGCCGCAGCGGCGCGCGAGCGAAGGCCGCCATGTCGGGAGAGAGCGAGAGTCGAGCCGAGACCACGGCGAGCATCGGCTCCGCGGTTAACCCGTGCTCGAGGCGCCAGGCGGCCTGGCGGTCGCTCACGATGCTGGCGTAGCCTTCGGAGCGTACGGTTGCCGCGCCCACGAGGACGACGTCGCATAGCATCCGCAGCAAGTCGAACACCCGCTTGTCGTCGGCATCGTTGAGCCCGCGCGTATGACCCTCGTGAGTGGCGGCGCCGTCGAGGCTGGCGATGAAGTTGGCCCGCACCCACGGCTTCGATCGGTCACGGAGTGCGTAAAGCTCGAGCAGCTCGGTATCGCTATGTTGCATAGATCCAGTGCGGTCATTCGACGATCGTCAAACGATAGTCCGCTCCCTCCCAACGGTCAGCAGTTGACCAATGCATCGTAAAGACCACCTCGCCGCCTGCCGCAAGCGAGCCCGTGTCGAGGTCGGCGAAATGGACGCCCATGCCACTGTCCTGAGTCGGCGTATCGCGCACGCTACGCCACCCGTCGCTGCTCCAATGAATCGTCGCGGCCGCGAGCACCTCGACACGCAGCGAGTGGCTAGCCGCTACGCTGCGGCATTTCTGGTTGAACCGCCAGACGCAGTGCCGCGCATGCACGCCGTCGACCTGATAGCGCTGGCGCGTTTGCGGCGGCATGTCGAAGACGCGGCCGTCAGCGAGCGAACGCAGCAGCTTGACGTGCTCTGCGTGTGCCCAGGTGAGCGGCATGGCCGAGCCCGACGGCCGGCCGCGATAGAGCCCGCGTCTCGGCACGTCCGGCGCATCCCACACTTGCTCGGGAATGAGGTGGCCGTCGCTCGCGAATCCTTCGAGCGCCGTGAGCAACGTCTCCGCAGCGGTGCGATTGCCGGCCTCGAGCTCGTAGTGCGCACGTTCTCCCGTGAGCAACGGCCACGGCCGCCCGACGCCGGTGCCGTCGAAAGCGCGGCCGTCCTCGTGCTCGCCGTAGCCGTCGCCGTTGTAGCGCCGCCAGCAGGCGCCCGCGGGCAGATTCACTCGCAGCAGTGCATCGATCACCCGCACGGTATTGAGGATGCGCGGGTCGTCCGGCGCGCGCAGCCCGAAGCGCACGAGCGCCAGCGCGTCCGGGCTCACCATCTGCGACGCGGTTTGGCGAGTGGAGTCGGGTGGACGGTTCTTGATGGGCACGAAGCCGTCGAGCGGTGACGCTGCATCGGCCGAGTCGGGGTCGGCGATGCGCACGTAATAGCCGTCGACGCCGATCTCCTTCGCGAGCGGTGTGCCCGTGGCGTAGATCCAGCGTTCGATCAGGTCGTTCCAAATGTCGGCCGTCTCTCGCAGGTAAGCCGCTTGCGCCGGGGTGGCGAACCGGTCGGCACAGTCGGCGGCGGCGAGCAACGCTGCAATCTCGACGGCAAGCGTGAACGGCGAGTACCCGCCGGCTTCTTCCCACCGATCTTGTCCCGTCACGGGCCCGTTACGCACGATGAACTCCGCGGCGCGCTTCACCATGGGCCATAAGCCGCGCAGCTCTGCCTCCCGCAATGCGCCTTCGCGCCAGGCGAGATCTACAAGCAGGATCGGGAACGCACACTCGTCCATCTGCACGCCGTGCCAGTAGGCCGTGCCGTCGAGCCAAGCATTTTGTGCCCAATGGCCGTCCGCTTCCTGGATGGCGCGCAAGTAGTACACGATCTCACGCGCCTCCGTTTTCGCGCCGGCAGCGAGCAGGCCGCCGGCCGTCTCGACGAGGTCGCGCGGCCAGACCAAATGGTAGCCGCCCAAGTCCTCGTCGCCTTTGGAGAAGCCCCAGGGGATCGACAGACTGGCGATGTAGCCGCCGGCGAAGGATCGCGCCTCGTGCGTGCGCAGCACGGCCGTGCTCACGCGATAGGTGTTGGCGCGTCCGGCCGGTCGATCGGCGTCGAGGGGCAACAGCGAATCTTGCCAGCTGCGCCAGCCGGACACGTACTCGGCGAGCGCGTTCTCCACGCCTTCGCTCAAGCTCGCTCGCACGCGGAGCGCGGCCTCCGTCGCCGTGCGCCCAAAACCAAGGGCGAGAACGAATTGGCCGCCGCACGCTTGCAGATCCACTTCCCCGGTGAGCGCGACGTTACCGTCGCGCGCGAGATTGTGCCGCCAGCGCAGCTCGAAATGTTGCGACAGATCTTGCCAGCCGTCCGAGAATCCCACGAAGCCAACACTGCGGGCCAGGAACGGCGCCGAGCAGCCGACCGCGAGCGCCGTGCCGCGGCCTTCGGCGAATAGCATCGGCGTGCCCTTGTAATCGTCGACCCAGGCAGTGTTCCCGGCTCCGCGGTTGACGAGGTGCGGTGCGAGCAAGGCGTAGAGATGATATTCGGCCAGCGAGCCGCATAACGCGCGAAAGTCCACGCGCTGGAGTACCACGTCGCGGCGCGGATCGGTGAGCACGAGCTTGTCGATGCTGTAACGGTCCCCGGCACAACGGCTCGAGACGACGAACGCCGGCACACCGTCTGCGACTGGCTCGTGCGTGCTCTTCGCGTGGCGCTTCTCCTCGGAGAAAAAGCCGTGTCCGTCGGTGACGATGAGCCCGAAATCGCGTGTGCAAGCTTGATCGATACGAGGGTAGTAGACTTCGTTGAGGATGCCGTGACTCAACGTGAACCAGACGCGGCTGGTCGCGGCCAATGCCGTTCCAACGCCGCTTTTCGCGCTCGACGTCCAGCGCGCGGGAATGCCCGGTGAGCCGAACGCTTCGCCATGATCGGACGACCGGATGATCAGGATTCTCCCGAGCCGAAACTTGTGATTGCAGATTGCATCCAACATAGCTCGCGAGCGCCACGGGTCGTATAGGCACAAATACGCATGGCCGCTGCACGGCGTGCGGCACACGATCGATGCTTCGCTGTGCGTTCCGAGGATGTTTGCCACGTTGCCGAGGGTCGAAACGATGAGTCCTTTGTTCGAGCTTGCGCGATTCGGCCAGAGCTATTGGATCGACGATCTCAGCCGCCCGATGATCAAGAGCGGAGAGTTACGGCGGCGAGTGACCGAGGAAGCATTGACCGGCGTCACCGTCAATCCCGCCATCTTTCAAGCGGCGATTCAGGGGAGCGACGCCTACGATGGTGAGATTCAGGCGCTCGCCGGGCAGCCGCCGAACGACATTTACGAGGCGTTGATCGTTACCGACGTACGCGAGGCCTGCGACGTTCTGCGTCCCGTGTACGACCGCACGGACGGACGCGACGGTTTCGTGAGCCTCGAGGTTTCTCCGCACCTAGCTCGGAATGCTTCCGCTTCGATCGATGAGGCGCGCCGCTTCTGGCAGGCCGTGGCGCGGCCGAATCTGTTCATCAAGATTCCCGGCACGGTCGAGGGCGTTGCAGCCATCGAAGCGCTGCTCTACGAGGGCATCAACGTCAACATCACGCTGCTGTTCGCGGTGAAGCGCTACGAGGACGTTGCCGACGCCTATACCAGAGCGCTCGAGCGGCGCAACGCTGTAGGCGAGCCGCTCGCTTCCGTCGCATCGGTGGCAAGTTTCTTTTTGAGCCGAATCGACACCGCCGTAGACGAGCTGTTGCAGCAAAAGGTGGCCAGCGGCATGCCGCAGGCGGAGCGTTTGCTCGGCAAGAGTGCGATTGCCAATGCCCGCCTCGCGTATCGGCGCTTTCGCGAGCTGCGCTCAGCGGAGCGGTGGCGCGTGCTCGAGGCTGCAGGCGCGCGCACGCAGCGGCTCCTGTGGGCCAGCACCAGCACGAAGAACCCCGCCTACGACGACTTGATGTACGTGGAGCCGCTGATCGGGCCGCATACGATCAATACGCTACCGCGCAAGACCATTGCGGCGTTTGCGGATCATGGCGAGGCGGCCGCGACGCTGGCGCTCGGGCTCGAAGAAGCCATCGAGGTCATGAAGGAATTGGCAGCGGTCGGCATCGACCTGGCTCAGGTGACCGAGCGGCTGCTCGACGAAGGTATCCGGAAGTTCGTCGAGTCATTCGACGACATCTTGCAGACGATCGCGGCGAAGAGTGCACGGTAGCTGGATCGCTCTATTCGCACGCTTGGAGGTAGTGAGCATGAGCACGAAAGTCGCCATCAACGGTCTCGGACGCATCGGCCGTGCGATTCTGAAGCTGCTCGTCGAAGAGCCGGGTCTCGAGCTGGTGGCCGTCAACGACTTGGTGCCGGCGGACAACTTGGCCTACTTGCTTCGCTTCGATACCGTGTACGGCCGCTACCCGAAACCGGTAGCCGCGGACGACGGGCACCTTCGTGTCGCCGGGCGCACGCTGCGCACGCTGAGCCAACGCGACCCGTCGCAGCTGCCGTGGAAGGCGCTGGGCGTCGACGTTGTATTCGAGTGCACGGGCGCGCTGAAGAAGCGAGAAGATCTGGAGAAGCATTTGCGGGCCGGCGCGAAGTTCGTGCTTCTCTCCGCACCGTCGCAAGGCTCGGAGGTCGAGACCGTGGTGCATGGCGCCAACGTTCCGCAAGGCGCCGACGGCATCATCTCCTGCGCGAGCTGCACCACGAACTGCATCACGCCCATCGTCGAAGTGATCGGCCGGCGCATCGGCTTCAAGAAGGCCGTGATGACCACCGTGCACGCCTACACCTCGTCGCAGTCGATCGTCGACGGCGCGAGCAAGAGCTTCCGTCGCGGTCGAGCAGCGGCGGCCAACCTGGTGCCCGCCACGACGGGCGCCGCGCTCGCAACGACTCGGGCGTTGCCGGAGTATGCCGGCTGCTTTGACGGCATCGCGATTCGAGCCCCGATTCCGGTCGGCTCCATCGCCGACCTTACGTTCGTCACGTCGCGGCCCACCAGTGTCGACGAGGTGAACGGAATTCTCACGGCGGAAGCCGCGACCCCGCGATACGCCGGCGTGCTCGGCGTGTCTCGTGATCCGCTCGTCTCGTCCGATATCGTCGGCGATGCACGCGCGTCGGTCGTCGATTTGGAGCTCACCAAAGTCATCGACGGCGATCTGCTCAAGCTCATGAGTTGGTACGACAACGAGTGGGGTTACGCGAACCAGATGGTGCGCCAAGCCGTTGCGATGACGGCCG
>CAMPKU010000203.1 GCA_946887385.1 uncultured Gammaproteobacteria bacterium
CGGCGCCGTTGCCGAGACGATGCGGCGCGAACCGCGCCGTGTCGACGACGAGCGTGCTCTCTTCCCAGCGGCCGATGGAATGTCCCTGCACGCTGGGTGCCGCGCCCTCGTGGCTCGAGACGTTGAGATGCACGACGCGCTCGACGGCCGCGTCCTCGCCGCGAATCACAACGGCGTCATCGCGCAGCTCGATGCTGCGAAAGCCGGGCAGGATCATGTAGGGCGGCGCCGCGAACGGCACGCACTGTAGGCCCGGGTTCGCCTCGGCATCGCGAAACTCGGCGATGGCGGCCGCGCCTGCAGGAGTGGCGAGCTGTGCGACCGCAGGCGTAAAGAAGCTCACGAACGTGGGCCCCACGCCCGTGCTCCACGTACCCTCGAGACTCGTGGCGCGAAAATTCCGCGGCGGCGGCGGTGGGGCTGCCGCTACGGCGGCCCCGGCGTCATACAGCGTTGTGGCTGCCCCGGCTTTGCGGATACTCTGCAGGAACAACACGGTGCGCGCGGCGTTTCGCCCCGGATGGCCGCCCACGATCACGGCGTCGCCGGGCGCGAACGTGTTCGCCGCCCAGCCGTACTGTTTCATGGCCGTCGAAGGGAACGCTTCCACGACCCAGACGCGATCGCTGCCGCTCTCGCGCAGCGACAGATACACGTGCGGGTTGCCCCACTCGTACTCCGTGACGGTGCCTTCGACCATCCGCGTGGCCTGCATGTCGTAGGCGGCCGGGCTGTGGTGCGCGAGCGCGCGCGACGTCGCGAACGACGCCGCGGCTGCGCCGCAAGCGGCGACGAGCAGCGCTTCGAGCTTCGCCACCCGCACGCTGCTTTGTTAGCGCTGCGCAGCGCTCGGCACGACGGGCGTCAAGTCTTGGCACGGCTCCGGCGCGTACGGCACCGACGACAGGATCATCGTGTCCGTCCGCGTATAGGGCTCGGTGAAAAACAACGAGTCCTCGGCGCTCACCTCGCGCTTTAGCGTGTTTGTCGCCGTATCGATCGAGAAACGTTCGACCACGTGCAGCTGCGCGCTGTGCGGCGTCGAGCCGAGCAGCGTGCCCGGCACGAAGCCCACCGTATCGACGACGAGAACGTCGTTCTCCCACCGGCCGATCGAGTGGCCGTCGGCCGTCGGCGGAACGTTCGCGGGATGCGCCGCCATGCCGACATGCACGGTGCGGGTGCGGCCGTTCCTGCCGTACTGCAACGTGACCTTGTCGGCGGACTGCGCCACGCGATTGACAGGCTCGCCGCCCCAATCGGAGACGATGCTGCCCGGCGCGCACGAGCGCTCGGCGCGCGATAGTTGCGGCAACGCTTCCTGCGCAGCGCGGCCCGCGTCCGTCAATGCGACAGGGGATCTGAAGCCGCCGCCACCGCCGCCGCCGCCGGGCGGGGGCGTACGCGGCCCCTGTGCCTGCGCCGTGCCACGCGCCCCGGGAATCTCGCGTTGCCCTTCGGGCACGCCGCCGCGTTCGAAGGTTCCGACGGTGCTGAGCGGCACGAGCGTACCGTCGCGTCCGGCGGGATCCGTCATGACGAGCTGCTCCACGGCCCAGTCGCCGGAGAGGTTCGGCTGACCGTTCGGTAAGCGCGCCACGCGCTCGGCCGTGGGAGTGGCGGGAATGCGCTGACCGTACCGATCGAGCGACGTGCCGTCGCCGAATTTGATCGTGCTCACGTAGCACGCGTTTTTCTCAGCGCGGTCGGGTGAGCCTTGGATCGTGATCTGCGTGCCGGTCGCAAACATCTCGGCCGTCCACCCGGAGCGGCGCAAGGTCGTCGCCGAGCGCAACTCGCAGCGATGCGCAGCCTTCGTGCCGTCGGGAGCCGTGACCTCGAAGTGCACCCAGGAATGCGGATTCACGAAGTCGATCTTCGTGACGACGCCCGAGAGCTCGATGTCCTCGTCGAGAGCAAAGTTGCCGAACCCGTGATGGGCATAGGCAGCCGGCGCGACCACGAGCCCTGCCGCCAGCAGGCCACCAAGACGACCGTACGGGCGATTCCTTCGAAGCGGATGCTGATTCACGCGGTTCCCCTCGTGTTGCGTGTCGATGGACGCATTATCCGCGCCGCGCATGAGATCGTCGATGATTTCCTGGCCGTCCTTAGCGTTCGGCGCGCGTCCGGAGCGTGCAGAAATCTATAGCACCGACTGGCGCGGGTGAGCCGACGGACGGCCCGGCAACGATCGGGTCAGCGCGGCCCGGGAATGTCGGCCGGCGCCTCGCGACGGAGGAATTTCCACACCCCGTTCTCGCGGACGAACTGATCGTCGTAGTGGCCGAGGAACACGAGTCGCGGCGCATCGTCGTCGCCGGGCGTGATGTAAAGCCACTTCGTGGTGGCCGAAGCCCGATCGCCGTCGAGCTTGATCTGGTCGTTCGTCATTACGTGATACGTGCCCGAGCCGGCCGGCGTCGGGTCATGGCCGATCGTGCGGTCCATGAGCTCGAAGATCGCCTGCGGACCCTTGGCCGACCCGAGGCCGCCGACCCACTCGCCGTTCGACGCAAATAGATCGGCAAACGTGCGGTAGTCGCGGTGATCGTGCGCCTGGCCGTACGCCAGGATCAGCGCGCGGATCGCCTCGCGATCCTCGAGCGTTTGCACGCGCGCTGCGAGCGATTCGAGGTCCGCAGCTGCGACCGGCTGCATGAACGCCGCCGCCGCGAACGCTACGGCGGTCACCTTCAGCCAGGAAGAACCCCACGAGCTCATGTGCATGGCGGCCGCCCCTCTTTTTTTGATGAGTGCGAGTATCGAAGTCGCTGCAACATCTCAGCCGACCGGCGCCGCAGAAGCAAGTACGCGTCCCGGCGCCGGCCGACCTTTTTTGTTATGCGAAGTAAACGGTCTTCAGCTCGAAGTACGGCTCGAGTCCTTCGATGCCGCCCTCGCGGCCCCAACCGGACTGCTTGAAGCCGCCAAACGGCATCTTGGGATCCACGATCATGCCGTTCACGGTAACGCTGCCCGAGCGCATTCGGCGCGCAACCTCGTAGCCGCGCTCGGCGTTCGGTGTGTACACGGCGCCGTGCAGCCCGTACATCGTGCCGTTGGCTTTCTCGACTGCGTCGTCCAGGTCCTTGTACGAAATGAACGACACGACGGGCCCGAAGATCTCCTCGCGCGCGATCGTCATCGACTGGTCGACGTCGCTGAACACCGTGGGCTCGACGAAGTAGCCGCGATCGAGGCCCTTCGGCCGGCCGCCGCCGAGCACGAGCTTCGCGCCCTCGGCCTTGCCCTTGCCGATGTAGCCTTGCACGCGCTCGAGCTGCCGCTTCATCGCGAGCGGGCCCATTTGCGTGGCCGGATCCTGCGGATCGCCGACTTTGACGTTTTTGACGGCGCCTACGTAGGCGTCGAGCACTTCATCTTTGCGCTTCTCCGGCACGAGCACCCGCGTGAGCGAGAAGCACACTTGGCCCGTGATCGGCATCGAGTACGGCACCAGGCTGCCGAGTACCTGGCCGATGTCGGCGTCGTCGAGCACGATGGCCGCGGACTTGCCGCCGAGCTCGAAGCTCGTGCGCACGAACCGCTCGGCCGCCACCGCGGCGATGTGCCGGCCGGCCACGGTGGAGCCCGTGAAGCTGATCTTGTCGATGCCGGGATGGCGAACGAGATGGTCACCCGTTTCGCGGCCGGCCGGGATCACGTTGAACACGCCGGGCGGCAGGCCCGCGGCTTCGATGCACTCGGCCAGAACGTATGCGTCGGCCGGGGTCTCGGGCGCCGGCTTCGCCACGATCGTGCAGCCGGCGGCAAGCCCCGCCGCCACTTTGTAGCAAAGCAGCACCAGCGGCGCATTCCACGGTGTGATCGCCGCGACCACGCCGATGGGCTCTTTCACCACGCGCACGAGCCCGCCGTTGTCGCGCTTGCGCTCGTCGACGAGCGGATACGACTGGATCAACTTGCCGTAGTACTCGAAGAGATCCGCCGGCTGATTGGAAACGTAGTTGGTAAAGCTGATGGCGGCGCCGACTTGCGTCGTCCACAGCTGCGCGAGCTCGGGTTGACGCGCTCGCAACAGCTCGGCCACCTTCAGCAACTTCGCGCCGCGCTCGGCCGGCGTCATGCGCGGCCATGGGCCGCGGTCGAACGCTTCGCGCGCCGCGGCCACGGCGCGGTCGACGTCGGCCGGCGACGCTTCGGCGAACGTCATCACGACTTGCTCGGTGACCGGCGAGATCACGCTCAGGCGGTTGCTCGTCGCCGGCTTCTGCCACTGGCCGCCGATGAAAAAACTGTGCGGTGCTTTGATCGAGGGTTCCGTTTTCGTTTGGACTACGGCGCTCATCGTGGATCTCCTTAATGCATGCTGGGCGTTGGGCCCTTCTCCGTCGTCGGCGGCCGGTTTCGGCACGCCGGTAAGCTCGCTGGAGGCTGACAGAGACTCTGTCGAGGCCGCAGTATAGCGTAGCGACCCCAAAGAGGCTCGGGTGCCGGATGTTCGATCTCGATGCCACGACGCTGGCGCGGATCCAGTTCGCGCTGAATATCAGCTTTCACATCCTGTTCCCGGCAATCACGATCGGCCTGGCCTGGCTGCTGTTGTTCTTTCGCGCGCGCTTCACGTTCACCCGCAATGAGGCCTGGGAGTATGCCTATTACTTCTGGGTAAAGATCTTCGCGCTCACCTTCGCGCTCGGCGTTGTCTCGGGCGTCACGATGAGCTTTCAGTTCGGCACGAACTGGCCCGGCTTCATCGAGCGCGCCGGCAACATCAGCGGTCCCCTGCTCGGCTACGAAGTGCTCACGGCGTTCTTCATCGAGGCCACGTTTCTCGCGATCATGCTGTTCGGCAAGGACCGCGTGTCGAACGGCATGCACTTGACCGCGGCCGGGCTCGTGGCGTTCGGCACGACGCTCTCGGCATTCTGGATCTTGAGCCTGAACTCGTGGATGCAGACTCCGCAGGGCCATGAGATCGTCGACGGCACGTTTCACGCCGTCGACTGGTTCGCTGTGATCTTCAACCCGTCGTTTCCGTATCGATTCGCGCACATGACGACGGCCTCGCTGCTGACGGCCGCGTTCCTGATCGCGGGCGTGAGCGCCGGCCGCATGGTTCGGCGCGTGGACGGCCCCGCCACTGCGCTCGTGTTGAAGACCGGCGTGTATCTCGCGGCCGTGCTCGCACCGTTGCAAGTCGTGCTCGGCGATCTGCACGGGCTCAACACGCTCGAGCACCAGCCTGCGAAGATCGCGGCGATCGAAGCCGTTTGGGAAACGGATCGAGCCGTGCCGTTCACCGTGCTCGGCTGGCCCGACGAGGAACGCCGCGAGACGCGCTTCGCGCTCGAGATTCCGTACGGCACGAGCCTGATCCTCACGCACGACGCCGACGGCGAGGTTCGCGGGCTCGACGAGTTCGAAGGCGTGCATCCGCCCGTCGCCGTGGTGTTCTTCTCGTTTCGCATCATGGTGGGCATCGGTCTTTCGATGATCGCCGTGTCGTGGCTCGCGGCCTGGACGCTGCGGGCCGGCCGCGCACCGGGCCGGGGCATCCTGCGCGCGCTGTCGGCGATGACGTTCGCCGGCTGGATCGCCACGCTCGCCGGATGGATCACCACGGAGGTGGGACGGCAGCCGTGGATCGTCTACGAGGCGCTCACGGTGGCCGAGGTCGTCGCGCCCCACCCGGCCGGCAAAGTCGCCGGCACGCTGACCGCCTACGCGGTGCTCTACGCGTTCCTGCTCGTCTCGTACATCCTCACGTTGCGTTACCTCGGCACGAAGCCCGCGAAGTCGCTGCGTATGCTCGAGCCCGTTCGACAGCCGCTCGTGACGGAGCGCTGAAGCATGGAGGCCGCACTGCCGCTCGTGTTCATGGGCATCATGGGCGTCTCGCTCGTGCTCTACGTGATTCTGGACGGCTACGACTTAGGCATCGGGCTATTGCTGCCGTTCGGCAGCGACACCGAGAAGGACACGATGGTCGCGGCGATCGGCCCGTTTTGGGACGCCAACGAGACGTGGCTCGTGCTCGGCGTGGGCGTGCTGCTGATCGCGTTTCCGGCGGCGCACGCGCTCGTGCTCACGTCGCTGTACATTCCCGTCACGCTGATGCTGTTCGGGCTGATCCTGCGCGGCGTGTCGTTCGATTTTCGCGTGAAGGCCGCGAGTCATCAAAAGCGCATGTGGAACCGGGCGTTCGCCGGCGGCTCGCTGCTCGCCGCCTGCGCGCAAGGGTGGATGCTCGGCAGCTACGTTACGGGCCTGGTACCGAGCGCCGTGAGCATCGCGTTCTCGGTGTTGATCGCAGCCACCATGCCGGCGCTCTACATCGTGCTCGGCGCCGGTTGGCTGCTCCTGAAGACGGAGGGCGAGCTATTCGACAAGGCGCTCGTCTGGGGCAAACGCGCGATGCCCGTGATGGGCTTGGCCCTGCTCGCCATCTCGGTGTCCACGCCGCTCGTCAGCGAGACGATCGCCGCGGCCTGGTTCAGCTTGCCGAATTTCATCGGCTTATTGCCGATCCCGTTGGCCACCGTGGTGGCGTTCGGTGCTGTTTACTGGGTGCTGCATCGCCGCGACGTAGCACTCGCCGGCTACGCGTGGATCGTGCTCGCCGGCACTGCGCTCATGTGCGTGCTGGCAGCCATTGGCCTGGCGTACAGCCTGTATCCCTTCATCGTGATCGACCGGCTTACGATCTTCGAGGCAGCGGCGGCGCCGAGCTCGCTGATGTTCGTGTTCGTGGGCGTAGCGCTCGTGCTGCCGTTCACGATCGCGTACACGATCTTCGTGTATCGCGTGTTCCACGGCAAAGCCACGGGGCTCACGTACGGCGATCCGAGCTGAACTATGCGCTGCGCTCAGTGCGGGGCGTCGCGCAGCCCTTCGGCGCAGGCGAACTCGCGCAGCTCGTCGTTCGGGTACGACGCCTTGCTGTAGCGGCGCACTTGGCGCCACGGTTCCGTCAACGCCTCGGGATCGTTCACGGTGATCTGATTCTCGAGCACGCCGTCTACCCAACGGATGCGCTCCTGCACGGTCATTTTATCGCTGTGCGGAGACGAGCCGTCGATGTACGACTTCGTCGTCAGCGCTACGGTGTCGACGACGAGCGTGTCGCCTTCCCACCGGCCCGTCGAGTAACCGGCATAGGTGGGATCGGCGAGCACTTGCGCCGACGGCTTGCGGCCGTCTAGATAGATGCGGCGCAACGCGTCCTGATGCTCGCTGAAGATCGTGATCTTCTGCTCGTCCTGCATGATCTCCATGCCGTAGGCCGCGCTCATCATCGCCGGCATGCCGGGCGGCAAGCAGTTCGCGATGTTGTCGTATTCGTACGAGCCGCTGATCCGCGACGCCGCGAGCACGTTCCACTTCGCCAAGTACTCCGGCGTGAGCTTCGGCGCGTTCGGCCCACGGCCTTGCGAACCGTCGGACGTGGGCGACGAGCGCGTCGGCGGCGGCAGCGGCTCGGTCGGCCGGCGCGCCGGCGGCGTCGCCTGCCCGCCTTGCTGAGCGCCCTGCTGCGCCGGGTAATACACGCCTGCGAAGCTCGGGCGAGCGCCGGCGGCTGCAGCTGCCGGCGCGACGGGTCGCGCCGCTTCGGCCGCTGCGTTGCGGTTGAAATTGGGCTGGTTGCCGAGGATCGTGCCGTCGGCCTTCGTGACGCGCGCGATGATGCCTTCCGGATCGCCGTTCTTGGCCGGGCTTGCGTGCACCGTCACCCGTTCGCCGGGCCGCAGGCTCGCGCTGCTCCAGCCCGCACGGCCGAGTATGCCCGGCGGCCGCCCTTCGACGGCCCACTCGCGCGTCGTACCGTCCTCGCCTTCCACGGTCATGACGAGCCAGGTGTGCGGGTTCATCCACCGCCATTCCTTCACGGTGCCCTCGAGCGTGACGATCTGATCGACCTGGTAGGCCGAGTTGCTGTGATGCGCAGCGGCCGGATTGCCAGCACCTACGAACGCAGCCGCAGCCGCGATCTTCACGTACGCGTTCATGCGCTCTCCCCCTCGCGTCGCCCCAACCGACGCGTTCTATCGTGTGCGCCGAACGGCGCCCTGGCAAGCGAAGGGGCTCGAAGATCGCTCACTCGTAGTGGAGCACCACCGGAACGCGAGGGAGTTCAGGACCTGTCAGAAGAAAATGATGTATCTACCTGACAATTATATATTTTCGCGACGACGCCCGAGCGAGCGTCGCACTTGCGTCGGTGCCGCCCTCGCACGGGCTGTTTCGCTATCGGGACGGCCCCGTATACTTGCGCCGATCAACGAGCCGCCGTCATGGCCCTGCGCAAACTCGCCATCGCATTGCTACCCGCCCTGTATTGGATCGCCGGCGCGACGAACGCGGCCGAGCCCGAATTTACGGTGGCGCGCGTGCTCGAGTCGCGCACCTATGAACGCGAAAAGGGCTCGGTGGCGATCG
>CAMPKU010000204.1 GCA_946887385.1 uncultured Gammaproteobacteria bacterium
GTTGTTCCAGTAGTCGTCGGGCAGGTCGAAGCGCACGATCTCGGCGATGTCGCGCGCCACGGCGTTAGCCGTTTCCCAGCGGCCCGGCAGCGTCAACGTGCTGCGCCGCTTGCTCGTGGCCACCTCGGCGTCGGTGGGGCCGTTCGCGCCCACGAACTCCGTGATCTCGCGCTTGAGCTCTTGCATCGCCGCCGCGGTGCGGTCGGCTTGCACGGGCGCAATTGCGAGGAACGGCCGCTGTGCCTGCGTCTGCACCACCGACGTGCTGGTGCCGTACGACCAGCCTTTGTCCTCGCGCAAGTTCATGTTCACTCGCGACGTGAAGTTGCCTCCCAAGATGTCGTTCATGGCGTTGACGGCCACGTCGGTCATGCCGTCGCGCTCGCCGATCAGATGCCCTGCGATGATCACGCTCTGCTCGGAGCCGGGGCGATCGATGAGGTAGACGCGCGGCTCGGCGGTGAGCGCCACGTCGGGAAGGGTTTTGGCCGGCACGTCGCCGCGGCGCCAATCGTCGAACAGCGCTTCGAGCTTCGGCCGAATTTCCGCGAGCGTGGTGTCGCCCACCACGATCATCGTGGCGTTGTTCGGCTTGAACCACGCGTCGTGGTACGCCTGAAGGTCGCCGCGGTCGAGCGCGCTCACGGCTTCTTCGGTGCCCGAGCCCGTCATCGGCAGCGAGTACGCGTGGCCTTCGCCGTAGAGCAAGCGCGGCAGCACGCGCAACGCCATGTCGGTGGGCGTGTTCTTCTCCTGCTGGATGCTCGCGAGCTGCAAGCGCTTCAAGCGCTCGAGCTCCGTGGCCGCGAACGCCGGGTTCAAGATCACGTCGGCGTAAACGGCGAGCGACTCGTCCAGGTTCTCCTTGAGGGCGGACAGGCCCACCACGGAGAAGTCGAGATTGGCGCCCGACGACAGCTCGGCGCCGAGCCGTGCGACGGTGTCGCTGATTTCGAGCGCGTCCATCGTGGCCGTGCCCTCGTCCAGCATCTCCATCGTCATGGTGGCCGTGCCCGGCGATGCGAGCTGGTCGGCCGCGTAGCCGGCGTTCAACTGCAAGCTGAACCGCACGACGGGGACGGCGTGGCGCTCCGCCACGATCAGGCGCATGCCGTTGTCGAGCGTGGCTTGCTGCAGCGCGGGGAACGGGGCGTCGGGGAACGTCTGCGGCATCGGCAGCGAGGTGCGATCCGCGCTCGTGGGCGTCGGGGCCAGGTCCGTGGGGAACGGATGCACCTCGATGACCATGGGCTCGCCGTCGATCCACTTGCGCGCCGTGGCGGCTACCTGCTGCTGTGTGGCGCTGTTCAACAGCGCGAGCGAGTGCTTGTAAAAATCGGGCCGGCCGCCGAACACGGCGTTCTCGGCGAGAATCTGCGACTTGCCTCCGAACCCGCCCACCTGCTCGACGCCGCGGATGAAGCTGCTGCGAAGTTCCGTGCGCACGCGGTCCAGCTCGGCTCGCGTGGGCCCTTCGGCCAGGAACCGCGCGAGCTCCTCGTCGAGCGCGCGCTCGACGGCCTCGAGGCTCTGCCCTTCGCCTGCCGTGGCGTACGCGATATAGGCGCCTGAGATCTCGTTCGCGATCTGAAGGGCGCCCGCGTCGGTGGCGATCTGATCTTCGTAGACCAGCCGCTGATAGAGGCGCGACGTCTTGCCGCTCGTGAGCACGTAGTCGGCCAGCTGCAGATACGTGGCTTCGTCGCTGATCCACTCCGGGCCGAGCCAGACTTTGTAGATGCGCGCCTGCGGCACGCGATCCTGCATCACGATGCGGCTGGCAGGCACGGCGTTCGGAATCCAGCGCTCTTTGTGCGTCAGCGGCGGGCCCGGCGCGATGTCGCCGAAATAGCGCTGCACTTTCTCGCGCGCCGTCGCCACGTCGATGTCGCCGGCCAGCACGAGCGTTGCGTTGTTCGGGCCGTAATACGTCTCGAACCACGTTTTCACGTCGTCGAGCGTGGCCGCGTTCAAATCCTCCATCGAGCCGATCACTTCCCACGAGTACGGGTGGCCCGGCGGAAACAGGTTCTCGAAGATGGTGCCGAAGACCTTGCCGTACGGCTCGTTGTCGCCCTGGCGCTTTTCGTTCTGCACCACGCCGCGCTGCTCGTCGAGCCGCTCCTGGTCCACCACGCCGAGCAGGTGACCCATGCGATCGGATTCGAGCCAGAGTGCAAGATCGACGGCCGACGTGGGCACGGTCTGGAAATAGTTCGTGCGGTCGAAGCTCGTGGTGCCGTTCATGCTGGTGGCGCCCACTTGTTGCAACGGCCGAAAATACTCGTCGTTGTGGTTCTCGCTGCCGTTGAACATCAAGTGCTCGAACAAGTGCGCGAAGCCGGTCTTGCCGGGCTCCTCGTTCTTCGAGCCCACGTGATACCACACGGTGACGGCCACGATCGGCGCCTTGCGGTCCTCGTGCACGATGACCCGCAGACCGTTGTCGAGATAGAACTCGTCGAACGGAATGTCGGGATCTTGAGCCCAGGCCGTCGTCCACCAGACGACGGCGAGGCAAGCGGCTGCGAGTGATGTTTTCATCGAAGTTCCGTGCGCCATCATTCGAGTTGGGTAAGTATAAGCGTTAACCCATGAGCACCCGGACGCAATACCCGCCGATCGAGCCCTTCGACAGCGCTTATCTCGCGGTGGGCGACGGCCATGAGGTTTACTACGAGCAATCCGGCAATCCCACCGGCAAACCCGCGTTGTTCGTGCACGGCGGGCCCGGCGGCGGCGGCGACGTCAACGCGCGGCGGTTTTTCGATCCCGACGGGTATCGCATCGTGGTCTTCGACCAGCGAGGCTCCGGGCGCAGCCGGCCGCACGCCTCGCTCGAGGCCAACACCACCTGGCATCTCGTCGCGGACATCGAGCGGCTGCGGCACCGCCTCGGCATCGATCGCTGGCTCGTATTCGGCGGCTCGTGGGGCAGCACGCTTTCGCTCGCCTATGCGCAGTCGCATCCGCAGGCCGTCAGCGAGCTCGTGCTGCGCGGCATTTTTCTGCTGCGCCAGCTCGAGCTCACCTGGTTCTATCAGTTCGGCGCGAGCCTGCTGTTTCCCGAGCAATGGCAAAAGTACGTCGCGCCGATCCCGCTTCAGGAGCGCGGTGATTTGCTCGCAGCCTTTCATCGACGCCTCCTCGGCCACGATCCCGAGGTGCGGCTCGCGGCCGCGCGCGCCTGGTCGCAGTGGGAAGGCGCCACCAGCTCGCTACTGCCCAATCCAAAGCGCGAGGACCAGTTCGGCGCCGAGGAGTTTGCGTTGGCGCTCGCGCGCATCGAGGCGCACTACTTCGTGAACCGCGGATTTTTCTCCTCCGAGAACCAGCTGCTCGACGGCGTGGATAAGATACGCGGCATTCCGGCCGTCATCGTGCACGGCCGCTACGACGTGGTCTGCCCGATCGACACGGCGTTCGAGCTGCACCGGCGCTGGCCCGAGGCGGATTTTCGGATCGTGCGGGATGCGGGCCATTCGGCCTACGAGCCCGGCATCACCGCCGAGCTGGTGGCGGCCACGGATCGGTTCTTGGGAAAGAGAGCATGAGCACGCTACGGCTTGCCAACGCGCAGATCGTCAACGAAGGGCGCATCGTCGCGGCCGACGTGCTGATCCGCGGCGAGCGCATCGAGCGCATCGGCGCCGGCGCGCTGCCCGCGGGCACGCCCACGATCGATCTGAACGGCCTGCACCTGCTGCCGGGCCTCATCGACGACCAGGTGCATTGCCGCGAGCCGGGGCTCACGCACAAGGCCACGCTGGCCACCGAGTCGCTCGCGGCGCTGTGCGGCGGCGTCACCAGCTTCCTGGACATGCCGAACACGCAGCCGCCCACCACGAACCGCGCCGCGCTCGCCGAAAAGCGCCGCATCGCAGCGGCCTCGTGCCGCGTGAACTACGGGTTCTACTTCGGCGCCACGAACACCAATCTCGAGGAGATCAAGCGCATCGGCCCGGAGGACGCGTGCGGCATCAAGGTCTTCATGGGCGCATCGACGGGCAACATGCTCGTCGACGATCCGGCCACGCTCGAGGGCATCTTCGCCGAGGCGCGCGTGCCGATCGCCACGCATTGCGAGTACTCGCCGCTGATCGCGGCGAACGAGCAAATCTATCGCGAGCGCTACGGCGAGGCCGTGCCGATCGAGGCCCACCCGCTGATCCGCTCGGCGGAGGCGTGCTATCGATCGTCGTCGCTGGCCGTGGATCTCGCGAAGCGCCACGGCGCGCGCCTGCACGTGCTGCATTTGACCACGGCGCGCGAGCTCGAGCTGTTCGAGCGGGGGCCCATCGAAGGCAAGCGCATCACCGCCGAGGTTTGTGCCCATCATCTGTGGTTCGACGAGTCGAGCTACGCCACGCTGGGCGCCAAGATCAAGTGCAATCCCGCCATCAAGACGGCCGCCGACCGCGCGGCGTTGCGCACCGCCGTGGTCGAGGATCGCATCGACGTGATCGCCACGGACCACGCCCCGCACACGCTCGAGGAGAAGGGCCGCAGCTACTTCGACGCGCCGTCGGGCTTGCCGCTGGTGCAGCATTCGCTGCTGATGCTGCTCGAGCAGCACGCCGACGGCTTGTTCACGCTGCCCAAGATCGTGGAAAAAGCCGCGCACAACCCGGCCGTGCTGTTCGGCATCGCCGAGCGCGGCTTCATTCGCGAGGGCTACTATGCCGACCTCGTGGCCGTCGACCTGGCGGCCGTCACGCACGTCGATGCGGCGCAAGTCCGTTACAAGTGCGGCTGGTCGCCGCTCGAAGGAACGGCGCTTCGCGGCGGCATCGCCTTGACCGTGCTGAACGGCGTGCCCGTGTTCCGCGGCGGCGAGCCGGTGGCGGGCCCCAACCCGGCCCGCGCGCTTGAGTTCAGAGCGGGAGGTGTTTCATGACCACGACACGCTTTTTCTGGTGCCTCTGCATCGTTGGCACGGCGCTGGGCGCCGCCGCTTGCGGCGTCTCCGACGAGCCGCCGGGCGCCGCGGGCGCCGCCGCCGTTGCCGCTACGGCCGCCGAGCATGCGCACGATGCGCCGACTCCCACGCCCGCCGCGCTCGCGGAGCCCGCCGTGCCGGTGCTCGAGCAAGAGCTGGCGTACGGCGAAGGAGCCAAGGACAACCTCGTGGGCTTCCTCGCGATGCCGCAGGACGCTGCCGAACCGCTGCCGGGCATCATCGTGATTCACGAGTGGTGGGGGCTCAACGACAACATCAAGGCGATGACGCGCCGGCTTGCCGGCGAGGGCTACGTGGCGTTGGCCGTCGATCTGTACGGCGGCCGTACGGCCGACACGCCCGAGGCCGCGCAGGCCCTGATGCGTGAGCTCGTCACTCAGCCGGAGGCGGCACGCGCGAACCTCACGCAGGCTTACAACTACCTCGAGAAATACGCGTTTGCGCCGCGCATCGCGAGCATCGGCTGGTGCTTGGGCGGCGGCTGGTCGTTGCAAACGGCGCTGCTCTACCCCGACGCGCTCGACGCGATGGTGATGTATTACGGTGAGGTGCTCACCGACCGCGGCCGGCTGGCGGCGCTCGAAATGCCGATCTTGGGCTTCTTCGGCGCCGAGGACGAAAGCATTCCCGTGCGCGAGGTGCAGCAGTTTCGCGCCACGCTGTCGGACCTGCGCAAGGACGCTCAGGTGTTGATCGTGCCGCGTGCCGATCACGCGTTCGCGAATCCGAGCGGCGGAAACTACAACGAGCAAGCCGCCAACGAGGCGTGGGCCACGACCGTGGCTTTTCTGGCGCGCCATCTGCGCACGGATTTATAAAAAAATGGAGCCGGGTTATTAGACTGCCGGAAACCCGGCCCCCTCAAACGGCCGTCCGACTCGGCCAACGGCCCACCACGGGGGGAGGAGTGGTGGACCGTTTGTTCAGTACCGTCTAGCTCCTTGCGCGAAGCTCGTTCGTCGCGAGCACGAGCTTTCCTGACAACACGCGCAGCTCTTCGTTCAGAGTCTCGCGCAGCTCACGTCCCTGCTCGCGGATGAAAGCGTCGATTTCAGTGCGAATCAGCTGCGAGTCGACGATGAGCTCCGCAGTTTCGGGCGCTGTGCGCACCACCGGGATCTCGGCGCCTGCCGCATGCTGTGCGAGCAGGCCCACGGACAATCCGACGGCAGTGGCCATCAGTGTTTTGCGTGTAACCATACTCTCGAGTCCTTTTTTACAAAATTTCGTGGCTAAGTGACGAGCTTCACAGTTCGTCTCGGGTCTCCCTATTGCACATGGCGTGCCAACGTAAAACTGTCAACTACTCAAAGACTTAACCCATCTTATGATTAACGATAAACCGTAAGTCACGGCTTTTCGTTGCATAAATTACCGATAATCCGTAAAGTCCGCGCATGTCCCAGCAAGAACAGTATCAGTGGCTTTTCCGCCGTAGCCCCGCGCTTCTGGTCTCCCTGAATGAGGACGGATTCTTCGTCGATGCCAGTGACGCGTGGCTGCGCCGGTTCGGCTATGCGCGCGAAGAAATCCCCAACATGCGGCCGCAGGATCTCGCGAGCCCGGAAGGCGCCAAACGCATCGTCGAGGAGTATCTGCCGGTGCTGCGGCGCACGGGCCGCCTGGCCGGCGTGCCCATCGACATCGTCACCCGCAACAACGAGCGCGTCGATTGCTTGGCGAGCGCGATCGTCGAGCTCAGCGACAGCGGCGACTATCTACGCACGATCGCCGTGTACACGGAGGTCAGCGCCCAGGCGCGCCTCGAGCAGCACTACCGCGAGCTCTATCGCGCAACGCCCGCGATGCTGCACACCGTCGACAGCCGCGGCCGCATCACGAACGTCAGCAACCGGTGGCTCGAAACCCTCGGGTATCGCCGCGAGGAGGTGCTGGGCCGCCTGATCACGGAGTTCATGGGCAAGGAAATGCAGGAAAGCCTCCGCGGCCGCCGTCTGGAAGATGTCATTGCCGCAGGCGAGCTCGAGGACGAGCCGCGCACCTACGTGACGAAGTCCGGCGAGGCGCTCGAGGTGGAGGTGTCGGCCACCGGCGATCGCGATTTGAGCGGCGCCGTGGTCGCGTTGCTCGTGGCGTCCAAGGACGTGACGGCGCGCAATCGGGCGGAGCGCCAGCTGCGTGCTGCGTTCGAGGAGAATGCGCGGCTGCGCGAGGAGCTCGAGCGCGAGCGCGACTATCTGCGCGAGGAAGTGCAGGTCTCGATGAACTTCGGCCGCATCATCGGCGAGAGCCCTGCGCTGAAGCAGATGTTGGCGCGCATCGAAGCCGTCGCGCAGACCTCCGCGAGCGTGCTCATCCAGGGCGAGTCCGGCGTCGGCAAGGAGCTCGTGGCCCACGTGATTCATGCGCGCAGCCCGCGCAGCACGGGGCCGCTCGTGAAGGTGAACTGCGCCTCCATCCCGCACGAGCTGTTCGAAAGCGAATTTTTCGGTCACGTGAAGGGCGCGTTCACGGGCGCGCACCGCGATCGCGTCGGGCGCTTTCAGCTGGCGGACGGCGGCACGATTTTTCTCGACGAGGTGGGCGAGATCCCGCTCGACCTTCAGAGCAAGCTCTTGCGCGTGCTGCAAGAAAGCGAGTACGAGCGGGTCGGCGACGATCGCACCCACACGGTGGACGTGCGGGTGGTCGCGGCCACGAACCGCGACCTCGAGAAGGCGGTTGCGGACGGCAGCTTTCGCGAGGACCTGTTCTACCGCCTGAGCGTGTTCCCGATCGAGGTGCCGCCGCTGCGCGAGCGCGGCAACGACGTGATCCAGATCGCGAGCCACTTCCTCGAGCGAACCTGCCAGGAGTTCGGTCATCGGCCGCTCGCGTTGTCGAAGCAGCAGGCGGAGCTGCTCAGGCGCTACGAATGGCCCGGCAATATCCGCGAGCTCAAGAACGTCATCGAGCGCGCCGTGATCCTATCGCGCGGCAAAGTGCTGCGGCTCGACCTTGCGATGAGCGACATTTTGAACGCGCCGCCGGCCGGCGAGCCCGATGCCTACGAGGCCGGCGGGCCGCAACTGCTCACGGAAGCGCAGCTGCGCGAGGTCGAACGCAAGAACACGCTGCTGGCGCTCGAGATGGCGCAGTGGCGCGTCTCGGGTCCGAACGGCGCGGCGAAGCTGCTCGGCATCAAACCCACGACGCTCACGGATCGGATGAAGAAGCTCGGGCTGCGCAAATCCGCGTGACTGGTATATGCTTACGTCAAATCCCGCTCCGTGCGGGGCGGGCCAACCAAGACCACAATAAAGGCTCCTCAGCGTGTTGCCTTTCGTGCAGAAGTTCGCCGCCGCCGTCGATACCTTGGTCGGCGACGGGCCGATCAAGCAGCGGCTTGC
>CAMPKU010000205.1 GCA_946887385.1 uncultured Gammaproteobacteria bacterium
CCCGATTCGGTGACGAGGGCGGCCGTGCCGAGCACGCGAAACGTGAGATCGCCGTGCATGCGCCTGAGCTCGCCGAGCACGTCGCCGAGCACACTGGGCGGCGCATTGCCGGGAGGGTTGGCGCCGGCATCGCGGCTGCCGAGCACGGCCCAGTAACGCAACGCAGCGCGTGGCGTGGCCTCGGACGGCCGCGCTCGAATCGTTTGCAGCACGGCTTCCACCTGCTGCAGCGTCTCAGGTGATGCGTTGACGAGGATTTGGCCTGACGGCAGTAGTTGCACGCCCCCGGTCGGCTGGCCTCCCGTGTTGAGGACGCGCGCGAGCGCGGTATAGATTTCCTGCTGATACTGCGGAGGTACGTCGTAGGTTCTGAGATCTGCCCAGGCGCTGGTCGCGACTAAAGTGAGCAGGAGAGTCACGGCGAGTCGAATGAGGGGCATAGGAATCTCCTTCGCGTGTGATACCTATATATACACGCGACCCGAGCATTCCCTTCCTCAGGACAGCATCGATACCGCGGGCGGGCGCTCGCAAAGTAAGAAGGATAGGGCGTTGCAGCAGCTCTCCGCGACCTTGAGCGTAAGCAAGTCATCGGCCCGCGTGCGGCCGAGGTTGATGGCCGCGATCGGCTTGTCCCTCTCGGCCATGGCCTTCGCGAACCGATAGCCGGAATACACCATCAAGGACGAGCCCACCACGAGCATCGCGTCGGCCTGCTCGAGCGCGGCGAACGCGCGTCGCACGCGCTCGGCCGGCACGCTTTCGCCGAAGAACACCACGTCGGGCTTCAGCAATCCGCCGCAGGCGTCGCACGCCGGTACGTCGAACGTTGCGAAGTCGGCGTCGTCCAGAGCGGCGTCGCCGTCCGGCAGCTCGAGCGCATCGAGCGACGCGAACGCTGCGTTGCGCGCGGTCAGCGCGCGTTGCACGTGGTCGCGCGGCACACGCCGCTCGCAGCTCATGCAGCGCACCACGTCCACGCGCCCGTGCAGATCGACGACGTGGCGGCTGCCGGCCGCCTGGTGCAAGCCGTCGACGTTCTGAGTGACGAGCTGGCTGATGCGTCCCTGGCGCTCGAGCGCTGCGAGCGCGCGATGCGCGTCGTTCGGGCCGGCGGCCCGCATGCGCCGCCAGCCGACGAGACTGCGCGCCCAGTACCGCTTGCGAGCGTCGGCATCCGCCAGAAAATCCGCGAGCATGATCGGGCTGCCGCGCTTCCATTCGCCGTCGGCGTCGCGATAGTCGGGAATGCCCGACGCCGTGCTGCACCCCGCGCCCGTTAGCACGAACAGCGTTTCGTGCTGCTCGATGAATTCACAAAGCGCGCCGGCCGTCATCGACGCTACTTGATCTCGAGCCGATGCAGCGTGCCGAAGCTGCCTCGCGCGAACACGTTGAATGCCAAGCACCAACGCTCTTCGTCCGACTCGTTGGTGTCGGCCGAGTGCATGACGGTAGACGGGAACAGGCAGATGTCGTTGTTCTGGGGTTTGTAGCCCCAGCTCTTGCAGTTGTAAATGTTGAACGCATCGACGTCGAAATCGAGCGTGGGCGGGAACGGAATCAGGCTATAGATGTCGCGGTGAAACACGAGATCGCCGCTGGTCTCGTTCACTTGCAAGTACAGCACGCCCGAGATCAACGAGTTGCCGTGGATGTGCTGGCCAGCCGCTTGCCCGCGCGCGTGCACGTTGATCCACGAGTTCGTGATGTAGAACTCCACGTTGCGGCTCACGCCGCAAACACCGTGCGCGTAAACGTCTACTTCTTTCATCACCACGTCGTGCACGGCCTTGAGCTCGGGGCGGTGCAGCACATTCTTGTCGACCGAGGTGCGGAAGTTGTAGGCGCCGCCGGTCTCGGCGGCCGACGAGTACTCGAGCGACTTGAAATCCGGCCGCGGGAAGTCGCCAACGTTGTTCACGTAGAGCGGCGTCGAGAACAGCGCGAAGATTCGTTGCTGCGTCATGGGCAGAATAGATAATGTGTGGGGATCATGTAGGGCACGTATGGCCGGCTTCCCGCCGTGTGTCGCCGCCATCCTAGCGCGATCCATCCTCGGTTGGCGCTGCGTGCGGGTATGATCGGCCTCATGAACGTCGAAAGGAGGGCAACGCGATGACCACGAAACGCCGGGACTTTCTCGCAGGCTCGGTTGCGGCGCTGGCGGCGGCCGGGCTCGGCCGTGCCGGGGCGGCGCAAAGTCGGGTACCCGTGCTGGGGCTCATCTTTCCGCCGCTGAATCGCGGCGTGCCCGACGAAGGCATCGCGATGTACGGCGACCGGCTGAAGTACGTCGTCACGGGGCTCGGCGTGGAATCGATGACGCCCGAAGGCTTCAATGCCGTGATCGAGCGCATCCCCGCCGCGGCCGAGAAGCTTGCGGCGGCCGGCGCCGAGGCCATCGAGCTCACCGGCACGTCGCTCACGTTTTATCAAGGCGAAGCGTTCAACCAGAAGCTGCGCCAAACGGTCGTCGACGCGTCGGGATTACGCGCTACGACGATGAGCAACGGCGTCATCGAGGCGTTGAAAGAGGTCGGCGCGAAGCGGGTGGCCGTCGCGACGGCGTACAACGACGTCGTCAACGAGCGCCTGCGCGCGTTCCTGATCGAGCACGATTTGGAGCCGCTCGTCATCACGGGCATGGGCCTGGAGGCGATCACGTCCGTCGACAGCGTCACGCAGAACGACCTGCTCGAGTTCGGCGCGCGCGTGCGCGCGTCGGCGCCGGATGCCGATTCGCTGTTTATCTCGTGCGGCGGGTTCCGGACGCTCGAGCTCATTGCGCCGCTGGAGGCGCGCACCGGCGTTCCCGTGATCTCGAGCATGCCGCACGGCCTTTGGGCCGGCGCGCGGCTCGTCGGCATGAGCGGCGCCTCGCCGGGTTACGGCACTCTGCTGTCGCGCGGCGCGTGAAGCGCCTGCCACCTTCGCTAACTTGGAGACGACGATGAAACGTGTAGCGGTCCGCGTCCTCTGTAGTGCGCTCGCGGTCGGCGGCGCATTCTGGCTCGGTACGGCCGTGCCGCAGCAAAGCGCCAGCCCGGCTCCCGTGCGGCTCGACCCCGACAAGATCGCCGGCTTGAATCTCGACGCGATTCCGCCCGACGCGTATCAAGAGATTCTGGTGGCCGGCGAGCTCAACATGCGCGTCGCAACGCTGTTCGAAGGAAAAGAGCTCCGCGCGTCGATCTTCGAGTCGACGCCGGCCAAGACGGATCACCGCACGCGGCCCACGGATGTCGACGAGTTCGTCTACGTGCTGTCCGGCAAGCTCATCCTCACGGAGCCGAACGGCACGCGCCACGAGTACGTGCCCGGCGACTCGCTCGTTCTGCCGATCGGCTACACGGGCACCTGGGAGATGCAGGGCAACTACCGCGAGCTCGTCGTGCTCGCGCAGCGTTGAGCGAACGTTCGCTGACGCCGCTTACGGCCGCCGCAGTCGATACACGCTGGATGAGCGCCGATCCGCGGCGTCGATGTCGCTGATCACGAGCAGCACGTCATTGGCCGCGAGCACGATGGCCTGCTCCACGCGCGGATCGATGAAGCTCGGCGGCGCCGGCACGCGCCGTACCGTAAGGCCGCCATTCGTCGTCTCGAACAGCGATAGCACAGCGTTCGCGCCGTTGACCGTGCCGCCGAACAGAACGCGTCGGCCGGTGCTCGAGAGCGGCGCGATCGCGCGAATGTATGCATACGGGCGGTTCGGATTGTCGCCGTCGCTGCGGTAGAGCACGTGCGAGTCGATCGCGTCACGATGGCTCCACTCGCCGTCGGTGGCGGTGAGCTCGAGCAACCCGCCCTCGACGCCTACGAGGATGCGGTCGTCGCGGCCGCTGACGGGCACGATCGAGTTGATGCGGCGGTTGCCGATCTCCTGAAGATCCGGGTAACCGAACAGGAAGCGAAAGTTAGCCAGCGTGAAGCGATCGTCGCTGTCCACGTCCCGCGCGCCGACCCAGGCCACGTCGAGCGGCAACTCGCAGCCCTGGAGCAGGACTCGAGCGCCACGCGGCCGGTGCGCGACGCACGGGTAGCCGAAGTTCGGCATCGTTGCGCCGTCGCTGAGGAGCCATGTTGCGCCGCCGTCAACCGTGACCGCGACGGTGTCGGCATCGAGATTGCCGTAGAGCACGTCGGCGTCGAGCGGATCGGGCTCGAGTGCCGCGAAGCGGAAGCCGACGCCGGCATCGGGCTGCCCCGGCGCCGCTCGCGGCCAGGCCGCGGCCGCGATCCAGTCTTGACCGCCCGTGAGCGAGTACCACGCCGTCGGCAGCTGCTCGTCGCGCGCGTCATAACCGGCAGCCACGAGCCGCGCGCCGTCGGCGCTCTGCGCGAGCGCCTGCACCGTGCGGCCTTCGAGCCCCGCGCGCTCCCAGTCGGCGGTGCCGCCGAGCGGCCGCCGCCAGACACCGTCGGCCGTGCCGAGCAGCAGCGTATCGTTCGTGACGACGAGCGTTTCGTGGTTGCCCACGAGCTCCGGCGTCGCGGCGTCGGGGCCGCCCAAGTCCGCCCACTGCCACTCCGCGTCCGGTAGGGACCACGAGCGGTCGTTGTCGCACGCGGCGAGAGCCGTGGCAGCCAAGATTGTCATGACCCACGCGGCCGCGAGCCTGGCGCCTCGAACATAACGCGGCTCTCCACTGCTCATGATCGGCCTCCTGTGCTTGAATGCGTGCCTCGGACGGTGGGAACGCTACCCGCGGGGTTGGGGCCAGTCTGTCGCGATTGTTGAGCGGGTTTGTCGCGGGCGGGCACGGGACGCGGGAGCGCTCCGCGCCGCGGCGGAACGGGCTACACAAATTCGCTACAGATTCGCCGCGGGGTTTCCGGGATGGTAGGCCCCAAGCCGCCCGGGAAGGTGGCGTCAAGAGGGTGGTCGCGCAGCTTGCTAAACGTACGTGGAATGCTCGTGATCGTTGCCGCCGGTCCTTGCGCGGCGCTCAGCGCGCAAACGGCGGTCGAGCCTATCGACCGCGAATCGCCGTGGAAGATCGGCATCGCGTTCGGCTACGGCGAGCGCAGCAACCCGCTCGTGCAGTCCGACGACATCCCCATTCTCGTCGACATCGACATTGCCTGGTACGGCAAACGCTGGTTTTTCGACAACGGCGACGTGGGCCGCACGCTGCTCGACAACGAGCGGTTCATGCTGAACACCACCGTTCGCCTCAACAGCAACCGGGTGTTCTTCAGCAAGACCGACACGGAATACGTGCAGATTTTTAGCAGCTTCGCGCCTGCGCAGCTGCCCGAGCCCATTGAAGTGCCCGACCGGGATTACGCGCTCGAAGCGGGCGTCGAGCTCCTCACCGACGGCGACTGGGGCTATTTCCAGGCCACCGCTCACCACGACGTGAGCGACACGCACGACGGCTACGAGCTCTACGTGAATTACGGCCGGCTGTTCCGGCGCCAGCGGTGGTTCGTGGAGCCCTCGCTCGGCATGAGCTACAAGAGCGCCGATTTGAACGACTACTATTGGGGCGTCCGTCCCGAGGAAGCCAATTTCCTGTTGCCCGAGCACCGCGCTGGAGCCGGTTGGAACGTTCACGCGCGGCTCGCCACCACGTATCAGCTCACCCGCAACTGGAGCTTCGCCGCCGCGGCGCGTTACGAGCGCCTCAGCAGTGAAGCGTGGGCCAGCCCGCTCGTCGAAGACCGCTCGGTGAAGAGCGCGTTCGTCGGCTTCGGTTTCAGGTTCTAGCGGCGGCTGCCGCGGCGGGCGCGTCGCGCGGCCACTCGATCACGATTCTTGCGCCGCCGAGCGCCGATTTTTCGACGCGCGCGGTGCCGCCGTGTAGCGCTGCGACGCGGGCGACGATTGCGAGGCCCAACCCGTAGCCGCCGGTGCCGCGGCTGCGGCTGTCGTCGAGCCGCGCGAAAGCCTTGAAAACCTTCTCGCGATCGTCTTCGGGGATGCCGGGCCCGTCGTCCTCGACGGCCAGCGTGTAGTGGTGCGCGTTCTCCGTGATCTCGATCGACGCTGCATGCTGCGCATAGCGGCAAGCGTTGACGAGCAGGTTGCTCGCCGCAAGCGCCATGCGGTCGGGGTCCATGCGCACGGCGGTGGGCGGCGCGCGATACGAGATTGCCTGACCGTCGCGCAGGCGGCACTTCGCGGCCGCCGCCTTCGCCCAGGCGTCGGCAGGCGTGAGCTGCCAGTTGAGCTCGGTGTCCGGATGGTCGAGCCGCGCGAACTCGAGCATTGCGCCGATGAGGCGGTCGATCTCGCGCACGTCCTGCTCGATCGAGGCGAGCTCTTCGGCGATCGGCTCTTTCTTCGCGATCACCGCCATTGCGAATTTGATGCGGGCCAGCGGCGTGCGGATTTCGTGCGACAACGCGCTCGTGAGATCTTTTTGCCCCTGAATCAGGCTCGCGATGCGGCCCGCCATGTGATCGAAGCTGGCGGCAAGATCGCGCAGCGTGCCGGCCTTGTCGCGCGTGACCATGGGGCGCCGGTAGTCCGCAGCGAAGTCGTGAGCCGCGCTCGTGAGCAGCTGCACGTCGCGAATCAGCGGCCACAGCCAGATCGCCACGAGCACGACGATGGACAGGTAAAAGAGCGGCGGCACCAGGTTGAGCCAGGCGGCGCGCGATTGCGCCGCCGCGGCAGGGCCGACTTGTATCGAACCGCCGAGCTCAGGGGAGCTGCGCAGATACAGCGACCGGCCATCGTCAGCGAAGAGCTCGCGCGTGCCGGTGCTCCCCGCGTCGCTTGCGTGCACGACCGCGTCCGCGGCGAGCAACCGCACCGGGAAACCGAGCTCGCGTTCGAGCTCTTGCGCAACGCGCGCACGGTCCGCGGGTGCCGCCGCCGCGAGGCGCTGCTCGATCAGCGTCAAGCTCGCCTCGGCCCAGGCGTTCGACGGCGGCGTTAGCGTGTCCTGCAGGCGGAGGAAGCCGTAATCGAACACGGCCGCCGTCGCGGCCAGGCCGCCGACGATGATCAGATAGGTTCGAAACAGTAACCGGCCCCGCCGGAACAGCTTCATCGAGCCTCACCAGGCATCCGGTACGAGCAGGTACCCCTTGCCCCAGATCGTGCGGATGCGCTTCGGCGCCTCGGCGTCGTCGCCGAGCTTTTTGCGCAGCTTGGAGATTCGGCCGTCGATCGAGCGGTCGAGCCCGTCGTAGTCGATGCCGCGAATGCGCTTGAAGAGGTCCTCGCGGCTCAGAATCGTGCCGGCGGAGCGAGCGAGCTCGTACAGCAGCTCGAACTCCTGCGTGGTCAGGGCGATTTCCTGGCCCTCGAGCCACACCCGATGCGCTTCGCTCACGCGCAAGCTGCCGAGCACGATGTCGGCCGAGGGTGCCGCCGCGGCACCGGCGTCGGGCTGCTTGGCATCCAGCCGGCGCAGCAACGCGCGGATGCGTGCGAGCAGCACCATGGGCTCCGCCGGTTTCGCCACGTAGTCGTCGGCGCCGGCCTCGAGCCCGATGACCTGATCGATGTCGGCGTCCTTCGCCGTGAGCATCAAAATCGGGCCCTTGAAGCTCTGGCGCAGCTCGCGGCAGACCGTGAGGCCGTCTTTGCCGGGCAGCATGAGGTCGAGCAGCACGAGGCGCGGCCGCACTTGGTTGAAACGCGCGACGGCTGCGGCGCCGTTCGACTCGACGGTCACCGTAAGGCCGTTTTGCGTGAGGTACCGGCTCGTGAGCTCGGCGAGGCGTGCATCGTCTTCGATCAGCAGGATGTCCATGGCGCTCATAAGATGTCCCATACATGACGGCGCGGCCGGTTGCGCCGTCGATCGTCGGAGTCCGCGCTCATGACGTCGAGCGTAGCCTCCGCAACCGGCGTGGTCGACGCGCCGTTCGTGAGCCAATAGCGGAACGTGGTTTCCACGACGCGCTCGTCAACGACCATGCCCGTTTCCGCGCGCTCCCAGCAGCGCAGGGGGTCGGGGGCGAGCTCGCTGTGCAGGCAGTACGCGCCCGCGCGGCTGCTCTGCCACGCGACGAGGATCGACAGCGCACAGCTTTCCTCGCGCCGGTCGGTGATGCAGAGCATGGGTTTTACCGTTAACGTCACGCGCGGTTCCTGACCGCGCACGGCGCTGCCGCTCGCCATGAGCGCCAACGGCACCAGCGCGAGTAGCCATACTCGCATCGCTCGGCGCAGCCGCCGCGCAGCAATTTGTATCGACTTTGTGAGCAACGGTGAGTGCCTCGGCCACCCCTGGCGCCGGCGTGGCGACCGCGGGCGCGCGTCGGGCCGGATTGTTGCGCACCGGCGGCGGTGTGGCAACGGCAGCGCGCGTGCTCGG
>CAMPKU010000206.1 GCA_946887385.1 uncultured Gammaproteobacteria bacterium
CCCGAGCTGCGCGCGAGCCTGGACCGGCACTTCGAGCAGCTCTCGAAAGCGGGCGGAGCCGCGAGGCAGCATGGATAACATCCGCGTTTTCCTCTGGCTCACGCTGCTCGGCATGGCGTGGCTCACGTACACGGCTTGGCAGGCGGACTACGCGGCACCCGTCAGCGTCGTCACGACGCCGCCGCCCGGGGGAGAGAACGGCATTCCCTCGAGCACGTTGCCGAGTCTCGAGACGACCGAGGCGCCGGCGCAGCCGGCAGCCGCGCCGGCCGCCGCTCCCACGGGCGAGCTGATCCGCGTCCGCACCGACGTGCTCGATCTGCGCATCGCGTCGCAAGGCGGCGATCTCGTGCGTGCGGACTTGCTCGAGTACTCCGTCGACAAGGATCGGCCCGAGCCCGTCGTCCGCTTGCTCGACGACTCCGGTCCCGAGCGCTGGGTGTTCCAAACAGGCGTGTTGAGCGCCGTCGGGGGCGCCGAGCCGAATCACCGCGCCACGTTTCGCAGTGCGACGAACGACTACACGTTGGCGCCAGGGCAGGACGAGCTCGTCGTGACGCTCGACTGGGTGGGCGAGGGGCAGATCAGCGCCCGCAAGACGTACACGTTTCGCCGCGGCCGCTACGACATCGAGCTCACGCTTACGGTGATGTCGAACTCGGGCGGAAGTTGGCGCGGCGCGCCGTACGTGCAGATGGAGCGCGTGCACGTGCCGGTCGAGCGGTCGTTCCTGTCGATCGATTCCTACTCTTTCAAGGGGCCGGTGCTCTACAACGGCGACAACTTCGACCGCATCGACTTCGAAGATTTGGCTCAAATGCCCGAGCAGCAGACCGTGCAAGGCGGTTGGTTCGCGGCGATCCAGCACCACTTCCTGGCCGCGGCCGTGCCGCCGCGCGATGTTACGTACCGCTACGAAGCGAAGACCAATGGGCCGGCATTCGTGTTGAGCGCGTTAGGACCCGTGGTGGACGTGAACTCTGCGATGCCGCTCGACACCACGTTCACGTTGTTCGTGGGCCCGAAGCTTCAAGAGCAGCTGCAAAGCGTCGGCGGCGCGCTCGAGCGCACCGTGGACTACGGCTACACCACGGCGCTCGCGCAGCCGTTGTTCACGGTGCTCAATTGGGTGCATGGCTGGGTCGGCAACTGGGGGTTCGCGATCATCATCGTCACGATCATGATCAAGCTGCTGTTCTACAAGCTCACGGCGATGAGCGGCCGTTCGATGGCGAAGATGCGCAAGATCGCGCCGCGCATGAAGGCGCTGCAGGAGCGCTACAAGGACGACCGGCAGGGCTTGAGCCAGGCGATGATGGAGCTCTACAAGCGCGAGAAGGTGAATCCGGCCGCCGGCTGCTTGCCGATCTTGATCCAGATGCCGTTTTTCTTTGCGTTTTACTGGATGCTCGTCGAGAGCGTCGAGCTGCGCCAGGCGCCGTTCATGCTATGGATCCAGGATCTGTCGGCCCGCGATCCGTACTTCGTGCTGCCGGCCTTGATGGCCGTGGCGATGTTTTTCCAAACGCGCTTGAGCCCGGCGCCGCCCGACCCCGTGCAGGCGCGCATGATGCAGATCATGCCGCTCGTGTTCGCCGCGTTCCTGGTGGTGTTCCCCGCGGGTCTGGTGCTGTACCAGCTGACGAACACGGCGCTGTCGATCCTGCAGCAGTGGCGCATCAACAAGATCGTGGCGCGCGAGTCGGCCGCCACGTAAGCAGCGGTCGCGGAGAATACGCTTGGCACTGCGGCGCGACGACACGATCGCAGCGCTCGCTACGGCGCCCGGGGTCGGCGCGATCGCCGTCATCCGGCTGTCGGGACCCCGCGCGAAGCCCATCGCGCAGGCACTGACCGGCCTTAAGCCGCAGCCGCGCCGCGCGCAGCTGCGCACCTTTCGCGACACCTCCGGCGCAACACTCGACCGCGGCTTGGTGCTGTTTTTCCCGGGGCCGAGCTCGTTCACGGGCGAGGACGTCGTCGAGCTTCACTGTCACGGCGGGCACGTCGTTGCCGACGCGCTGCTCGCCGCGGCGTTCGCGCACGGCGCTCGCGCCGCCGAGGCCGGCGAGTTCACGCTGCGCGCGTTTCTCAACGACAAGATCGATCTGCTGCAGGCCGAAGCGATCGCCGACTTGATCGCGAGCGGCTCGGCACAGGCCGCGCGCGCTGCGTTGCGCTCGCTCGAAGGCGAGTTCTCGACGGCGGTGATAGAGCTGCAGCACGGTTTGACGGCGCTGCGCGTGCGCATCGAAGCCTGGCTCGACTTTCCCGACGAAGAGCTGCCCTTCGACGCGGCGCCCGAGTGCGCCGCCGAGCTTGCGGCGCTCGAGGCAATGCTCGAGGCGATCGCGGCCCGCGCGCGCTCCGGGCGAGCGCTGCGCGACGGGCTCAGCGTCGCGATCGCGGGTCCGCCGAACGCCGGCAAGTCGAGCCTCCTGAACCGCCTCGCGGGTTACGACGCGGCCATCGTCACGGAGATCCCCGGCACGACGCGCGATCCGTTGCGCGAGCAGCTCACGCTCGACGGCTTACCCGTGACGGTGGTGGACACCGCGGGATTGCGCGACACCACGGATCCCGTGGAGCGCGAAGGCGTGCGGCGCGCGCGCCTCGAGCTGAACCGCGCCGATCGCTTGCTGTGGGTGGCCGACGCACGCGAGCCGCTCGCAGACGCCGTGGCGGGCGCGCGTGCCGCGCAACAAGGCGACGCGGTGCTCACCGTCGTGGCGAACAAGATCGATCTCGCGCGTATCGCGCCGCGCGTTGCGCAAGAGCAGGGCACGCCCGTGCTCTACGTCTCCGCGCTGACGGGGGCCGGCATCGACTTGCTCGTGGCGCACCTGAAGGAGTCCGCAGGCATCGGCGCCGAGGGCGCCGGCACGTTCAGCGCGCGCCGGCGGCACCTCGAGGCACTCGAGCGCGCCCGTGCGCATCTCGACGCGGCCGGCGCGCAGCTCGGCGCTGCGCTCGAGCTCGCCGCAGAGCATCTGCGCGCCGCGCAGCGCGACCTCGGCGAGCTCACGGGCGAGCTCACGAGCGACGACCTGCTCGGCGAGATCTTTGCCACGTTCTGCATCGGCAAATAACGGCAACCCACCGCCGTTGCCAGAAGTTGGAACCGCCGGGGGCGCCTCGTGGCGGCGCGCCACTGCAAGCCGTTGATTTTGGATGACGGCAAGCTGGCACGGAACTTGAACCAGGTTCGTCATGGAGAGACGTATCGATAAGTGCTTGGTCGTGCTCAAGAATTGGGCCGAGCGGCGCATCCGCAGCGGCAACGAGCCGCCTTGGGCGTGGTATCAGTACATGAAGCTCGTCGAGACGGTGGCCGCGATCCAGACCGGCCGAGCGTCGGTTAGCCCGTCAACGGCAGGTTCACTGGCCGCGGAGCCCCGCCTCGCAGCACCCCCTCGCCCCAAAGAGGACGGAGTTGCTGATATAGGTAAGCGGCGACGGCGTCGACGTCGCGAGGATCCACCGCTGCCCATGTAACGCGCAGCCCCGGCGACGCGCCCATGATGGGATCGCGGCGGCAATCTTCGATCTTCGCCCGCAGCGGACCCCGGCCGACGTACAACACGCCCGGTGCGCGGCCGAGGTCGGCGGGCCGCCAAACGACGAACACACCGTGCTGGTCGATCGAGGCTACGTCCACGGCGTCGAGCAGGCACCATTCGCCGCCCGCGCACTTGCTCCACGTTAGTTGCAATCAATACCCCACGTTCCAAATTCTTGTTCGGGTTTTCAGCAACTGCAGCCACGTCCGTCGCTATTATCTAAGAAGAGACGACGTCAATCCTTGGCTTGCCAGACGGCATGCAAGTTTCGTGCGGGGAGGTTGGGCGCTGCCGCGCCCGGAAGCTCTTAGTCGTACAGGCCGACGACTTTGGCGCGCTCGACGCGGCTGAACGGTGTGCTCGCCACCTCTACCCGATCGCGGCCGAACTGCTTGGCGAGGTGCAGCACGCGCTCGGTGCGCGCGAGCAGCTCGTCCACGGATTCGCCGATGCGAAATTGCGCTACGCCCACCGAAACCGTGGCGCTGATGCGCTCGCACAGGGGCTTTTCGGCGACCGCGAAGCGCACGGCCTCCGCGAGCATTTCGGCCTGGCTGGCCGCACACGGCCGCGCGACGATCATCAGGGCGCCTCCGTCGTAACGCCCGAAGGCGTACTCGGAGCGATGCCAGGCGGGCTGCGCGGTGACGTGACGGCACCGGTCCGCGAGACCCACGAGCACCTCGTCGCCGGCCGCCGTGCCGTGGCAGTCGTTGATGTTGTGCAGATGGTCGACGTCGAGCAGCAGCACCGAGAACACGTTGCCGCTGCGCTGCGCAAGCTGCGCCTGCGCGGCGAGCTCCTGCATCAACGCCGGACGCGTCAAAGACAGCGTCAGCGCATCGTACGATGGCGGGTGTGCGCGAAGCGGCGGTTCGGACATCGGTCGATCGGTTTGAAGCACAGGGCCAACAGCGAGCAGCTTGCGCCGTCGCAGCGTGCTCCGGCGTGAACGCGCTCGCAGAAGCGCGAGCGGCGCATTTACATAAACTTGTCCAACTTGCTAACCGAGGATCGCTTCGCGCCGATAGAGCCGCACCGCGAGCCAGCCGAGCACGGCGCCGAATGCGAGCGAGCCCGCCGCCGAAATCGCCACGAACGAAAAATCCAGCGGCTGGCCTTTGATCAGCGTCGTGATCAGCAGATGCTGGCTCAGGCTCGGAATCCACATGAGCTTCGCCGCGGGCTCCACGTTCAGCAGCGTGGCCACCGCCAGCGGCAGCGTGGGCACGAGCAGCACGAACGTGAGATACGTCTGCGCCTCGCGGTAGGTTTTCGTGAACGAGGCCACCGTGGTCATCAGCGCGGCGCCGAGCGGCGCGAACGGGCAGAGCAGCACGAACGCGAGCGCGGCCGTGCGAACGCCGAAGTTGGAGCTCATGCCGATCTGCTCGAGCGGCAGATGCGGCAGTGCCAGCGCGAACGCTCCGAGCGTCAACGCGAGCGACGCCAGCATGTAGCACATCGTGGCCGCCATCTTGCCGATGAGCAGGCTCGCGCGCGTCACGGGCAGCGCCAGCAGCGGCTCGAGCGACTTACGCTCGCGCTCGCCGGCCGTCGTGTCGATGGCCAGATGCAGACCGCCCGTCAGCGTCGCGAACAGCAGAAAGTACGTGAGCATGCCGAGCATCAGCGCAGAGCGGCTCGCCGGCGTGGAAACGTCGAGCTCATCGACCACGAGCGGCCGCAACAGGCCGGGATCCACGCCGTTCACCACGAGCCGCAGCGTGCCGATCTGCTGACCGTACGCCTCGATGGCGCCGCGCAAGCGGCCCACGCGGCTCGCGGCGCGCGACTTCGAGCGGTCGAAGATCAGGGCCACGCGCGCCGCGCGGTCGGTGCCGAAGTCGCTGCCGAACGCTTCGTCGATGACGAGCACCACGTCGTGCTCGCCCGTGGCGACGAGCCGCGCAGCCTGCTCCACGTCTGCGACGCCGTGGTGTGCGAGCGGGTCCACGCTGCGCGCATGCAAGAACGCGAGCAGATTCGGCGCGTGCTCGGCGCCCAAGATCGGCACCTCGAGCACTTCCTCGGCCGACGACACGTTCTGCGACACCACGAGGTTGATCATCACGGTGAAGAAGATCGGGCCGAACAGCGGCCCCAGCAGCAACGAGATCAGCACGCGCCGCTCGCGCAGCGTCTCGAGCAGCTCCTTGCGCCAGACGGTGGCCGAGGCGCTCATGCAGCGGTTCGCTCGGCGCCGCTGACGGCCGCGACGAAGATGTCCTCGAGGCTGTGACCGGGGAAGCGCTGCGCGAGCTCGGCGGGGCTGCCGCGCAGCGTGACGCGTCCCGCCGCGATGATCACGAGCTCGTCGACGAGCGCTTCCACTTCCTGCATCACGTGGCTCGATAGCAGCACGCAACGCCCTTGGGCGCGCAGCTCGCGCAGCCAATCGCGCAGGTGCCGCGTAGCCATCACGTCGAGCCCGCTCGTCGGCTCGTCGAGCAGCAGATGCTGCGGATCGTGAACGAGCGCGCGGGCCAGCGCGATTTTCGTGCGCTCGCCTTGCGAGAAGCCTTTGGCTTTGCGGTTCGCGATCGCGCCGAGGTCGAGGCGCTCGACCAGCGCATCGACGCGCGCCGCAAGGGCGGGCTCAGTCATGCCGTGCAGCCGGCCGTAGTACTCGATGTTCTCGCGGCCCGTGAGCTGTTGATACAGGCCCGAGCTGTGCGGCAGCACGCCGAGGTTGCGCCGCGCCGCGAGCGGCTCGGTGCCGAGCTCGAGGCCGCCGATGCGCGCCCGGCCGGCGTCGGCGCCGAGCACCGTCGACAGAATCCGCAGGCAGGTCGATTTGCCGGCGCCGTTTGGCCCGAGCAGGCCCGTGATCTTTCCGTCGCGCGCCTCGAAGCTCACGGCCTCGAGTGCTTGCACGGTGCCGAAGCGCTTGCTGATGCCGTCGACTTCGATCACGGCCCGGGTCCCAGCAGGCTCAAGAAAAACGGCGTCGGTGCTTCACGGCTCAGGCAGCTCGTATCGACGTCGGTCGGAACGGGGTTCTCGAGAAACGAGCGCAGAATGCGCGGCACGCAGCCCACGCCGACGAGACCATGGCCTTGGCGGTGCCCGACGACGTGGGCGCTGTTGGAGAGGCCGTCCGCCCGCACGCGTTCCGCGTAAGCCGGTGGTGTGATCGGATCGTACTCGCCGGACAGAAGCAACGCCGGCGTGGCGCTGACCACGGGCAGCTTGAAGTCCGCGTCGATCGTGCCGACGGGCCAGCGGCCGCAAATCAAGCGCATCCCGTCCATGATGCCGGTGCCCAAGTACGTGGCGTCGAGCCCGCCCGTGGCCGCGGCGGTGACGTACGGCGCATCCTCGGTGCACATCACGGAGTTGCTCATCGGGAAGCTCAGCGACTCAGGCAATTCGCGCAGCAAGGTGCGCGCCTGGCCGGCCAGCGGCGCGTAGTTGCCGGCGTGCGCTTCGCTGATCAGCACCGGCAGCAGAGCGACGGTGGCGGCGTTGTAGCTCATGAACCGCACGAGCGTGCGCAGCTCGAGCGCGCCGATCGGCGGCGGATCCGTCTCGTCGGCCGCACCGGCGTCGAGACGCGCGAGCACCTCCACGAACAGCTCCGGCAAGCCTTTGAAACGGGCGCCGCACTGCGCGTCGGCCGCGCAGCGCGCGAAGATCTGCTCGAGCGCGCGCTGCGCCTCGCGTGCCACGTCGGGGCCGAGCGCCACGGGCGGCGGCACCACGCCGTCGAGCACGAGCGAGCGCACGTGCGCCGGGTAGCGGCGCAGATAGTGCTGGGCCACCCGCGTGCCGTACGACACGCCGTAGACGTTCCATTGGTCGACGCCGAGCGCCGCGCGCACGCGCTCTAAGTCCGCGACGGCCACGGACGTGGTGTAGAAGCGCGGGTCGTGCTCGAGCTCGGCCACGCAGGAGTCGATGATGCGCTCGAGCTGCTCGGTGCCGGCGGTGTCGAGCGACAGGTCGTCGGGCACCTCGCAAGCGAAACCGGCGGCCGACCACCCAGAGCCGCGCTGATCGACGAGAATGATGTCGCGGTCGCGCCGCGCGGGCTCGAACGCGCCGCGCAGCTGCAAATAGAAATCGACGGTGCTCTGGCCCGGTCCCCCGCTGATGAGCAGCAGCGGATCGGGACGCGGCTCGGGGCTCAGGCCGTTCACGCGTGCGACGAACAGGTCGATCGTCGGCCCGTCGGGCTGCGCGGGGTTCAGCGGCACGGCCAACGTGCCGCAGCGCGCGTACACCGCCGGCAGCGAATCCGTGGCCAGGCGGCAGCGGGCGTCGTCGAGCCAGTCCTGCGCGCTCGCCGGTGCCGCGGCGGCCAGGGCGACGGCGAGGGCGGCCAGCAGCGGCAGGGTCATCGGCATAGCGGCGCATGTTCGCGCACTTGCCGGTGCTCTGGCCAGCCGACGCCTTGGCGAATCTTGGTGGTCACAGCGGCGGCGCGCCGCCTAGAATCGGGCCTCGTATGGACTATCCGACCCACTACGGCTGCATCGTCGTCGGCGGCGGGCATGCCGGCACCGAGGCCGCGCTCGCGGCGGCCCGCATGGGCGTGCGCACACTGCTCTTGACGCAGAACCTTGAAACCCTGGGGCAGATGAGCTGCAACCCCGCGATCGGCGGCATCGGCAAGGGGCACCTCGCGAAGGAGATCGACGCGCTCGGCGGGGCGATGGCGCGCGCGATCGACCGCGCCGG
>CAMPKU010000207.1 GCA_946887385.1 uncultured Gammaproteobacteria bacterium
AAAAGAGCCGCCGAACACGCTTAGAGCGTGATGCGTGCGAGCTCGTTGACTCCTATCTCCGTGAGATCGATGCCGAGCGCGGCGAGCTTGTCGTGCACGCGCGCATAGACGTCGCGGTCGAGCGATCCTTTGTGCTCGAGCAGCGCGTCGAGCGAGCGCCGCGCGACGGCGTTGCGCAGCCCGAGTTGGATCTCCTTGTAGAGAAACTCCACGGGGTCGCGCACCGTCCTCACCGTGAGCTGCGCATCCTGAAACCGGTAGCTCGCGTTCAAGTGCACGCGCAGGCTGGCCTTGTCCTTCGTGAACAGCTCCTGTTCACCCAGTTCCAGCGCCTTCACGCGCAAGTCGACGAGCTCGACGGTCACGTTGCGGCCGATCTTCCAGAATGCATGCACTCCCGGCGCGAGCTCGCACGCGAGCCGGCCGTCGACGAACAGCAGGCCCACGTGCGCTTCCGGCACCTCGCGAACGAAGATCGCCGCATCGAACGCGGACGAGCCGCGCGTGCGCCGTTCCGTGATGCACGACTGGGCGATGCGGTGCGGCACCGCGATGTCGGTCGCGATGTCGATGAGCTCCGTCTTCACGTGCACGACACCCTTCCAGAACAGCGCACGGCTCTCCGGCGCCACGAACGTCCAGGGGTGGCCATTGCGGTAGATCACGGCGATCTGATCGACGCCTGTCTCGACGCGCGCGAACAAAGCCTCGACGGCTTCGGGCTGCCAGCGCACCAGGTAGTCCAGCAGACGATGCTCGAACTTAGGCTGAGTGAGGTCGAAGCGCTCGACGGCGAGGCGCCTCTTCGGATCGAAGAAGCGATACAGCGCCGGCGACAGGAAGCGTTCGAAGTCGCCGTTCCGAAACAGGATTCCACGTTCGTGCTTGCGCACGGTGAACTCGCGAATGAACAACACGGCCCTTCTCCCCAAAAACAAGAAGCCCCGGTGGAGCATCCAACCGGGGCCTCGTTGTCCCTGATCGGAAGGCTCTCAAAAACGCCCTCCGATCCGAAGTTCGAAAGGCGTCAGCTCGTGAAACCGCCCGTATAAACGTGTTTCGGCATACGGCGCGTAAGCGCCATTTGGCCGACAGCCGCGAACGACGATTGGCGACCGCGAATGACGAGCATTCGAGCGGCGCAACGGGCGTCGGCGGAACAGTTGTGTACGTGCGAATTCATGAGCGGCCGAAATTTACGCCTCCACGGCGCTACAGTCAATGAGCAATAGAAAATTCTGCGCGTTAGAACCACAAGCGGATGCCGGCGACGAGGCTCGTGTCTGCGGTGTCCTCGCCGGCAAGATCGGCCGTTTCGCCGAACTTGCGCGAGCGGATCAGGCCCACGTACGGCGCGACCTCGCGGCGCACTTCGTAACGTAGTCGCAGGCCGAGCTCACCCTCCGCGAGCCCGGCGCCCACGCCGCGCGGCACGTCGCTATGCCCGTACCACTCGAGCTCGAGCTGTGGTTCCAAGATCCAGCGATTCGTGACGAGCACCTCGTACTGCGTCTCGAGGCGCAGCGCCGAGCGGTTGCCGCTGCCCAAGTAAGCCGTGGCTTCCACCTGCAGGCGATACGGCGCAGTGCCGCGCACGCCGACGGCCGCCCACGTGCGATGGGGGCTCGGCTCGAAATCGCGGCGCATGCCGGCCAGCACATCCCACCAGCGCGCCACGCTTCGGCCCCACAGCAGCTCGAGGTCCGCGTGCGCATTGTCGCCGTCGCGGCGCTCGCCGGAGCTGCGGATCCACAGTTTCGTGAGGTCGCGCCCGATCCACGTGTCGAGATCCCAGGCGAGCGGGCTGTGCGCCGCGTCGCGCGATTCGAAGCGGTCGAGCAGCACAAGTTTGTTGAGCGGGTTCTCGAGCATCGTGTGCGCCACGCGGTCGTTGCCGAGCTCCGGAAAAGCGGCGGCGCGGTCGGCTGCAGACACCGCGTGCGCCGAATGGTCCGCGGCTTCGGAGCGCGCAGCGGGCGGGGCGTGCTGCTCGTGCTGCTCATGCTGGGCGAACACGGCCGTGCCCGCCGACAACAGCGCCGTCGCGGCCGCGAGCCGCTGCACGCGACGGTGAGCTTTACGCATCGACGCGTACCTCGCGGAACATCCCGGCTTCCATGTGAAACAGCAGGTGACAGTGGTACGCCCAGCGGCCGAGCGCGTCGGCCGTCACGCGATAGGAACGCTGCGTGCCGGGCGGCATGTTGATGGTGTGCTTGCGTACGAGATAAGCGCCGTTTTCGTCCTCGAGATCGCTCCACATGCCGTGCAGGTGGATCGGATGCGCCATCATTGTGTCGTTGACGAGCCTGATGCGAACGCGCTCGCCATAGCGCAGCGAGAGCGGCTCGGCCGACGCGAACGGCACGCCGTCGAACGACCACATGAAGCGCTCCATGTGCCCGGTGAGGTGGAGCTCGAGCGTGCGTTCGGGGTCGCGACCGTCGGGGTCCGCGAATAGCGAGCGAAGATCGGCGTACGCGAGCACGCGGCGCCCGTTGTCGCGCAGTCCCACACCGGGATCCGCGAGGCGCGGCGTGGGTGTCATCGTCTGCATGTCGACTCCGGGGTTGCCGTATTCGCTCGGCGGATGAGCGACTGCGCCCGGCACGCCGGCGGCTTCGGCGCCATGGCCTCCGTGCTCCGCTGCCGCGCTCGCCGTGCCCGACGGCGAATGCGCCGCGTGGGCCGCGGCGTCCGAATGACCGTCCGCGGCGCCATGTCCCATATCGGCCATCGTGAGATAGACGATGCGGTCGAGCGCCGGCACTTCGGCTGTGAGTCCTTCGCGAACGGCGAGCGTACCGCGCGCGTAGCCGGAGCGGTCAATCGATTGCGCGAAGATCGTGAACGCGTCCGCGCCGGCCGGCGTGACGAGCACGTCGAACGTTTCCGCGGTCGCGATGCGCAGCTCGTCCACGGTGACGGGGTGCACGTTCTGGCCGTCGGCTGCGACGACGGTCATCGCAAGACCCGGAATCCGCAGGTCGAACGTCGACATGGCCGAGCCGTTGATCAGGCGCAACCGCACGCGCTCGCCGGGGCGGAAGAGGCCCGTCCAATTCGCAGCCGGAGCGGTGCCGTTCGTGAGGTACGTGTAGGCGGCGCCGCCCACGTCGGCGAGGTCGCTCGCGTCCATGCGCATGCGCGCCCATTCGCGCCGCTCGGCGAGGGTGGCCGTCAAGCCGTCGCGTTGCGCGTCGCGCGTGAAGTCGCCCAGCGTGCGTTTCCGGTAATTGAAGTAGTCCGACTGGCGCTTGAGCAGCAAATAAAGAGCGAGCGGATCTCGATCCGTCCAGTCCGACAGCAGCACGACGTGCTCGCGGTCGTACGTGAAGGGTTCCGGCTCGCGCGGCTCGATCACCAGCGCGCCGTATAGGCCGGTTTGTTCCTGAAAGGCCGAGTGAGCGTGATACCAGTACGTGCCGCTCTGCCGCAACGGGAAACGGTAGGTGAACGTTTCGCCGGGCGCAATGCCGTTGAAGCTCAATCCCGGCACGCCGTCCATGTTCGCCGGCAGCACGAGGCCATGCCAATGGATGGACGTGTGCTCGGCAAGCTCGTTACGCACCCTCAGCGTTACGCTGTCGCCCTCACGCCAGCGCAGCGTGGGCGCCGGCAGTGAGCCGTTGACGACCGTCGCGGGGCGCGCTCGGCCCGTGAAGCTCGCCGTGCGCTCGCCGATCGTGAGGTCGAGCTCCGCGCCTCGCAGCGTTTGCGGCTCAGCCACTTGAAGCTCCGCGGCGCTCGCCAATCGGCCGAGCGAGCCGGCGGCGGCGCTCGCCGCGCAGCCCTCGATGAATCTTCGTCGAGTGAAAGGCGGCAAGCGTTTCGTGCGGTGGGGACCGAGCGTCATGCGCTCAGTGTAAACCTCGCGCGGGCGCTCAGGCGCGAGGACGCGGCCGCTGCAGATGCCCTAGGCGGCGCCCGCGCGCCGAGCCCTGCCGTGCGCGAGGCGATACAGCGCCGGCAACACTAGCAGCGTCAGCAGCGTCGACGACACGATGCCGCCGATCACGACGGTTGCAAGCGGCCGCTGCACCTCGGCGCCCACGCCCGTGTTGAATGCCATCGGCACGAACCCGAGCGAGGCAACGAGCGCGGTCATGAGCACGGGGCGCAAGCGTGTCAACGCGCCCGTAACGATGGCTTCGTCGAGCGGCCGGCCTTCGTGCAGCAGATTGCGGATGAACGACACGAGCACGATGCCGTTCAGCACCGCGACGCCCGAAAGCGAGATGAATCCCACGCCGGCGGAGATCGACAGCGGAATGTCGCGCACCCAGAGCATCAGCACGCCGCCCGTGAGCGCGAGCGGTACGCCGCTGAAAATCAGCAGCGAGTCGACGAACGAGCGGAACGACAGGTACAGCAGCACGAAAATCATGAGCAGCGTGAAGGGCACGACTAGCCGCAGGCGCTCGGCGCCGGAGATGAGCCGCTCGAAGGTGCCGCCGTACTCGAGCCAGTAGCCCGCCGGCAACTCGACCTCGCGCTCGATGCGCGCACGCACTTCGGCCACGAACGAGCCGAGATCCCGGCCGCGAACGTTGGCAGTGACCACCGCGCGCCGCTTGCCGTTCTCGCGGTTGATGGCGTTCGGCCCGTTCACGACCTCGGTTACGGCGATCTCGCGCAGCGGCACGTAGCCGCCGCCCGGCAACGGCACGGGCAGAGCGTCGAGCGTTGCGGGATCGTTGCGCAGCGGCTCGGGCAGCCGGATCACCAGATCGAACCGCTGATCGCCGTCGAAGATCTGACCCACGGCCTTGCCGCCGATGGCTGTGGACACCACGTCTTGCACGTCGGCCACGTCCAGGCCGTAGCGCGCGAGCAGCGGGCGGCGGGGCTGCACCGTTAGCATGGGCAGACCGGTCATCTGCTCGAGCGCGACGTCGGCCGCGCCGGGGATCGTCGACAGCGCGGCTTCGATCTGTTCGCCGAGCGCCAGCAGCGTTGCGAGATCGTCGCCGTACACTTTCACGGCGAGATCCGAGCGCACGCCCGAGATCAGCTCATTGAACCGCATCTCGATCGGCTGCGTGAACTCGTAGTTGTTGCCGGGTACGCTCGCCGCGAGGCTCTCGAGCTCGCGCACGAGCTGGTCTTTGGGCTTGCGAGGATCGGGCCAGTTTTCGCGATCCTTGAGGATCACGTAAGTATCGGCTACCGACGGCGGCATCGGATCGGTGGCGACGTCGGCCGTACCAAGCTTTGCGAACACGCGCGCCACCTCCGGCATGGTGGCAATGCGCGCGTCGAGCTGCAGCTGCATGCCGATCGCTTGCTCGATGCCGGTGCCGGGAATGCGCAGCGCGTGTAGCGCGATGTCGCCTTCGTCCAGGCTGGGAATGAACTCGCTGCCCATGCGGGCCGCAAGCGTTGCGCCGAGCGCAACCACGAGCACACCGGCGGCTACCGCAGCAACGCGAAAGCGCAACGCCGCATGCAGCAGCGGCTCGTATAGGCGCCTGGCGCCGCGCACCACGAAGTTCTCGTGCGCAGCCACGGGTCCGCGCACGAGCACCGCGACGGCCGCGGGCACGAACGTGACGCTGAGGGCGAGCGCACCGCTGAGCGCAAGCACCACCGTGAGCGCCATCGGGTGGAACATCTTTCCTTCGACACCCGACAGCGAAAAGATCGGGAGATAAACGATGAGGATGATGAACATGCCGAACGTGGCGGGCCGGATCACCTCGGTGGTCGCCGCACGGACAACCTCGAGCCGCTCGCGAAGGGGGAGCGCGCCGCCGCCGCCCTGTTCCGCGGCGAGACGCCGCAGGCAGTTCTCCACGATGATGACGGCGCCGTCCACGATCAAGCCGAAGTCGAGCGCGCCCAGGCTCATTAGATTGCCGCTCACTTGCGCCTCGACCATCCCCGTGATCGTCAGCAGCATCGACAGTGGGATCACGAGCGTCGTGACGAGCGCGGCGCGCAGATTGCCGAGCAGCGCGAACAGCACGGCAATGACGAGCAGTGCGCCCTCGAGCAGATTCGTGCGAACGGTGGCTATGGTTTTGTCCACGAGCGTAGTACGGTCGTAGACGGCTTCTAGCCGTAAGCCCTCGGGCAGCGAGGCGTTGATCTCTTCGAGCTTCGCGGCGGCCGCGCGCGCGACGATGCGGCTGTTCTCGCCGAGCAGCATGAACACCGTGCCGAGCACGACTTCCTCGCCGTTCATAGTGGCGGCGCCCGTGCGCAAGTCTTTGCCGACGCTCACGTCGGCGATGTCGCCGATCACGATCGGTGTGCCGGCGTGCGTCGCGACGCGGATGGCGCGTATCTCGTCCAGGGAGGCGACTTGACCGGGCACACGCACGAGATACTGGTTGCCGAAGCGCTCGATATAGCCGGCGCCGACGTTGACGTTATTGCGCTCGAGAGCGGCCGCCATGTCCGCAAGCGTGAGCTCGAACGCGAGCAGGGCCGAGGGCCGCGGAGCCACGACGTATTGGCGCTCGTGGCCGCCGATCATGTTCACCTCGGTGACGCCGGGCACGCGCGCGAGCTGCGGTCGAACCACCCAGTCCATGACGGTGTGCAAATCCGTGGTGTCGTACGCGCTGCCGTCGGCGCGTCGCGCGCCGGTTCCCACGCTCAGGACGAAGCTGAAGATCTCACCTAAACCCGTTGCGATCGGCCCGAGCTCGGGATCGAGGCCCGGCGGTAACGAGGCGCGCGCTTCCTGCAGCCGCTCGAGCACGCGCTGGCGCGCGAAATAGATGTCGGTGCCGTCCTGGAAGACCACCGTCACTTGCGAAAGACCGTAGCGCGACACCGAACGCGTGTAATCGAGCCGCGGCAGCCCTGCCATCGCCGTTTCGATGGCGAACGTGATGCGCTGCTCGGCTTCGAGCGGCGAGTAGCCGGGCGCCTCGGTGTTGATCTGCACCTGCACGTTCGTGATGTCGGGGACGGCATCGATCGTGAGGTTGCGGTAGTTGTAGGCGCCGAACGCGGCAAGCGCGGCCACACCGAGCAGCACGAGCCAGCGATGGCGGACGGAGCGGGCGACGAGGTAGTCGAGCATGCGCGTCTTAACTCAGTGGTCGTGGCTTGCGCCTGACTTCTCAATGTCGGCTTTGATGAGATAGCTGTTTTCGCTGACGAAGACGGTGCCCGGCGCAAGGCCGTCGAGCACCTCGACGTAGCTCGCGTCGCGTCGCCCCAGCTCGAGCATGCGTACCTCGTAGGTGTCGCCCACTTGCGCGAAGACCACGTCGAAATCGCGGAAGCGCTGCAGCGCGGAGAGCGGCACCACGAGCTCGACGGGCGTGGTGCCGATGGTGACTCGGCCCTCCACGAATTGCCCCGGCGTCCAGCGCCCGTCGGCGTTGTCGAGCACGACGCGCGCGACCACGCTCTGCGAAGCGCGGTCGCCGATGGGCGCCAGGTAATCGATAGAGCCCGCCGCGGCCGCGCCCGCGTCGGTCGAAATTGCCACGGGCAGCCCCGTCGTGACGCGCGGCCGGTCACGCGCGAACACGTCGAGCTCTGCCCACACCGAGGAAAAGTCCGCAATGGCGAACAGCGCCTCGGCATCGGTTTGCTCGCCGGGCGCCGCGTGCCGCGCCGTGACGATTCCGCCGCTCGGTGCCGCAACGGTGTAAGTCTGCAGACTCTCGTTCGATTCGATCGTGGCGAGCGCATCGCCCGAACGCACCGTGTCGCCGATATCGCGGCTCACGCTACGGATGACGCCGGGGAAGCGCGCGTGCACGGCCCGCACGCGCGTGGCGTCCGGCGCTATCGTGCCGTAGAGCACGAGCTCGTCGCTGATCGTGCCGGGCCCGGCGACGCTGGTGCCGATGCCCGCGGCGCGTGCCACGTCGGCGACGATCATCGTGCGCCCTTCGTACGACTCGTATTCGAACCGATGCTCGCGGCCCGCGTGACGAGCGACGACGGTTACGTCGAACGAGTGCGGCTCCCGTACTTCGCCGGTGCCGCGCAGGAAATCGCCCTCCGGTGAAAACTCGATGCGATCCACGTCGCCGCCGAGCCTTGCGAGCTCCACCGTGAGCTCGACGTCGCGCGGGTCGACGGGCCGCCCATCGGCACGCGCCCACGCGTGGAACTCCGGCGGCACACCCGCTTCGAAGATCGCGAGCTCGAGTGTGAAGCTACCGCTTTCGAGCAGGCGGCCGCCGTTCGGGCC
>CAMPKU010000208.1 GCA_946887385.1 uncultured Gammaproteobacteria bacterium
TCGCTGGACGGCGAGCTCACGGCCACCCTCGCGAACCGGCTGCTCGTGGAGCCCGCAAACCGGCCGATGCTGCAGCACCTCTCGCAGCTGTGGGCACAGCGCCGGCCCCGCGACGCGCTGCCCTGGCTGCTCGCCCATAGCGAGCAGGCGCCGGCAGCCGCGATCGCGCAAGCCGGACTGTCGCTCGCGCGTTCGGATCCCGCCGCGGCGGTGGCCTATCTCGACGCGATTCCGAGCGATCTGCGTCCGGCGTGGATCAGCTCCGTGGCGGAGGGCTACGCACAAGCGGACCCGCGCGCGGCGGCCGCCTGGATTCAGCAGCACCGCGGCGAAGCCGGTTACGAGGCCGCCGTGGCGGCCATCGCCGGCCGCACCGCGGCGGCAGGCGAGCCCGCCGCCGGCGCGCGGCTGCTCGCCGCGATCGACCTCGAGCAAGCGCCCGACGCACCCGCGAGCGCGCGGCAGATTGCGGCCGCGTGGGCGCGCGAGGATCCCGCGGCAGCCGCAGCGTGGGCGCGCGACCTTCGCCACCCCGACGCCGTCGTGGTCGCCGTCAATGCCGTCGCAGCGCGATGGGTCGAGCGCGATGCCGCGGCGGCGCGCCACTGGACGTTCGGCCTACCCTTGGGCGCCGCCCGCGACGCCGCCCTCGTGCAGGTGCTCGGCGCCACGGCGGGCACGACGGCCGCCGATCCGGCGCTGCTCGACGCGTTCTCGAGCAGCGCAGCGCAACAGAGCGGCATCCACGACGCCGTGCGCATGATTGCGCAGCGCGACCCCGAGGCCGCTCGAGAGCTGGCCGATCGCTATCTCACGGACCCCGCGATGCGGCGAGCCGCGGAGCAGTTCCTGGCACAACCGGCCGCGTCGTTCGTGGGCCGGTCGCCGCCGCGCTTGCCCACGCGCTGAGCGGAACCCGGTACCATCGTCCGATCCGTACTCGGGGACTTCGCCATGCCGCGCCGCTCGTCCGCGTTCGCTCTGCTCGGTGTGCTCTGCCTCGCTAGCGAGGCGCTCGCACAACCCGCGGGCGCCGGCTCCGCGCTGCTGCGCGGCGTGGCCGACGCGCCCGTCACGGACGCCATGCTCCGCGAGCCCGCTGCCGCCGACTGGCTCATGTACAGCCGCACGTACGACGCGCAGCGCTACAGCCCGCTCGATGAGATCGATCGCGACAACGTGGCGTCGCTCGCGCTCACCTGGTCGAAGCCGCTCGCGTCGGGGCAGCTCGAGATCATTCCGCTCGTTTACCGCGGTGTGATGTATCTCACCACGCCGGGCAGCCGCGACGGCGGCAGCCGCGTCGTGGCGCTCGATGCGGCGACCGGCGACACGCTGTGGGAATACGTGCCGCCGAACTCCGCGTCGTCGCGGATCAAGGCGCTCGCGATCTACGGCGATCTCATTTATTACACGGCGCCGGCCCCGAGCGGCGAGCCGAACCCGATCGTGGCACTCGAGGCGGCCACGGGCAAAGTGCGCTGGCAAACACCCGTGTCCGTCGAGACGCACACGGCCGGCGCGCTCGTCGTCGAAGGCAAGGTCATTTCCGGGCGCGCCTGCAACACGGCGCGCTCGAATTGCTACCTCGCGGCGCACGACGCGCGCACGGGCAAGGAAGCGTGGCGGTTCCACACGAGCCCCGGCGCCGGCGAGCCGGGCGACGAGTCGTGGGGCGGCGCGCCCGTCGACGCGCGCCGCGCGGCGGCCTGGGGCTTGCCCGGCAGTTACGATGCCGAGCGGCGAATTTTGTACTGGGGCATCGCCAACCCGATGCCGAACACGCGCGCGGAGCGCCACGGCGGCAACGCCGACGCGATTCCACGGCACGCGCCCGCCGATCTCTACAGCAACTCGACGGTCGCGCTCGACCCCGATACCGGCGAGCTCATCTGGCATTACCAGCATCTGCCCGGCGACGACTGGGACATGGATGTGGCGCACGAGAAGACGCTGATCCGCACCGTCGTCGATCCCGATCCGCAGCACGTGAAGTGGATCAACCCGAACATCGAGCGCGGCGTGGCACGCGACGTGGCGGTCACGGCCGCCGAGGGCGGTGGGCTCTGGCTCAACGACCGCGAAACGGGCGAGTTCCTCTGGGCGACGCCGTTTCCGTTCGACACGCCGCATTTCACGATCGGCCGCATCGACGTGGAAACCGGCGTCGCGCACTTGAACCCCGACGTGCTGCTGACCGAGCCGGGCCAAACGAAGCTGATCTGCTACTGGAACACGCGCAGTTTCTGGCCGACGGCGTATTCGCCAAAAGCCAACTCGCTATACGTGCCGTATATCGACCACTGCTTGTCGATGACCCGCGCAACGCCGGGGGGCGACGGCGAGCGCCGCACCGGCGGCCTGCGCCCCGGCGCCGTGCAGGCCAAGCTCGCCGGCATCGCGAAGATCGACATGCGCACGGGCGAGATCCGGCGAATCTACGAAGCGCCGTTGGCCGGCAACGGCGCGATGCTCGCGACCGCCGGCGATCTCTTGTTTTGGGGCGACATCGGCCAGGTGTTGCGAGCGTTCGACGCCGAGACCGGCGAGATCCTCTGGCAATCCGAGCCGCTCGGCGCGACGGTTCAGACGAGCACGATCACGTACGCCGTGAACGGCAAGCAGTACGTGGCCGTCATCAACGCCGAGTCCCTGCTCGGTGCGCAACGGCTCGCGGCCATCGCGGGAGCCGAAATACCCCCGCATCGCGCGAACTCGATCAACGTTTTTGCACTCCCTTGAGGGGTGCCTGTAAACCGATGCGGGGCCCGGGCCGTTGAGCGGGGTACGCCCTTAAGACGAGGGATCGTCGATGTTGACTCAGGAAGCCGCCATTGCCGCGAATCGCTTTGGGCTCGGCGCCCGGCCCGGCGACGCGGCCGCGATCGGCAACGACGCCCGCGGCTGGCTGCTCGAGCAGCTCGAGGCGCCTCGCGCCGCTCGCCCGGCGCCACCCGCGTCCGCGCAGGTGCTAGTCGAAGCTCGCGAGCTGCGCGCCGCGCGGCAAGTGGCTGCGCAGGCGCGAGCGAATTTCACGCGCTCGCCGGCGGAGCCCACACCCGCATCGCCCGGCATCGACGAGCAAGCCATCCGCGAATTCGGCGCCTTCATCCGCGAGCACTACGTGACCCAGACGGCCGAGCGGCATCGGCTCGCCCTGACCGCCGAGCAACCGTTCGTGGAACGGCTGGTGCACTTTTGGAACAACCACTTCGCCGTGTCGGCCGACAAGCAGCCGCTGGCCGCGCTCGCGGGCCTCTACGAGCAGGAAGCGATCCGGCCGTATGTGACCGGCAACTTCTACGACCTGCTGCTCGCCGTGGAGCGCCATCCCGCGATGCTGCTCTATCTCGACAATCAAGCGTCGATCGGACCGAGCTCGACGACCGCGACGCTGGTGCGGCGCAATCGCGGCCGCGAGCTCGGCTTGAACGAAAACCTTGGCCGCGAAGTTCTGGAGCTGCACACGCTCGGCGTGAACGGCGGCTACACGCAAGCCGACGTGCTCGAGCTCGCGAAGGTGTTGACGGGCTGGTCGATCGGCGGGGCGCTTCGCGAAGCGCGCGGGCCGCTCGCGAGGCTGGCGGCGGACAACGGCACGCCCGGCGAGTTTCACTTTCGCGCGCCGCTGCACGAGCCCGGCGACAAGACGATTCTTGGCAAGCGCTATCACGAGCGCGGTGTCGAGGAAGGCGAACACGTGCTGCGCGCGCTCGCGCTGCATCCCAGCACGGCGCTGCACCTGGCCACGAAGCTCGCTCGCCACTTCGTGGCCGACGATCCGCCGCCGGCGCTCGTCGAGCGGCTCGCCGACGTTTATCGGCGCAACGTCGGCGAGCTCACGCCCGTCTATCGCGCGCTGATCGAGGCCGACGAGAGCTGGCGCTCGCCGCACGCAAAATTCAAGACGCCGCACGACTTTGTGCTCTCGGCGTATCGCTCGCTCGAACGCGTGCCCGAAGACCTGCGCTCGATCACGGCCTTTCTCACGCAGGCGGGCCAGCGGCCGTACACGCCCGGCTCACCGGCCGGCTGGCCCGATACGGCGGCTAACTGGAACGGCGGCGAGGCGCTCCTGAAGCGGATCGAGTTCGCGGCCGCGGCCGGCCGCCGCATCGGCGCGCGCATCGAGCCCTTGAAGCTCGCCGGTGAAGTGCTCGGCGAGCTCGGCGAGCACACGAAGATGAGCATCGGCGATGCGAAAAGCAGCAGCCAGGGATTCGCCATCTTGCTGGCCTCACCCGAGTTCCAAAGGAGATAGCCATGGCGACACGCCGCTCATTGCTAACCACCGGTGCGACGTTGACGTTGCTGGCGCCGTTCACGCGGGTCGCCGCGGCGGGACGCGATCGCGACAGCCGCTTGGTGCTGATGATCCTGCGCGGCGGCCTCGACGGGCTCGGGGCCGTGCCGCCCTACGCCGAGCCCGCGTATGCGCAGTTGCGCGGCCCGATCGCGTTGGCGGCGCCGGGCAACGACGGCGGCGTGCTCGATCTCGACGGCACATTCGGTCTGCATCCCGCGCTTGCGAATCTGCATGCGATGTACGAAGCCCGCGAGGCGCTCGTCGTGCACGCAACGGCCACTCCCTACCGCGATCGTTCGCACTTCGAAGCGCAGAACGTGCTCGAGGCCGGCAGCGCGGCACCGAGTGCCGCTGCGGGCGGGTGGCTCAATCGGGCGCTGGCGGCGCTCCGCGATGCCGGCGACGCGCGCGACGCGGTGGCGCTCGCCGACAACGTGCCGCTCGTGCTGCGCGGCGAGCTGGCCGTCACGTCCTGGGCGCCGTCGCGGCTGCCCGTGCCCGGCGACGACACGCTGCTTCGCGTGCGTGCGCTCTACGAAGCCGCCGATCCTGCGCTGGCGCAGAGTCTGTACGATGCGCTCGAGATCCGGGCAATCGTTGGCGACACGAACGAGCAACGCATGGACGGCTTGCGCGTAGCGCCGCTCACGAGCGCGGCCGCACGCTTCCTCGCAAGCCCCGAAGGCCCACGCATCGCCGTGCTCGATGCCGGCGGCTGGGACACGCACCAGAACCAAGGCGCGGCGCAAGGGCCCCTCGCGCAGCGCCTCCGCGGCCTCGACACCGGCTTGCAGATGCTGAAAACGGAGCTCGGCGAGCACTGGCTCGAGACCACCGTGGTGGTCGTCACGGAATTCGGCCGCGCGGCCGCAGCGAACGGCACCCGCGGCACGGATCATGGCACGGCCGGCTGCGCGTTCGTCGCGGGCGGCGCGGTGGCCGGCGGCCGCGTGCTCGCCGATTGGCCGGGCCTTAGCATCCGCGACCTGCACGACGGCCGCGATTTGCGGCCGACGACCGACCTGCGCGCGCTGTTCAAAGCCGTGCTGCACGAGCGCTTCGGCGTCGGCGAGGCCGCGCTCGCGCGCACGGTGTTCCCCGGCAGCGATGCCGTCGAACCGCTCGAAGGCATCACGGTTTAGCCCTCCGCCGTCGAGCTTGGCGGCGACGAAAATCACGAAGCTCGCGTCATCGACATCGCAAGGGACACGTAACCAAGGTAAGTTAACCGGACGCGCTATCGCTTCAGCGGAGATTGGCATGCGTACCGCCTTCCACTTCATCGCAGCCGGTTTGTGCTTGGGATTGTGCGCGGCCGCGCCGGCCGCCGACTTGAAGTTAGGTGCCGACGTAGCCGCCGACTACCGCGAGCGGCTCGCCGCGCTGTTCGACCACTTCCACCGCAATCCCGAGCTCTCGGGGCAGGAGATCGAGACGAGCAAGCGGCTCGCGGCCGAGCTGCGCGCGCTGGACTTCGAAGTGACGGAGCGGGTCGGCAAGACCGGCATCGTCGCGGTCATGCGCAACGGCGCGGGGCCCACCGTGCTGCTGCGCGCCGACATGGACGGCTTGCCCGTCGAGGAAAAGAGCGGTTTGCCGAACGCGTCGAAGGTGCGCCAAGTCGACCTCGCCGGCGTCGAGCAGTCCGTCATGCACGCCTGCGGCCACGACGTGCACATGACGGCGCTCGTCGGCGCGGCGCGCCAGCTCGCGGCGCGCAAAGACGCGTGGGCCGGCACGCTCGTCTTGATCGGGCAGCCGGCCGAAGAACGCGCCAGCGGCGCGCGCGACATGATCGCCGACGGCTTATACACGCGGTTCCCGAAGCCGGACTACGCGCTCGCCTTCCACGTCTGGTCGCCGATGGCAGCGGGCACGGTCAGCGTGCCGCAACGCGTGGCGTGGTCGAGCGCCGACACCGTCGATATCGCCGTGCACGGCGTCGGCACGCACGGCGCATCGCCGCATCGCGGCATCGATCCGGTGCTCGTCGCGGCACAGATCGTGGTGTCGCTGCAGTCGCTCGTGAGCCGCACGATCGATCCGCTCGAGGACGGCGTGGTCACCGTCGGCGCGATTCACGGCGGCACGAAGCACAACATCATCGGCGACCGCGTGGACCTGCAATTGACGGTGCGCGCCGACAATCTCGCGACGCGTGCAGCGCTGCTCGAAGGCATCGAGCGCATCGCGAACGGCGTCGCGCGCTCGTTCGGTTTGCCGGAGGAGAAGCTGCCCGAGGTCGTCGTCTCGGAGGCGGAGACCACGCCGCCCACGCTCAACGACGAGGCGACGGCCGCGCAAATCCAGTCTGCGCTGCGCGCGCATTTCGGCGACGCGCGCGTCCCGGCGCACAAGCGCGATGGCATGGGCGCGGAGGACTTCGCATTCTTCGGTGCGCCCGAGCACGGCGTGAAGGCCGTGTACTTCTTCGTCGGCGGCACTCCACAGGCCGAGCTCGCCGGAGTGGCCGCTCATCATTCGCCGCTGTTCAAGATCGCGCCCGAGCCGGCGGTGACCGCCGGCGTCGAGGCCATGATCGTCGGTGCGATGTCGTTGCTCGCGAAGCGCTAGAACCGCAAGAAAGCTTTAGTGCACGCTCTCAATGCTCGAAAACGGCCGTAGCCATTCAAACTATGAGCGCCGAATTACCACACGAGGCCCCGATGTTGCGCGCGCTATTCGCTGTGCTAGCCCTCGCCGTCACGGCTTCTGCCACCGCGCAGCCGCTGCCCCGCACGGCCGACGGCAAACCCGACCTCTCCGGCATCTGGCAGGTTCGCAACCGCGCCGCCTACGGTCTCGAGCATCACGACGCCAAGTACTTGATGCCCGCCGGTCCGAGCGTCGTGGACGGCGGCGAGATTCCGTACTTGCCGGCAGCGCGCGAGCAGCAGCGGCGCAACTTCGCCGCTCGCGCGACGGCGGATCCGCTGAGCAACTGCTATCTGCCCGGCGTCCCGCGCATCATGTATATGGAGCACCCGTTTCAGATTTTCCAAACGCCGGAGCACGTGGCGATCACGTTCGAGTGGTCGCAGGTATTCCGGCTCATTTACGCGGCCGGCCAGCCCACACTGCACGAAGGCATCGAGAGCTGGATGGGCAATTCGCGCGGCCGCTGGGAAGGCGACGTGCTCGTCGTGGAAGTCACGGATCACAACGACCGCACCTGGCTCGACGCCGCCGGCAACTTCCATTCGAACGCGCTGCGCGTCACGGAGCGCTATGCGCTGCGCGACGCGAACACCATCGACTACGAGGCGACGATCGAGGACCCGAACGTGTTCGAGCGGCCGTGGACGATCAGGATGCCGCTGCACCGGCAAACGGAGCTGCCGCGCCTGTACGAGTATCACTGCCAGGCCGAGAAATCGGAGGCCAACGGCGACTTCGAGCGCGACGTTCGCACCTGGTATCCCGCCCCGATCCCGGCCGAGAACGCGCCGTTCGACGCGCGCGCCGGCGCGGACCTTGCGCCGCCGCAAGTCACGGGCCAGATTCGCCGCCGGCCCGACGGCACGCCCGACCTGTCCGGCTGGTACGAGCTCGAGCACGGCGGCGGCAACTACGGCCTGGAGTCGGCCGCGCAGATCTTCTTGACGCCGGCGAGCCGCGGCCTCGTGATCGATCCGCCCGACGGCAGCCTGCCCTACCAGACCTGGGCACGCGCGGAGCGCATCGCTCGCGCGGCTCCACACCGCGGCTACGACGATCCGACGGCGCATTGCTTTTTGGCCGGCATCCCGCGCTCGCACTACGTGCCGCAACC
>CAMPKU010000209.1 GCA_946887385.1 uncultured Gammaproteobacteria bacterium
CGGCGCCCCCCCGGGCCGGGCTCGGCCCCCCCCCCTTACACGCCCCCCGCGCGGTGGCCCCGCCCCTCCCCCCCCCCCCCTAAAAAATCGAAGGGGCCTTCGTTGACCCACCCGCCAGTTGACTCTAGAATTGCCAGCCTTTCTGCGGGGCCGCGCCCCGATTCGCCAGGAGTACCACGTCGTGTATGCCGTTTTCCGCACCGGCGGTAAGCAATACCGCGCCCGTCAGGGCGAGCGCGTTCGCGTAGAGCGCCTCACCGCCGCCGTCGGCGACGCTGTTGCCTTCGAGCAGGTGCTGCTCGTGGGCGAGGGCGCGAACATCACCGTGGGCGCCCCGCTCGTCAAGGGCGGCAAGGTCGAAGGTAAGGTCGTCTCGCAGGGCCGCGACGATAAAATCACCATCATCAAGTTCCGGCGCAGGAAGCACTACAAGCGCACTCAGGGCCATCGCCAGGCCTTCACCGAGGTCGAGATCACGGCGATCAGCGCCGCCTAAACGGGCAAGGAGTACCGAGATGGCACACAAAAAAGCAGGCGGCAGCTCTAAGAACGGCCGCGATTCGGAATCAAAACGCCTCGGCGTCAAGCGCTTCGGCGGCGAGCAGGTGCTGGCGGGTAACATCATCGTGCGCCAGCGCGGCACGCAATATCACGCCGGTTCCAACGTTCGCATCGGCCGCGACCACACGCTTTACGCGGCGATCCCGGGCCGCGTCGCATTCGGCATCAAAGGGCCGAAGAATCGCCGGATGGTGAGCGTGGTCGCGGAATAACGCGCTCCGCACTGCAGCTGCTCGAAGCCCCGCCCGCGCGGGGCTTCTTTGTTTTGGTCGCGAGTGTTTCGGTATGAAATTCATCGATGAAGCCGACGTTCGCGTCGAGGCCGGGTCCGGCGGACGCGGCAGCGTGAGCTTTCGGCGCGAGAAGTTCATTCCGCGCGGCGGTCCCGACGGCGGCGACGGCGGGGACGGCGGCAGCGTCTATCTCATTGCGCGCGAAGGCATCAATACGCTCGCCGACTTTCGAGTGAAGCGGCGTTTCCGCGCCGAAAGCGGGGGCGGCGGCGCGGGGCAGAACATGACCGGCGCCGCCGGCGCGGATCTGTACGTGGAAGTGGCGAAGGGCACCGAGGTCCACGACCTCGATACGGGCGAGAAGCTCGGCGACCTGACGCACGACGGCGAGACCCTGCTCGTCGCCAAGGGCGGCCAGGGCGGGCGCGGCAACACCCGCTTCAAGTCCAGCGTCAACCGCGCACCGCGCCAGTTCGACCCGGGCGAGCCCGGCGAGAGCCGGCACTTGAAGCTCGCGCTGAAGCTTCTCGCCGACGTGGGCCTGCTCGGCGCGCCGAACGCCGGAAAATCCACGTTGACGCGGGCATTGTCGGCCGCGCGGCCCAAGGTGGCCGACTATCCGTTCACGACCCTGCACCCGCAGCTCGGCGTGGTGCGCGTGAGCACCGACCGCAGCTTCGTCGTGGCCGACATCCCGGGGCTCATCGAAGGCGCCGCCGCGGGCGCGGGCCTGGGCATCCGCTTCTTGAAGCACCTGGAGCGGACGCGACTGCTGCTGCACGTGGTCGATGCGTGCGCGGAGCTCTCCGGCGGCGACGTGGCATCGGCCTATCGCGCCGTGGAGGGGGAGCTCGGAGCCTATTCCGCAGCGCTGAGCGACATGCCGCGCTGGCTTGTGCTGAACAAGCTCGATTTACTCCCGGCGGAGGAGCGCGATGCGCGCGTGGCGTCGATCGTGGCGGCGCTCGACTGGAACGGGCCGGTTTACGGCATCAGCGCCCTGACGGCCGAGGGCACGAAGCGCCTGGTGCAGGACGCGATGTCGTACTTGGAAAAGCAGCGCGAGACGGCGGAGCCGTCAGGGCATGGCGCGTAGCTTGGCGTTGAGCTGGCTCTTGTAGTGCGCCGCGCGATGCTTGCGAAGAATGCCCTTGGTGGCCATGCGGTCGATCTGCGGCACAACCTCGGCAAAGCGCGCTTTGGCGGCTTCCTTGTCGCCGGCCGCGACGGCTTTCATCACCGTGCGGATCGCCGAGCGGACTCGCGAGCGCAGCATGACGTTGTGGGCACGGCGCTTCACGGCCTGACGAGCGCGCTTCTTTGCTGATTGAATATTGGCCAAAGGAGAATTCCGCAGCGGGCACAGCCCCAAAAGGACGGCTATTATTCGGAGCGACTCTTGGCAAGTCAAGCACATAGCCTGCCCGCAACCGCCCACCCATGACGTTGCTCTCCAACGCCGACAGCGCCAGCGCTCGGCCCGTGCGTTTGCTCGCGGCGACTTCGGTGGTCGGATTCATGACCCTTTTGTCGCGCGTCACGGGGCTTGCGCGCGACATTGCGTTCTCCGCGTGGTTCGGCTCCGGCCCCGTGATGGACGCATTCGCGGTGGCGTTCAAGATTCCCAACTTGATGCGGCGGCTCTTCGCCGAGGGCGCGTTCTCGCAGGCCTTCGTGCCCGTGATCTCCGAGTACCGCACGCATCGCAGCCACGCCGAGACTCGCGAGCTGGTGAGCCACGTGGCGGGCACGCTCGGCGTGGGGCTGTTCGCCGTGAGCGCCGTCGGCGTCGTGGCGGCACCGTTGCTGATCCTTGCGTTCGCGCCGGGGTTCGCCACCCGCGAGGGGCCATTCGATTTAGCCGTGGCGATGCTGCGCTTTACGTTTCCGTACGTGCTGTTCGTGTCGCTCACGGCGCTCGCCGGCAGCGTGCTCAACGCGCATCGGCGCTTCGCCGTGGCGGCTTTCACGCCCGTGCTCCTCAACGTCGTCGTCATCGTGTTTGCGGGGTTCGTGGGCCCCATGCTCCAGCAGCCGGCGCTCGGCCTGGCCGCGGGCGTGCTCGCGGCGGGCATCGTGCAGCTCGCGTTTCAGCTGCCGTTTCTCAAACGGATCGGGATGCTGCCGCGGCCTCGGGTGTCGTTTCGACATGAGGGCGTGCGGCGCATCCTGAAGCTCATGGCGCCCGCGCTGTTCGGCTCGTCCGTAACTCAGATCAGCATCCTGCTCGATACGCTGATCGCATCGTTCCTGATGGCGGGCAGCATGAGCTGGCTCTACTTCTCCGACCGTCTCGTCGAGTTCCCGCTGGGGTTGATCGGCATCGTGCTTGCCACGGTGATTCTGCCGCGGCTCTCGGAGCAGCACTCGCTGAAGTCGCCGCAGACGTTCTCGGCCACGCTGGATTGGGCGCTCAAGCTGGTGCTCGTGATTGGCGTGCCCGCGGCCGTAGGCCTCGCCTTTCTGGCCGAGCCGCTGCTCGCCACGCTGTTCCTGCGCGGCGAGTTCACGCAGCGCGACGTGGAGATGGCGACGGCGAGCCTGCGCGCGTACGCGCCGGGCCTCATGGGGTTTATTCTGGTGAAGGTGCTCGCGCCCGGCTATTTCGCGCGGCAGGACACGCGCACGCCCGTGCGCGCGGGCCTGCAAGCGCTCGCGCTCGGCATGGCGCTCAGCGTCGGCTTCGTGCTGGTGCTGCTGCAAACCGGCTGGGCGCCGGCGCATGCGGGCATTGCGGCGGCCACGGCGTGCTCGGCGCTTGCCAATGCGACGCTGCTGCTCGCGGGCTTGAAGCGCCAAGGCGTGTACCGCCCCTTACCGGGCTGGCCGGCGCTCGCCTGGCGGGTGGCCGTGCCGAGCGCCGTCATGGCCCTGGCGCTGTCGGCCGCCCTGGCGTTGACCGGCGAGTGGGACGCCATGAGCTTGCCCGTGCGCATCGGCCTGCTCGCGGCGCTCGTGAGCGGCGGCGCGGCCATCTACTTCGCGGTCTGTTATCTCGTCGGCTTGCGCTTGAGCGAGCTGCGAATCCAATCGGGAGCTTGAGGATCGTCATGCGGCTCTATCGCACGTTTGCTTCGCTGCCGCGGCCTACGCCGGCGAAGCCGCGCGCCGTGGCGATCGGCGTCTTCGACGGCCTGCACATCGGGCACCGCGCCATTCTCGAGCGCGCGCGCGAGGGCGCCGCGAGCTTGAGCGGCTCGTCGCTCGTGCTCACGTTCGAGCCCACGCCGAAGGAATTCTTTTCGCCGGCCACCGCGCCGCCGCGCTTGACGCGATTCCGCGAGCGGTTCGAGCAGCTCGAGGCGCTCGGGCTCGACGAGCTGTTCTGCGCCAACTTCGGCGCGGTGCGCGACCTGAAGCCGCGCGACTTCATCGACGAGCTACTGGTTGCCAAGCTCGGTGCTCGGCACGTCGTGGTCGGCGACGACTTTCGCTTCGGCGCCGACCGTTCGGGCACGGTGGAGGCGCTGCACGCGCACGGCCGCAGGCACGGCATGGTGGTGACCGAGGTACCGCCCGTGTTCTTCAACGGCGAGCGCGTGAGTAGCACGGCCGTTCGCCAGGCGCTCAAAGCCGGCGATCTCGCTACCGCGCGCGGCATGCTCGGCCGCGACTATTCGATCTCGGGACGCGTGGTGCGCGGCTTGGGGTTGGGAAGGCAACTGGGGTTCCCCACGGCCAACGTGAACCTGAAACGTCTTCAGGCGCCGGTGGACGGCATCTTCGCGGCGCGCGTTACGGGGCTCGGCGAGCGGCCGCTCGACGGCGTGGCCAGCGTGGGCACGCGGCCGACGATCGGCGGCGACACGGCGCTGCTCGAAGTGCTGATCTTCGACTTCGACCGGGACATCTACGGGCAGTACATCACCGTGCATTTCCTGAAGCGCCTCCGCGAGGAGCGCCACTTCGCGGATCTCGAGCAGCTCAAACGCCAAATGCATGTTGACGTGGCGGCTGCGCGGGCTGCGCTAACCGATTGAATCGCGTATATTCACGGCGCTTCGGCCCGGTCTCGCCGAAGCGTTAAGACGGATCATGTTCGAACCCGTTGCCGCCCGTTACGACGGGCCCGAGCTTGAGAAAGGAATCCTCGAGCTCTGGCGCCGCGAGAATGTTTTCGGCCGCATCATGGCCGAGGGTGCCGCGCGCCCGAAATTCGTGTTCTACGAAGGGCCGCCAACGGCGAACGGCCGGCCCGGCATCCATCACGTGCTCGCGCGCACGTTCAAGGACCTGTACCCCCGCTACAAGACGATGCGCGGCTTCCACTGCCCGCGCAAAGCCGGCTGGGACACCCATGGCTTGCCCGTCGAGCACGAGATCGAGAAAGAGCTCGGCATCTTCGACAAGCGGCGCATCGAGCAGGAAGTCGGCATCGCGAGCTTCACGGCGCAGTGCCGTGCGTCCGTGATGCGCCATGTTGCCGAATGGGAAGCCATGACGGAGCGCATGGGCTTCTGGGTGGATTTCGAAGACGCGTATTTCACGCTGCACAACGACTACATCGAGAGCGTCTGGCAGCTCTTGAAGCAGATCTGGGACAAGGGGCTCATCTACCAAGGCTACAAGGTCGTGCCCTACGACCCGCGCATCGGCGCCACGCTGTCGTCGCACGAGGTGGCGCAAGGCTATCGCGAGGTCGAGGATCCTTCCGTCTTTGTGCGGTTCCCCGTGCAGGGCGAGAAGAGCACCTATTTCCTGGTGTGGACGACGACCCCGTGGACGCTGCCGTCGAACTTGCTGCTGGCCGTGCACCCCGACGTCGAGTACGTGTGGGTGAAGCGCGGCAACGAGACGCTGATCCTCGCGAAGTCGCTGCTCGAAGCGGTGCTCAAGGACGAGCCGCACGAGATCGTGCGCGGCGCGCTCGGGCGCGAGCTCGACGGCATGCGTTACGAGCGGCTGTTCGATTATCTGCCGGCGGACGGCGACATTTGCCGCGTACGGCCCGCCGAGTTCGTGACGACCGAGGACGGCACCGGCATCGTGCACATCGCGCCGGCCTACGGCGAGGACGACTTGAAGCTCGGTCTTGCATGCGGGTTGCCCGTCGTGCACGGCGTGGGCGAGGACGGCTATTTCCTCGCCGCCGTGACGCCCGTGGCCGGCAAGTTCTTCAAGGACGCCGACCCCACGATCATCGAGCTCCTGCGCGAGCGCGGCCTGCTGTTCCGCGCGCAGAAATACACGCACAACTATCCGTTCGGCTGGCGCACGGGCGACCCGCTGATCTATTACGCGAAAAACGCCTGGTACATCCGCACCACGGACTACCGAGAGCGCATGGTGGCGCTCAACCGCGGCATCAAGTGGGTCCCCGAGCACATTCGCGAGGGGCGCTTCGGCAACTGGCTCGAGAACAACATCGACTGGGCGCTGTCGCGCGAGCGGTTCTGGGGCACGCCGCTGCCCGTGTGGACGGACGGCGACGGCGACTACGTTTGCATCGGCTCCGTGGCCGAGCTCGAGCAGCGCGCGGGCCGCAAGCTCGGCGACCTGGATCTGCATCGCCCGGCCATCGACGGCGTCACGTTCGTGCACGACGGCCGCGAGTATCGGCGCGTGGCGGAGGTCATCGACTGCTGGTTCGACTCGGGCGCGATGCCGTACGCGCAGTGGCACTATCCGTTCGAGAACAAGGACGTGTTCGCCACGAGCTTCCCGGCTGACTTCATCTGCGAAGCCATCGACCAGACGCGCGGCTGGTTCTACACGCTGCACGCGATCGCGACGATGGTGGCCGATGAAGCCGCGTACAAGAACGTGATCTGCTTAGGGCTCATCGTCGACCAAGACGGCAAGAAGATGTCGAAGTCGCTCGGCAACATCATCAACCCGTACGACGTGTTCAACGCCGTGGGCGCCGACGCGCTGCGCTGGCACTTCACGGCGCGCGTGGCGCCCGACATCCAGAAGCGCGTCTCGGTCGACATCGTTGCCGACGTGGCCAGCAGCTTCATCAACACGTTCTGGAACACCTACGCGTTTTTCGTGATGTACGCGCGGCTCGACGGCTTCGATCGCAACGCTCGAGTGCCGTACGAGCAGCGGCCCGAGATCGATCGCTGGGTGTTGTCGCTGCTCGAGGAAACGATCGCGACGGCGACGGCGGCGCTTGACGACTACGACGCGCTCAAGGCGGGCGCGGCGATCGAGAGCTTCGTCGACCAGCTCAGCAACTGGTACGTGCGGCGCAACCGCCGGCGCTTTTGGAAAGCTGCGAGCGGCAGCGACAAGCAAGCCGCGTACCTCACGCTCTACGAGTGCCTGGAGACCGTCAATCGGCTGCTCGCGCCGTTCGTGCCGTTTTTGAGCGAAGCCGTGCACCAGAACCTGGTGCGCGCGATCGCGGCCGACGCGCCCGTGAGCGTGCATATGACTGAATGGCCGTCGAGCGACGCGCGCCGGCTCGATCGAAAACTGCTCGAGGAAACCGAGGTGGTGCAGCGAGTGGTGGGTCTTGGCCGCGCCGCGCGCAATTCGTCGAAGCGCAAGGTGCGCCAGCCGCTGGCGCGGCTGTTGGTCCGCGTGCCCGACGCGCGCGCGGAGGCCGCCGTGCGGCGGCACGAGGATCAAATCCTCGAGGAGCTCAACGTGAAGCGTCTCGAGATCATCGCTCGCGATGCTGCGCTCGTCAGCTACCGCATCAAGCCCAACTTGCCGGTCATCGGCAAGCGTTACGGCAAGCTCATCCCGAAGATTCGCGAGTACTTGAAAACAGCCGACGGCGCCGCGATCGCAGCAGCCGTGGCACGCGGGGATTCACAGACCTTTGTCGTGGACGGCGAGCCGCTCGACATTCAGCCGGCGGAGTTGCTCGTGGAGAGCGCTGCGGCCGAAGGGTTCGCATGCGCCGAAGAGGGCGGCTATCTCGCGGGGCTCGATATCACGCTCGACGACGCGCTGCGCCGCGAGGGGCTCGCGCGCGAGCTGGTGCGCGCGGTGCAGGACGCGCGTAAGCAGGCGGGCCTCGAGGTCGCCGACCGAATCGTGCTGCTCGTCGAAGGCGATGCGGCCGTGACGGCAGCGCTCGAGGAGCATCGCGACTACTTGATGAGCGAAACGCTGGCGAGCGCCTGGGGCGCGCCGAACTAGGGCGCGGGCCTGTGTCCGCTT
>CAMPKU010000210.1 GCA_946887385.1 uncultured Gammaproteobacteria bacterium
TCCATGGGCCGAACGTCGGATGGCCGGCCACGTCGGCGCGAAAATGATGCAACGCTTGCGCTGCGAGCACGAGCACCGCGAACGCTGCGGCGGCCGTCCACCACCGGCTCGTCTTGCGCGCCGGCGGCGCGCCGCTTTCGGGCCACGCGAAGGCTGTGGCCGGCAAAGGCGCAGCGACGTCGGCCGTGAGCACGCGCTCGATCTCGGTGCCGCTGATCGGCTGCGATTCGGCCGGCGTCTCGCCGTCGTCTGCAGGCGCGGCCGCGGCCGGCTCGGCTTCGGGGTCGGGTTCGGCGTCGACGTTCGCGCCCGGCGTGACCTCGATGCTCGCTTCCGCGGGCGGATCTGCGGCTTGCGGCGAAAGTGCGGGCGGCGGCTCGGCAGCGGCGGCCGGCGGCTCGGGCACATTGCGTGGCGCTGCGTCTTCGGGCTCGAACGACTTCGCCGTGGGATCGTGCAGCTCCGCGTAGGCATTGAACACGCTCGCGCAGCGGCCGCAGCGAACTTGGCCGTTGGCTTTCTTCAGCGTCTCATCGGTGACGCGGAACGTGGTATCGCATTCGGGGCAGCGCGTGAATAGCATGATGGCCGCTTGGCTCTTATCGCGGCGATTCTAGCGGTTCTGAGCGCGGAGTTAACCCGTGATGCGGCGCGCCGCGAGCCGCAGCCAGCCGTCGCGCACGGTGTGCTCGAAGTTGTCGAACTCCGCGGCATAGGCTTCGGCCACGGTGGCGCCTTGAGCTTCCAGGATGCCCGCGAGCACGAGCAGGCCGCCGGGCCGAAGGTGTTGCGCGAACGTGGGCGCGAGCTCGACGAGCGGCCTTGCGAGAATGTTCGCAGCGAGCACGTCCACTTGGACGGCGGGCAGGGCCTCGGGCGCCGCAACGATCAAACGCTCTTCCGCGCCGTTCAGCGCCGCGTTTGCGCGCGTGGCCAGCAGCGCTTGGGGATCGTTGTCCACGGCGTAGGCCAGCCGCGCGCCGAGCGCCAGCGCCGCGAGCGCGAGGATTCCGGAGCCGCAGCCGTAGTCGAGCATCGTGATGCCGCTGGCCACGCGCTGCTCGAGCCAATCGAGGCACAGCGACGTCGTCGGATGCTCGCCGGTGCCGAACGCAAGACCCATGCGGATGCGCACGACGGCTCGGTTCGGCGGAGCGGCGTCGGCATCCGCCGGCGTTAGCCACAGGCGCGTACCGATGGCGCGCGCTTGCACGGCTCGGCTCACGCTTGGCTGCCACGCGGCCTCCGGCAGCACGTCGATCGTGGCCGCGCACGCAGGAAAGTTGGCACGGAGCATGTCGCGCAGCGGCTTTAGATCCGCATCGCAAGCGAACAATGCGCGTACGCGCACGCTCGGCCACAACGGCGCAGTGCTCGGCGCGGGCTCGAGCACAGGATCGTCGGCCGCGTCGTGGAGCGAGATCGTTTCGGCGCCCGCAAGCTCGAGCAATGCCTCGGCGCGGGGCACATCTGCGGCAGACAGCAGAAGCGTCAACCGTTGCCGGCTCGCTGCGCCCGTCACTTCAGCCCGAGTCGCCGCTCGAGATAATGGATGTCCGTTCCGCCGGCCTTGAACGCGCCGTGCTGGAAGATCTCCTGATGCAGCGGGATGTTCGTGCTGATGCCGTCCACGACGATTTCTTGCAGCGCGGTGGTCATGCGCGCCACCGCGGCGCGGCGGGTCTCGCCATGCGCGATGACCTTCGCGATCAGCGAATCGTAATAGGGCGGGACTGCATAGCCGCTGTACATGTGGCTGTCGACGCGAATGCCGGGGCCGCCCGGAGGGTGCCACAGGCTCACGGTGCCCGGCGACGGGACGAACGACTTCGGATCCTCGGCGTTGATGCGGCACTCGATCGCGTGCCCGCGCCAGCGAATGTCGCCTTGCGCAAACGGCAGCCGCTCGCCGGCGGCAATGGCGAGCTGCATCTTGACGATATCGATGCCCGTGACCAGCTCGGTAACAGGATGCTCCACCTGCACGCGCGTATTCATCTCGATGAAATAAAACTGCCCGTCCTCGTACAAAAACTCGAACGTGCCCGCGCCGCGGTAGCCGATCTTGAGGCACGCTTCCACACAGCGTTCACCCATCTGTCGGCGCTCGTCCTCGGCAAGGCCCGGCGCCGGCGATTCCTCGACAACCTTTTGGTGGCGCCGCTGCATCGAGCAATCGCGCTCGCCCAAGTGCACGGCATTGCCATGACTGTCGGCGAGCACCTGAAATTCGATGTGGCGCGGGTGCTCGAGGAATTTCTCCATGTACACCTGATCGCTGCCGAACGCCGACAATGCTTCCGCCCGCGTGATGGATACGGCCGTGAACAGCGCGGCGTCGCTGTGCACGACCCGCATGCCGCGCCCGCCGCCGCCGGCGGCAGCCTTGATGATGACCGGGTAGCCGATGTCGCGCGCGAGCCGCGCATTGACTTCCGCGTCGTCGCCGAGCGGGCCGTCCGACCCCGGCACGCAGGGCACGCCCGCCGCACGCATCGTCTTGATCGCGGATACCTTGTCGCCCATCAGCCGAATCGTTTCGGGCTTGGGCCCGATGAAGACGAAGCCGCTCTCTTCGACACGTTCCGCGAAATCCGCGTTTTCCGACAGAAAGCCGTAGCCGGGGTGGATGGCGACGGCATCCGTGACTTCCGCCGCGGCAATGATGGCCGGCATGTTCAGATAGCTCTGCTGCGAGCGCGGCGGCCCTATGCACACGGTCTCGTCGGCGAGCAGGACGTGCTTCAAGGTGGTGTCGGCCGTGGAGTGAACGGCGACGGTTTTGATGCCGAGCTCACGGCAAGCGCGGAAAATGCGAAGCGCGATCTCGCCGCGGTTGGCGATCAAAACTTTGTCGAGCATCGTTGTTGCGCTCGTCCCGGACTGTTCTTCGATGACTATTCTTCGATGAGGAAGAGCGGCTGGCCGAACTCGACGGGGCTGCCGTTCTCGACGAGCACGCTGACGACCCGGCCGGCGAACTCGGACTCGATCTGGTTCATCATTTTCATCGCCTCGATGACGCACAGCGTATCGCCGGGCTTCACCTCGGAGCCGATATCGACGAATGGCTTCGCGCCGGGCGCAGGGCCGCTATAGAACGTGCCGACCATCGGTGCTGTGACTTGCTGCCCGCGAGTGGGCGCGGGGACTTCCGGCGCGGGCGACACCGGTGCCGGGGGCGGTGCTGCGGCGGGTGCTGCGGCCGCTGCCTGCGCCATCGTGACGGTGCCGGGTTTCGGGTAGCGGCTGATGCGCACCGATTCCTCGCCCTCCGAAATTTCGATCTCGGAGATTCCGGACTCTTCGAGGAGCTCGATGAGCTTTTTTACTTTTCGTATGTCCATCTACCCCCCGTGGGCCAGGTGACGCACTGCGGCCGTGAGCGCTAGCTCGTAGCTCGTGCCGCCGAAGCCGGCGATGGTGCCGAGTGCGATATCGGCGAAATAGGACTGGCGGCGGAACGCCTCGCGCGCCGCAACGTTCGACAGGTGCACCTCGATGAACGGGACTTGTGCCGACAGCAGGGCGTCGCGCAACGCGACGCTCGTGTGCGTGAATGCGGCCGGATTGAACAAAATAACGGCCACGCTTTGGTCCCGAGCAGCATGGATGCGCTGGATCAGCTCGGCTTCGGAGTCGCTTTGAAACGCATCGAGCTCGTGTCCCGCTGCGATCGCCTGTGCACGCAGCGTTGCCTCGATGTCGCCGAGCGTGGTGGTGCCGTAGATGCCGGGCTCGCGGCGGCCGAGTTGACCTAAATTGGGGCCGTTGAGCAGCAGAATACGCGCCATCGGTGAGGAAACCCTGTACGGGCTAAAGGCGCGAGTTTAACCGTTTTTCGGCGCAATTGGCGGCCGAAGCAGGCAAGAACGGGTCTAGATCGGCTCAGATGCGCGGCTACGCGCCTCATCGACCGTGATACGCCCCGCCGCCAGCTCGTCGACGATGACCCGGAATCGCTCCAGGTGCTCGGCGTGCAGCTCGCCGGTATGCACCCCGAGGATGCTGCCGTCCCCGGCCGTGAAGATCGTGAACGGAAGCGCGTAGATATTCACGCCCATCGCGCCCGCGGCTGCCCACGCTTCGTTCTGGCCGATCAGGATGGGGTAGTTGAAGTCGATGTTGCCGGCGAACTCGACGACGGGGTCGCGCTTGTCGATGGCGATGCCGACCACTTGTAAATCCGGCCGGGCGGCTTGCAGTTCCTTGAGCATCGGGATTTCGCGCAGGCACGGCGCACACCACGTGGCCCAAAAGTTGATGAGCAGCGGTTTCCCGGGCCAGCTCAAGATCGATTGCGGCTCGCCGGCCAGATTGCCGAGCGAGAAATCCGGAAGCGTGGCCACGGCCAGCGCAGCGGGCTCGCCGGACGCGCTCCCCGACGGACCGCTGTCCACGCCGTTCGGCGCCAGGCCGCGGTACGCCACGTAACCCAAGACCGCAGCGGCGCTCAGCACCGCCGTCAGCAGCACCGGGCGCGACTTAGCCATGGGAGGTACTCCTAGAGAGCTGCAAGCCTTTGAACGTGATCGCGGAACTTGTCGGCCGGAACGAAGCCGACGAGCTTGTAATTCTCGCGCTCGGTGCCGCCCGCGTCGAAGAACGCGATGGTTGGCGGCCCGAAGCTGCGAAAACGTTGCAACAGCGCTCGATCATCGTCGTTGTTTTCCGTTACGTCGGCGCGCAGCAACATGAACGGTTCGAGCGCGCCGATTACCCCTGGCTCGGGAAACGTGTATTCCTCCATCTCCTTGCAGGAAACACACCAGTCTGCCGTGAAGTCTAGCATCACGGGCCGGCTCGCGGTCCGGGCCTCGTCGAGCGCCGCATCGAGCGCCGCAACGGTCTCGATCTCGCGGAAGCTGAGCTCGCCTTCGTCCTGTGCGGCGAGCATTCCGCCCGCGGCGCCGCGGCTCACCGCGCTTTGCGGAATAGGGCGCAGCGGGTCGTCGCCGCCGAGCGTGGCGCCGATCAGCAGCATGACGCCGTAGACGCAGGCCAGCACGCCGAGACCCTTCGCGAGGCGCCGCATTGGCGGCGGCGACGGCGGCAGCGGCTCGAAGGCGCCAAGGAACACGCCCGTCAGGAACACGAGCAACGACCACAGCACCAGCGTGACGCTGCCGGGCAGCACCCGCTCCATCATGTAGATGGCGACGCCGAGCAGCATGACGCCGAACGCGGCCTTGACGGTGTTCATCCACGGGCCAACCTTCGGCAGGAGCCGGCCCGCCGACGCTCCCACGAGCAGCAGCGGCGAACCCATGCCCATGCTGAGCGCGAACAGCGCGCCCGAGCCGCGCGCGACGTCGCCCGTTTGACTGATGAACGTGAGCGCGCCGATCAACGGCGGCGCCACGCACGTCGTTACGATCAGCGCCGTGAGCGCACCGATGACGGCCGTGCCGACGAACGTGCCGCCTTTTTGCCGGTTCGCGAGATTGGCGAGCCGGGTTTGCACGGCGGCGGGCATTTGCAGCTGGAACACGCCGAACATGCCGAGCGAGAGCACGACGAACATGGCCGCGAACACTGTGATGAGCCACGGTTTCTGGAACAACGCTTGGATCTGGCCGCCGGCCAGCGCGGCCAGCGCGCCGGCTGCCGTGTAAGTGGCCGCCATGCCGAGCACGTAACTCAACGAAAGCAGGAAGCCGCGCTGCGTCGAGACGGTGCCGCCTTGGCCCGCGATGATGCTCGAGAGGATCGGCACCATCGGCAGCACACAGGGCGTGAACGCCAGCAGCAGGCCGGCCACGTAGAAGCCGCCGAGCAGCGTCCACCAGGAGCCGTTGACGATGCGGCCGAGCCATTGATCTTGCTCGGACACGAACTCCGTACCTGCGGGCGCGCCGGGCGCCGGAAATTCGGCGCTGGCCGGCAGCACCAGCGGCATGATCTGGTTGCCCGGCGGGTAACAGATACTGCCTTCCTTGCAGCCCTGGAAGCCGGCCGTGAGCTCGACGTCGAGCGCATCGGGACTGGCGCGCGCGAACGGCACCTTGATCTCGACGTAGTCGTAGAAAACCTCGACGTCGCCGAAGTTGTCGTCGGTGTGCGGCACTCCGGCGGGCGAATTCGGCGCGCCGAGACTGATGCGGCCCGCGGCCTCGAACGTGAGCTTGTCGCGGTACAGGTAGTACCCCGGCGCAATCTGCCAGGCGACGGTGAGCTCGTTGGCCTTGTCGAAGCGCGCGTTCATCGCGAACGCCTCGTCCACGGGCAGAAGCTCGCCCGTGGCCGACGAGTCGACGGCGCCGGCGCCCAAGAAAGGCGGCGGCGGCAGCCTCACCGTGGCCGTCCATTCCTGCGGCAGATAGCAAAGGCCCCGGTCGGCACAGCCTTGCAGCTCGAGCTTCAGATCGAAGCTCTCGACCGCGGCGCTGCGCCGATACGGAATCGCGATTCGAAACTCGTGGCGATACGTCTCTTGGTCGCCGAAGAACTCGTCGGTGTGCGTCTCGCCGCGCGGAAAGCGGGCGGCGCCGATCGCGACGCCGGGTGTGCCGCTGTCGAAACCGAAGCGCGAGCGGTACAGGTAATGGGCGTCGAGAACGTCGAAGTCGAGGTACACCCGCTCGGCGTCGGCCGTCGCCGTATAGCGAAAGACCTCTTCGGCTGGCGCCAGCGGGGCGTCGTCTTGCGAGGTGAACGATGCTTCGTCTCGGGCGCAGCCGCTGCCGGCCGCGACTACGAGCCAAGCCATGAAGATTCGAGTAAAACGCGACGCGTTCATAAGGGCGTTAGTCCTTCACCTTCGGCAACGGATTCCCGGACCCACTTGAGGTAGTCGGCTCCGCCCGCTTGCACCGGCAGCGCGATCACCTCGGGCACCTCGTATTTCGAGAGCTCGCGGATCGTTCGTTCGACGGCAGCGAGCCGTGCAGCCGTCGTCTTGATGATCAAGAGCGTCTCCTGTTCCTGCTGAACCTCGCCTTGCCAACGGTAGGTCGAGGTCACGCGGCCCACGGCGTTGACGCAGGCCGCCGCCCGTCGCTCGACGAGCACACGAGCCAACGCGCTCGCGTCCTCGGCGTTGCTGCAAGTCGTCAAGACGACCATCGTCTCGTTACTCATTGCGCCTTACCGCGAAGATTTGTCTCGTTAGACCGCAGGAAGCATAGCGACCGGTTTCGCAGAATGTCATGACTCGGCTCTCACGCTCTTGCAATCCGCGTTTCGATCCATATGATTAGCACTCACTTTGGCTGAGTGCTAATAAATCGCGCCGGCCATTCAAATCAGTCAGAAAATCATATAGTTGAATCAAGGGAGAGCAGCTATGAAACTTCGTCCCCTCCATGATCGCGTCGTGATCCGGCGCACAGAGGAAGAGCGCAAGTCCCCCGGCGGTATCGTAATTCCCGATACGGCCACCGAAAAACCGATCAAAGGCGAAGTCCTCGCCGTCGGCAAAGGCAAAATTCTAGAGAACGGCGAAGTGCGCCCCCTCGATCTGAAGAAGGGCGACAAAGTGCTGTTCGGCAAGTACTCGGGCACCGAGGTCAAGGTCGACGGCGAAGACCTGCTCGTCATGCGCGAAGACGACGTCATGGCCGTCATCGAAAAATAACCTCCACCTCTCACCACTTTACGTAATCAGGAGATAGAGTCATGGCGACTCCTAAAGAAGTTCGTTTTTCCGATGACGCTCGGCAGCGCATGCTGAAAGGCGTCAACGTGCTCGCAAACGCGGTCAAGGTCACGCTCGGCCCGAAGGGCCGCAACGTCGTGCTCGAGAAGAGCTTCGGCGCCCCCACCGTCACCAAGGACGGCGTCTCGGTCGCGAA
>CAMPKU010000211.1 GCA_946887385.1 uncultured Gammaproteobacteria bacterium
CGCGCTCCGTGACGAGCATGTCGCCGTTCGGCAGCCACGCCATGCTCCACGGATTGCGCAAGCCTTCCGCGACCGTGACGACCTTGAACATCTCTCCCGCCGGGCCGGGCGGTTGCGCGAACGCGAACGTGGAAACCGTAAGCGTCGCAGCGGCGAGCAGCCCCGTGGCCGCACGTGCCGACGTGGCCAGTATCGATGTTGCCTTCATGGATGATTCCTTTTTTGTTGAGCGTCCCCGCCCTTCGTCTCAAATCAAAAAGCAACGCGACCGCGCTGCCGATCTTGTGCTGCCCCGAGCGGGCGTCCGCTGCAATCTTAGCGCGACGGTGAGGCCGGAGCGACTCTCGGGCCATCGAGAATTCTCGATTCCGGGCCGGATTGACGCCCCCCGGCCGTTGGGCGACCCTTGAGTCAAAGGGGACGAACCATGAGCAATCGCAGGGCGTTTTTGCGAGCTGCGGGCGGCGCGGCGCTCGGGCTCGGCATGTTCCGTTCGCTCGGCGTTGCTGCCCAAGCCGCGCCGAAACGGGTGCTGCTCGGCGGCCGCCGTGTCTCGATTGTGGATGTGCACGCACACTGCGTGTTCCCGGAAGTCTCGCGCCGCGTGCCGGGCATCAACGCGCCGCGCGTGGCGCCGCCCACCCTCGTGCTCGGCCCCGAGCGGTTGGCCGCCATGGATGAGCGCGGCATCGACGTCCAAGCGCTGAGCGTCAACGCCTACTGGTGGTACTCCGCGAGCCGCGACGATGCGCGCGCCGTGGTGGCCACGCACGACGAAGGCATTGCGGCCTGGTGCCGCGAGCATCCGACTCGCTTCGTGGGCCTTTGCTCCGTCGCGCTCCAGTTTCCGGAGCTCGCGGCCGAGCAACTCGAGCACGCCGTCAAGAACTTGGGCGCGCGCGGCGCCTCGATCGGTGGGCACGTTGCCAATGAGCCGCCCACGGGCGAGCAGTTCGATCCGTTTTGGGCGAAGGCGCAGGAGCTCGGCGTGCCCGTGTTCATGCACCCGAACAACGCGTTGAATATCGCACGCGAAGGCGCGCTCGACGGCCGCGGCAACCTGGGGAACATCGTCGGCAATCCGCTCGAGACCACGGTGTTCTTGAGCCGCATGATCTTCGACGGCACGCTCGACCGGTTCCCGCGCCTCACTATCTGCGCGGCGCACGGCGGCGGCTACATCACCTCGTACTTGGGCCGCAGCGACGCGGCGTGCATCGTGCGCGACGATGCGAACTGCGCAAACGAGCGCAAGCCCAGCGAATACTTCAAGGATCAGATCGTCGTCGATTCGATGGTGTTCTCGTCGGAAGGGCTGCGTCATCTCGTCGCGGAAACGGGCGCGAGCCAAGTGGTCTACGGCTCCGACATCCCGTACTTCTGGCCCGACACGATCGACCTCATCGCCGAGGCTCCGTTCCTCTCCGACGCCGACAAGGAGGCGATCTTGGGCGGCAACCTGAAGCGCATGCTTAAAATCGGCGCGTGAGGCAGATGGGACCCCTGCGATATTTCCTCTTCGCCGCCGTGGGGCTCGTGGTGGCCTCGGTGCTGTTCCTTGCGTTGAATTTCATCGTCAGCGCCAACTTCGACGCGATGGTCGGCTTTCTCGAGCAGCGGATCATGCAGGCCACCTGCAGCCGCTATGAGCTCTCGGGAACGGTGCGCGACGTGCGGGGCCGGCCGGTGCCGTTCGCCATCGTCGAAGCCTCGTACCTCGATGAGCGGCTTTCCACGCGCAGCAACCTCGACGGCACGTTCTTGCTCACCGAAGCCGAGGCCGTCTGCGATCGCCGCGATCCGCGCAGCGTTCAGCTGCTCGTGATGGCGGACGGCTTTCGACCCAAACGTCAAGCTGTGCCTTTCGGGACGAGCATGCTCGAGATCGCCGTCGAGAGTCGCGATTTCAGGCCTTGATGAACTCCGTGGAGGAGCTTCCCGCGGCGGATGCGCCGGTACCGGCGAGCGCGGAGCCGGCTCCGAAATAAAACGCTCCCAGGCTCGCGCCGGCGGGCGTGCCGTAGCAGAATCCGCTCTCGACGTCTTGTTGGGGGGAAGATGACGGATCACCTCAGTCGCCGAGACTTTCTCGGCGCGGCGGCGGGCGCGACCGCGGCTGCGCTCACTGTGCCGCGCCGCGCGCAAGCGCAGAAGCGGCCGAACGTGCTGTTCATCCTGGCCGACGACTTGGGCTATGGCGACTTGAGCTGCTACGGCCGGCCCGACTACGACACGCCGGTGCTCGATCGGCTCGCGGCGCAAGGTATGAAGCTCATGAGCGCCTACGCGGCTGCGCCCGTGTGTACGCCCACGCGCTGCGCGTTCATCACCGGGCGCTATCCGCAGCGCTTCGCCGTAGGGCTTCAGGAGCCGCTCACGGCGGCGTCGCCGCCGGTCGGTCTAGCGGCCTCGGAGCCCACGATCGGCTCGCGCTTGCGCACGGCCGGCTACGAGACGGCGCTGATCGGCAAATGGCATCTCGGTTGGCGCGAGGAATACCGGCCGCACCGGCTCGGTTTCGACGAGTTCTACGGTAGCTTGAGCGGCGCGCTCGACTACTTCACGCACGTGGCGCCGGATGCCGGCGAGCCGGCACTGCCCGACTTGTGGGACAACGACACGCGCGTGCGCGCCGACGGTTATCTCACGAACCTGTTCACGGAACGCGCCGTGGAGTTCGTCGGGCGGCGGCGCACGAAGCCGTTTTACCTCAGCTTGCATTACTCGGCGCCGCATTCGCCGTGGGAAGGGCCGGATGATCGCCCCACCGCGAATCACGCGGACCACGGCAATGGCCCGATGACCAACGGCGGGTCGCTCGAAACCTACGCGCGCATGATGCGCAGCATGGACGACGGCATCGGCCGCGTGCTCGCGGCGTTGCGCCGCGCGCGGCTCGAGCGCGACACGCTGGTGATCTTCACCAGCGACAACGGCGGCGAACGGTATTCGTTCCATTGGCCGTTCTCGTTTCAAAAGCTATTTTTGTTCGAAGGCGGCATTCGCGTTCCGGCCATCGTGCGCTGGCCCGGCGTGGTGCCCGCGGGCGCCGTGTCGCAGCAGGCGGCGATCACCATGGATTGGACGGCCACGATCCTCGCGGCGGCCGGCGTCGGCGCCGATGCCGCGGCGCCCATCGACGGCGACGATTTGCTGCCCGTGATCACCGGCCAGCGGCCGGAATACGAGCGCGAGCTCTTCTGGCGCACGCGCACCCGCGCGGCCGCGCGCGTGGGGCAGTGGAAGTACGTGCAGGAAGGCAGCGAGGAGCATCTGTACGATCTCGCCGTCGATCTCGGTGAGAAAACCGATCTGAAGACACGCGAGACGGCCGCATTCGCCAACCTCAAGAGTCGTCATTCGCGCTGGGCGGCCGACATGCTGCCGCGGCCTAGCTAAAAGGATTTTCATGGCTATCGAAGCTACCGCCGCGGCCGATGCGGCCGCTGCCCAGCCGCTTGCCGACAAGAAGACGCTGCGCCGCGTGCTCGTGGCTGCGTCCGTCGGCACCTTGTTCGAGTGGTACGACTTCTATCTGTACGGCAGTCTCGCGATCTTTTTCGGCGCCCTGTTTTTCCCGTCGGAGAACGAGACGGCGGCGTTGCTCGCGAGTCTCGCCACGTTCGGCGCGGGCTTCGGCGTGCGGCCCCTCGGCGCGCTCGTGTTCGGCCACATCGGCGATCTCGTCGGCCGCAAGTACACGTTCCTCATCACGATGACCACGATGGGTCTCGCCACGGCGCTCGTTGGCTTCCTGCCGACGTACGCGCAGGCCGGTTTGCTCGCAACGGGGCTGCTCGTGCTGCTGCGCTTGCTCCAAGGGCTGGCGCTCGGCGGCGAGTACGGCGGCGCCGCCACGTACATCGCCGAGCACGTCCCGGACGAGAAGCGCGGCTACTACACCAGCTTCATCCAAACCACGGCGACGCTGGGCTTTTTCTTGAGCATGGGCGTTATCGGCGCCACGCGTATCTGGTTCGGCGAGGAAGCCTTCCGCGAGTACGGTTGGCGCGTGCCGTTCTTGCTGTCGTTCGTGCTGCTCGGCGTGTCGCTCTACATCCGTTTGAAGATGAAGGAGTCGCCGTTATTCGCGAAGTTGAAGCAGGAGGGCCGCACGGCGGTCAATCCGCTGAAGGAAAGCTTCGTAAATCCGGTGAACTTGAAGTACGTGCTGCTCGCGCTGTTCGGCGCAACGGCCGGGCAGGGCGTGGTCTGGTACACGGGCCAGTTCTACGCACTCACGTTCTTGCAGAGCGCCCTCGGCATCGTCTGGAGCGACGCGTATCTGATCGTGTCGGTGGCGCTGCTGCTCACCACGCCGCTGTTCATCGTCTTTGGCGCCTGGTCCGATCGCATCGGCCGCAAGAAGATCATGCTCGGAGGCTGCGCGCTCGCGGCCGTTACCTACGTGCCGATTTACATGGCGATGAAATACTTCTCCGACCCGATCAATTGGCCGGCGATGGTGCTGCTGCTGTGCCTGCAGATGGTGTACGTGTGCATGGTCTACGGACCGATCGCGGCCTTCTTGGTGGAGCTGTTTCCCACCAAGATTCGCTACACGTCGATGTCGTTGCCGTATCACCTGGGCAACGGCTGGTTCGGCGGCTTCCTGCCGCTGATCGCGACGGCCGTGACGGCTTCTGCGTGGGCCCGCGAGACATTTGGCGAAGGTGCGATGTACACGGGGTTGATTTACCCCATCGCCGTCTGCGTGCTCACCGTGATCATCGGCTCGCTATACGTTCGCGAGACGAAGGACCACCGCATCGACGCCGTCGACCCGCACCGCCGCTGACCGGCGTTCGGAGGCGCGCCGCTTCGCGATTCAGGCCGAAGGACGTTGCCCCGCGCGCGCTTCCTTGCGGCGGCCCGTGTGCCGGCCTTCGGCGAATTCCTCGATCGCCTTCGCAGAGAACGCCGGCAGATCATCGGGCTTGCGGCTCGTGACGAGGCCCTGATCGACGTGGACTTCTTCGTCCACCCAGGTGCCGCCGGCGTTCTTGATGTCGGTCTTCAGGCTTGGCCACGAGGTGAGCGTGCGGCCGCGCACGACGTCGGCCTCGACCAGCGTCCACGGGCCGTGGCAGATCGCGGCCACGGGCTTCGATTGATCGAAAAACTCGCGCACGAACTCCACGGCAGGCCGGTTTGCGCGCAGCATGTCGGGATTCGCAACGCCTCCCGGTAGCACGAGGCCGTCGTAGTCGGCGGCGTCGGTATCCGTGACGAGCGTGTCGACTTCGAACGTGTCGCCCTTGTCGAGATGACGGAAGGCCTGAATCGTGCCCTTGTGCACGGACACGAGATCGACTGTTGCGCCGGCCTTCTGAATTTCGTGCCAAGGTTGCTCGAGCTCGCTCTGCTCGACACCGTCCGTTGCAAGAAATGCAATGCGTTTGCCTTCCAGCTTATTGGCCATGGGTCTCTCCACCTGTCCTTGGTCGTGATTAGGTTGCGGTCGAGCGGCGAACGGCCACTCGCCGGAAGGATTGCAAATTGCGTGCCGGCGCGCGGCGACCCTCGCGTGTGTTAGCGTGTTCCCATACGCCCGTTTGCTACCGGGATGCGCTTGAGCCTCGAGTCCCACACGCCGCGCCCGAAGCGCTTTTCGATGATCCGCGAATTTCACGTCGCGGATTGGTTCACGCTCGCAAACGCCATTTGCGGCACGGGCGCCGTGCTCACGAGCATGACGTACCTCGAGACGGGCGATGTGAGCCGCCTCTATCTCGCCAGCGGCGCAATACTCGCGGCGCTCGTGTTCGACGTGCTCGACGGCCGCATTGCGCGCTGGCGGCAAACGTCGTCGCCCATGGGGCGGGAGCTCGATTCGCTGGCCGACGTGATCTCGTTCGGTGTGGCGCCCGCTGCGCTCGCGTATGCGTGCGGCATGCAGGGCTTCCTCGACCGTGTGGTCCTTGCGTACTTCGTGGCCTGCGGCGTCTCGCGTCTCGCCCGCTACAACGTTACGGCCGAGGCGCTATCCACCGACACGGGCAAGGTGGCTTACTTTGAAGGCACGCCGATCCCCACGTCGATCGTGCTCGTGGGCGTGCTTGCGGCTGCGGCCTACACGGGCGCGATCGGTGCGCAGCTGTGGTTCGGCGAGATCGAGATCGCCGGATTCCGGCTGCACTGGCTGACGCTGCTGTTCGCAGTGTCGGGCTCGCTGATGATCAGCCGCATCCGTATCCCGAAGATCTGACCCGCCGCGCGGGATTCTCGCGAATGCAGGGCGGCGAAATCTGCGTAGAATACGCAGCGATTCTGCGCACACGCCATCGTGCAGGACGAAGACGGCACAGATGCCGCCGGCTTGAGCGAACGAATCGAAGGGGAGACACAGCGCCATGAGCGGTTTCGGGCCCACGGTGGTGAACGTGGCGGATTTGCGCGAGCGCGCGCGCCGCCGTCTGCCGCGCATGGTGTTCGACTATCTCGACGGCGGCGCCGAGAACGAGCAGACGTTGCGCGAGAACGTGCGCGTATTCTCCGACGTTGTGCTGCGCCCGCGCTTGGCCGTCTCGGTGCCTTCCGTGGATTTACGCACCACGGTGTTGGGCCACGAGCTGGCGCTGCCGTTGTTGCTGGCGCCGATCGGCAGCAGCCGCATGTTTTGGCCGCGCGCCGAAGCGTGCGCGTCGCAAGTGGCCGGGAAGGCGGGCACGGTCTATATCTTGTCGACGTTGTCCGGCACTCCGCTCGAGGAAGTGAAAGCCGCGACGCCGGGCCCGTGCTGGTATCAGCTCTATCTGTGCGGCGGGCGCGACGTGGCGCTCGGCGGCATCGCGCGCGTCAAAGCCAGCGGTTACTCCGCGCTCGTCGTCACCATCGACACGCCGGTGGCGGGCATGCGCGAGCGCGACGTTCGCAACGGCACGCGGCAGTTGCTGTCGCGAAATCCGTTCACGATGCTGCCGTTCCTGCCGCAGCTGCTCGTGCGGCCACGGTGGCTCTACGACTTTTTCACCGATGGCGGGCTCATGAGTTTCCCGAACGTGATGCTGCCGGACGGCCCGATGAAATACGCCGAAGTCGGCGCTGCGCTGGAAGCGGCGGCGGTGTGCTGGGACGACCTGCGCTGGATTCGCGACGCCTGGGATGGCCCGATCGTCGTCAAAGGCGTGCACACCGGCGACGACGCGCGCCGCGCCGTGGATCAGGGCGCGAGCGCCGTTGTCGTGTCGAACCACGGCGGCCGCCAGCTCGATGGCGTGGCGCCGACGCTGCGAGTGCTGCCCGAAGTCGTGGCAGCGGTCGGCAGCCAGGTGGAGGTGCTGTTCGACGGCGGCATTCGCCGCGGCAGCGATATCGTCAAGGCACTCGCGCTCGGCGCGCGCGCCGTGCTGATCGGGCGCGGCTATAGTTACGGGCTCGCGGCGCGCGGCGCGGCAGGGGCCGAGCGCGCCGTCGACATTTTCCGCGCAGATTTGCTGCGAACGATGAAGCTGCTTGGTTGCGCTTCGCTTCAGGACTTGTCGCCGGAGTACCTCGGTGTGCCGCCCACATGGAGTGCGCGCGGGGGCGTGTAACGGCGCAGTGTAGCGGCGGCGTGCTGCCTCATACTGCGCGCCGATGCTCGACGTTCTCACTGAAGGGTGCCGTCTTCGTACGACGCCAGCAGCTCGCGGAAGGTCTCCGACGCTGAGATGCCTGGCGCCA
>CAMPKU010000212.1 GCA_946887385.1 uncultured Gammaproteobacteria bacterium
GAGGATGGTCGACTTGTACCGTCCCGTCCGCGAGACGATCTGGCCCGAGGCGATGAGGAAAATCGCGGCCGGCAACCACACGAGCGCCGAGCCCACGGCCGGCAGAATGCTCAGCAGCGCCATGACCGTGCCCCACAGCACCGCCGCGCCGATGCCCAGCATTGCGAACGTCGCGCCGCCGATGATGCCCTGCACAATGCCGATGACGAGGGTGCCTTTGATCGTTGCGCGCGATACCTCGGCGAAGCGTGTGAGCAGGTAGCGTTCGCGGTCGTCACCGAGCGGTAACGCGCGCACGAGCGCGTCCAGCATGCGCGGGCCGTCGCGCAAGAAAAAGAAGAGCAGATACAGCATCAAAAAGAAGAACAACGTGCCGCGCAGCGTGCCTTGGCCGATCGACAGCGCGCGTTCCGCGATGTAACGACTCGCCGTGACGGCGGCGGCCTGCATCTGCTCTCCGAGCCGCGTGGGGTCGACGCCGACCCGCTCCATCAAAGCCGTGATCTGCGGCACGCGGTCTTGCACGCGCGTATACAAACCCTCAACGCCGAGGCCGTCTCGCTGCAAGCGCTCGTACAGTGCTGCGCCTTCTTGCGCCACGGCGGTTCCCAGGCCGATCAGCGGCAGGATGACCACGATGATCACGGCGATGACGCTGATGATCGCCGCCAGGGATTGGCGATTGCCGAGACGGCTCACGAGCCGAGCATGCAACGGATAGACGACGATTCCGAGCGCGACGGCCCAGAAGATCGGCTGCATAAAGCTGCGGATCAGCCAGAAGAAGGCCACCGTGACGGCCAGCACCAGCGTCACGAAGAACGCGCGTTCGATGTTTTGGTCGGTCATCCGGGCACCTGTTGTCGGCCTCTGGGCGAAGTTACTGCGCTTCGTTCTTCTTATGTCGCCACCACGAAAGGCGCTCGGCGATCGTTTTCTCGTAGCCGGCATTGCCGGGCTCGTACCAGCGCGTGCCCCGCAAGGCGTCGGGCAAATACTCTTGCCCCGCCGCGTGACCGCCTTCAGCGTGATCGTAACGGTAGCCCGAGCCGTAGCCGATGTCTTTCATGAGCTTCGTCGGCGCATTGCGAATGTGCAGCGGTACGGGCTCGGCCGGATGCGTGCGGGCGGCTTCGAGCGCCGCGCCGTAGGCGCCGTAAACGGCGTTCGACTTCGGCGCGGCGGCGAGATAGACGATGGCTTCCGCGATCGCGAGCTCGCCTTCGGGAGAGCCCAAGAACTCGTACGCATCCTTCGCGGCCAGCGCGATGGACAGGCCGCGAGGATCCGCGAGGCCGATGTCTTCCACGGCCATGCGCACGACCCGCCGGGCGAGGTAGAGCACGTCTTCGCCGCCTTCGACCATGCGCGCAAACCAGTAGAGCGCGGCATCCGGATCGCTGCCGCGCACGGCTTTGTGCAGCGCGGAGATCAAGTTGTAGTGTTGCTCGCCCGACTTGTCGTACTGCGCGAGGCGCCGCTCGAGGATGGCCGCCACCTCGTCGGCCGTCGCCGCCGCGCCGCGGCGCTTGGCTCGCGCGAGATGGCCGAGCACAGCCTCGGTGGCGTTCAGTGCACGCCGCGCGTCGCCGTCGGCGTGGCGCACCAGCAGCTCGAGCGCATCGGCGGCGAGCTCGGGCACGCGGCCGTTCTCGGCCTTGAGCTGGCGCTGCGCACGCGTGACGATCGCAGCGACGGCGTCCGGCGAGAGCGGCTCGAGCACGAACACGCGCAGGCGCGACAGGAGCGCCGAGTTCAGCTCGAACGATGGGTTCTCGGTGGTGGCGCCGACCAGCGTGATGACGCCGGCCTCGACCGACGGCAGGAACGCGTCCTGCTGCGCGCGGTTGAAGCGGTGAATCTCGTCGCAGAACAAAATCGTGCCGCGGCCCTCGACTTGCCGGCGCAGCTCCGCTTCGCGAATGATCTCGCGCACGCGCGGCACGCCTTCCGTCACGGCGCTGAACGTGACGAACTCTTTGTCGGTGTAACGAGCAAGCAGTCGAGCCAACGTGGTCTTGCCGCAGCCGGGCGGACCCCAGAGCACCATGCTCGAGATGGCGCCTTGCTCGATGGCTTCGCGCAGCGGCTTGCCGGGGCCGAGCAGCTTCTCGTGACCCAAGAACTCGTCGAACGAATCGGGGCGCAGCCGATGCGCGAGCGGAGCGGCTGCGGCGTCCCCGGCCTCGGCGGCGGCGGGGAACAGCTCGAGCTCGTCGGGCACGTGTTTGGGCATCTAGGACCTCATTCTACTGGTTGCGCGCCCCGTGACGCTTTCCCGGTCGCTTCAAACCGAGGGTGCTACACTCGGTCCATGGTCAAGATTGGCACCGCTCGGCGTACGGGCCGAGCCCATCGCTGGGCCCTTGCGCTCGCTGCCTTGTGTGTTGCCGTTACGGCGGGCGGGCAAGAGGAGCGCGAAACACGCAAAGCTGCGCTGCACGGCAAGCACTGGGTTGCCATAACGGGCAAGCCGCTGGCCGCGACGGCCGGGGCGCTTACGTTCGCGCGCGGCGGCAATGCCGTCGACGCGGCCTGCGCCATGTTGGCGGCCGCGGCCACCATGTGGGACACCCTCGCATGGGGCGGCGAAACGCAGGCCTTGATTTTCGACCCGCGAAGCGGCGACGTGCGCGCCATCAATGCGCTCGGCGTCGCGCCGACGGGTGCCACGCCGGAGTTCTTCCGCTCGCGCGGCATGCGCGCACCTCCGGAGTACGGGCCGCTCGCCGCCGTTACTCCGGGAACGCCGGGCGGCTTGCTGGTCATGCTGGCCGAGTTCGGCACCATGAGCCTCGAGGAAGTGCTTCAGCCCGCCATGGAGATGGCGGCCGGCTACCCCATGGAGCAAACGCAAGCCGCCAACATCGAGGCCAGCAAGGAGCTGCTGGTTCGCTGGGACTCCGCGCGCCGCGTGATGCTGCCGCATTACGACCCGCAGCGGCCGCAAGCCTGGGCCGCACCGTTGCCCGGCGAAATTTTCGAGCAGCCGGAGCTGCTGGCCACGCTCACGAAGCTCGTCGATGCCGAGCGTGCGGCACTGAAGTCGGGCAAGAATCGCAAGCAGGCCATTCTCGCGGCGTACGAGCGGTTCTACCGCGGCGACATTGCAGAGGAGATCGTCGCGGGCACGCAGGCCGCCGGCGGGCTCATCACCATGGAAGACCTCGACCGCTGGCAGGTGTACGTCGAGGACCCGGTGGTCACGAGCTATAAAGGCATCGACGTCTACAAGCTCAATCACTGGGTGCAGGGCCCCGTGATGCTCCAGACGTTGAATTTGCTCGAGAACGTGGATCTGCGCTCGATGGGCTACAACAGCGCGCGCTATATCCACACGCTGTATCAAGCGATGAACCTCGCGTTCGCCGATCGCGACTTTTACTACGGCGATCCGTACGTGCCGCCCGTGGAGCCGATCAAGGGCCTGCTGTCGAAGGAGTACGCCCGCGATCGCTTCAACGAGATCAACTGGGAGCAGAACGAGCCGCTCGTGCGTCCCGGCGATCCGTATCCATACCAAGGCGCCACCAATCCGTATCGCGAGCTGCTCGAGAACTGGCGGCCGCACATCGCCGAGCGCCGCCGCTCGGCGGCGAACGACAGCGGGCCCGAGTTCACGCACGACGAAGCGTTCCTGGCCGGCACCACGTCCATTCAAGCTGCCGATGCAAACGGTTGGGTGGTGTCGATCACGCCGAGCGGGGGCTGGGTGCCGGCGTTCATCCCCGGCAACACCGGCATCGGCCTGTCGCAGCGCATGCAGAGCTTCGTGCTCGACCCGGCCAGCAACCCGTACAACGTGCTCGCGCCCGGCAAGCGGCCGCGCGCCACGCTGTCGCCGAGCATCGCGCTGCGAGATGGCCAACCGTTTCTCTCGTTCGCCGTGCAGGGCGGCGATGCGCAGGACCAGAATCTGCTGCAGTTCTTCTTGAACATGGTGGAGTTCAAGATGAGCGTGCAGCAAGCCGTTGAAGCCGCCAACATCAACAGCTACCAGATGCACAACTCGTTCGGCGACCACGCCGCGGAACCGGGCCGCCTCGTCGTTCGCAACGACACGCCCTCGTGGGTGAAGGCCGAGCTCGAGCGCATGGGCTACCGCATCGAAGGCTGGGAGCGCACGTCGGGGCCCATCAACGCCATCTTCATCGATCGTGCCCAAGGCTCGTTGTGGGGCGGCTCGAGCGATTTTGGCGAAGACTACGGCGTCGCGTGGTAGCGCGTTAGCGCCGGCCAACCTCCGCACCCCCGGGCGCGCTTAGGTACAATCGCGGCGACGTCGCGTTTGGGGGATCGATGGCATTCTTGGAGTGGCTGCAAGGCACCTGGGTCGGCGTGCTCGTGGCCGAGTCGCTCTGGGGCTATCCGCTTTTCGAGACCATCCACTCGATCGGCATGGCCATGCTGATCGGGTCGCTCGGGCTCATCAATCTGCGCGTGCTCGGCTTCAAGCCCGAGCTGCCGCTGTTCAATATGCAGCAACTTCTGCCGCTCGCGTGGCTCGGGTTCACGTTGAACGCCGTGAGCGGCGCGCTGCTGTTCACGTCGGATGCCGTGTATTTCTTCAGCAAGTACACGTTTCGCATCAAGATGGTGTTGATCATCTTGGGCGGCATCAACGCGGCGCTGCTCGGCCGGCGCGTATTCCGCGAAGCCGCGGCGGGCGCGCCGGCGCCACAACCGGCCGCGAGCACCAAGTGGATCGCGTTCTCGTCGCTGATCTTTTGGCTCGGCGCGGTTTGCGCCGGCCGGCTCATCGCCTACGCGCCGTGATGCGTGGCTGCTAACGCGCCGAGGTTGTGATCATGGAGTTGCTGGTCTGGCTGGAGAACACGAGCATAGCGAACGCGATTCGCACCATCCCGTGGCTGTATCCGGCATTCGAAACCGGCCACTACATCGGTCTGTCGCTGCTCGTCGGCGGCATTCTGCTCATCGATCTGCGCGTGCTCGGCATGGCGCGCGGTTTGCCGCTCAAGAGCATGATTGGTCTGCTGCCGTTCGTGTGGGCGGGCTTCGTCATCAATGTGGTCACCGGGTCGCTGCTGTTCATTTACGGCGCCACGGGTTTCGGCACCAACGGCGCATTCTTGCTGAAGATGGGATTCATCGTGCTCGCAGGCCTGAACGCCCTGGCGTTCGACGTCTCGGTGCGCCGCACGGGCGGCGTATGGGTAGCCGCCGATCGGCCGCCGGCGCTCGTGAAGGGGTTCGCCACGCTGTCACTCGTGTTCTGGCTGTGCGTGGTGACGACCGGCCGGTGGATGGCGTATCTGTAGCGGTGTTGCGGCCGTGACGCGCGGGGCTCGCTCGTGAGCGACAGCGTGGAGCGGGGTCCGCGTTACACGCTCCACGACGGCTTTCGCATGCCGATGGGATTCCCCGTCGACGGGTTCGCCTCGGCGCAGCGCTATCGGGCCTCCGCGGGCGACGTTTTCGTCGCGTCGTATCCGAAGTGCGGCACCACGTGGGCGCAGTACATCGTCTATCTGCTCGAGAACGACGGCCGGCCGCTCGAGGCAGGGCACAGGCTCGATGACGCGTTTCCGCATCTCGAGGAAGTGGGCGAGGAGCGCGTGCGCGCGTTGCCCGAGCCGCGGCTCATCAAGACGCATCTGCCGTTCGAACGCGCGCCGTGGAGCGCCGAGGCGAAGTACGTGTACGTGGCGCGTAATCCGTTCGACTGCGCCGTTTCGTTCTATCACCACACGCGCGGCTTCGTACGGCATTACGACTTCGCGGCCGGCACCTGGGACACGTTCTTCGAGTGTTTCATTCGCGGTGAAGTGGATTTCGGCGATTACTTCGACCACCTCACGTCGTGGTGGCCGAAACGCGCGGAGCCGAACCTGTTATTTCTCACTTTCGAGCAGATGCGCGCGTCACCGGCCGACGCCGTGCGATCGATCGCGCGCTTGCTCGGCGGCCGCGCCGAGCGGCTCGCGCGCGACCCGCGCGCGCTCGACGCGGTGGTGCACGCCAGCGGCTTCGACGAGATGCGCCGCGACCAGCAGCGTTGGTCGAGCGCGCGGCCTGCAGACATGCCGGCGTTCGTGCGTAAAGGCGTCGTCGGCGACTGGCGCCAGTACTTTTCGGCCGCGCAGGCGCGCCGGTTGAGCGAAAAGCTGCGCGTGCGCTCAGCCGGCACCACGATCACGGCTCTGTGGCCCGGCCTTATGCCGACGCGCTAGAGTAAAACCTTCAGGAGACACTCATGACGGACACACTCACGCCACGCGACGAAGTGGAGCTCGAGGCCGCAGTGCTGCGGCGCCTGCTGCGCCATTTCGACGAGCACAAGGACGTACAGAACATCGACCTGATGATCCTCGCAGGCTTCTGCCGCAACTGCTTGAGCAAGTGGTTCGTGGAAGCCGCCAAGGAGCGCGGCCTGAACGTGGTACTCGACGACGCGCGCGAGAAGATCTACGGCATGCCGTACGCGGAATGGAAGGAGCGCTTCCAGCCGCCGGCGACGGAAGAGCAGCTTGCCCGCCTCGCCGCCGCCGAAAAAAAGTAAGGGGGACGGATTAGATAAATCCGTTCCCTAATAGCGGCGCTGGACGGCGAAGCGTGCGAGCTCCACGAGCCCGTCGCGGAATTTCGACGCCGGCAGCGGCGCGAGCGCCGCGATCGCGACCTCGACTTCCGTGCGCGCGCGATCCGCGGTGTAGCGCAAGCCGCCCGACGTCTCGATCGCGAGCTGGATCGACGTGAGATTGCGCGTGCCGCCGGTCTCGACGGCCTCGCGGATCATGTGGCGCTCGGCAGCGCTACCGTGCGCCATGGCGTAGATCAAGGGCAACGTCGGCTTGCCTTCGGCGAGGTCGTCGCCGATGTTCTTGCCGAGCACTTCCGGATTGGCATCGTAGTCGAGCGCGTCGTCCACGAGCTGAAACGCTTGCCCCAAGTGCCGGCCGTAGGTGGCGAGCGCTTGCTCGATCTCGTCGCTCTGCTTGGCCAAAATCGCGCCGATCCGCGTGCCGGCCTCGAACAGCTTGGCCGTCTTGCGGTAGATGACTTCCATGTAGTCGGCTTCGCCGATGTCGGGGTTGTTGCAGTTCATGAGCTGCAAGACTTCGCCTTCGGCGATGGTGTTCGTAGCGTTGGCGAGCACGTCCAGGATCCGGAGCTCTCTGAGCTCCACCATCATCTGGAACGCTCGTGAGTACAGGAAGTCGCCGACGAGCACGCTGGCTTGGTTGCCGAACAGGGCGTTAGCCGTCTGCTGGCCCCGGCGCAGACCCGAGCTGTCGACCACGTCGTCGTGCAGCAAGGTGGCCGTATGGATGAACTCGATGATCGCGGCGGCCGCCACGTGATCCTGGCTGCGCAGCGCGCCGCAGGCCCGGGCTGCGAGCAGCACGGCCAGCGGGCGCAGGCGCTTGCCGCCATTGTGGATGATGTGGTGCGCCACCTGGTTCACGAGCGCCACGTCGCTGCCCAGGCGCCGCACGATCATGCGGTTGACGTCGCCCCAGTCCTCGCCGACGAGTGCGCGCAATTCCTCGAGCGACGCCGGCCGCAGACTCAAATTCGCTAACGACATGGCGCGAATTTTGCCTCATCCCCCCCCCCCATAGCGAATCGGGGCGCGGCCCCACCC
>CAMPKU010000213.1 GCA_946887385.1 uncultured Gammaproteobacteria bacterium
GCGGGGTCTGGTTAGGGGCATTGGTGGGTACTGTCCGGGCGGTGTGAACGCAGGACCTTGAACCCTCGCCGCGGCCCGGCCCTGCGCGCGAGCGTCCCGGAACGACCCCTCTACGGCCGCTCTCGAGCCTTAACAGCACCGCCTCTTTAGCACCTAAAGAAAAGACCGCGTCGTCGGCCCTGTCGCGGAGCGCTCTCGATCCGGTCTTTTGGGGGAAGGAAGAGAAAGAGGAAAAAAGAGGCGCGACGTGTGGCGGCGTCCCCGGACGGCCCTGTATGCGGCCGCGCCGCCGGAGCGGTGAGCTCAAAAGTACGACGGGACGATAAGTGCGTCCCCGCCTAAGCGCGGAGGCGGGACCAGTTGGCGATGAAGGCCAACACGCCGAGCGCGGCGAACCACACGAAGACCCACGCCGGCATCGACAAACCGAGGAAGGTCCAGTCGACCGTGGCGCACTCGCCCGAGCCCGAGAAGATGACGGAGAGCCCGCCGAACCAACCGTTGACGTCGATGATGGTGTCGAACGGCGCGCCGCACGCCGGAGGCGTTGAACCGGGCGGCAAGTTCTGCAGCCGCACGTGCCAGCCGGAGATACCCATACCCGCGAGCGCAGCGACGCCGCCGAGCAGCGCGTAGGCACGCGCACCCACGCCGCGCGGCGCGTGCAAGGCCGCGACCGCGAACACCGCGCCGAGCGCGATCATGGCCATGCGCTGCAGGATGCACAGCGGGCACGGATTGAGCATCAAGACGTGTTGCGAGTAGAGCGCGTAACCCATGAGCCCGACGACGATGGCGACGCCGGTGGAGTTGAGCCGGCGCCGGGCGCTGCGTGTGGCGATCACGAGCGGCTCTCCATGCGCCGCGCGCCCTGCTCCACCTCGGCCTCGATGTTCTTCACGCCGATGTGGCGAACGTCTTTGCCGTGCACCATGAAGATCACGTACTCGCAGATGTTCTTCGCATGATCGCCGATGCGCTCGAGCGCGCGCGCCATCCACGTCACGTCGAACACGCGCGTGATCGTGCGCGGATCTTCCATCACGAAAGTAATGCCCTGGCGATAGATCGACTCGTACTCCTCGTCGACGGCATTGTCGGCTTTGACCACCTCGAGCGCGCCCTTGGTGTCGAGCCGCGCGAACGCATCCAGCGCGCCGTGCACCATCTGCTTCACGTGACGCGCCAGGTTGCGCAGCTCGCGGTAATTGGTGGACGGCCGCTCGACGCTGGCAAGCCGCGCGGCGAGCACGCCGATCTTCTCGGCCTCGTCGCCGATGCGCTCGAGATCCGTGATGGTCTTGATGATGGCGATGACGAGCCGCAAATCGCTGGCCGTGGGCGCGCGCGTGGCGAGGATGCGGCTGCATTCCTCGTCGATGCTGACCTCCATGCGGTTGACCTTGACGTCGTCCTCGGCCACTTGCAGCCCGAGCTGACTGTCGCCCTCGGACAATGCCTGCACGGCGCGCTCGAGCTGCTGCTCCACCAAACCGCCCATCGAGAGCACGGAATTGCGCACGCGCTCGAGGTCTTCGTTGAAGCGCCTCGAGATGTGATGACCCAGATCTTCGACTTCCATGCTCGCGTCCTTAAGCTGTGCCGGAACTATAGTACGGCGCGAACGGCGTGGCCACGCGGCACGACACGCTCCTTCGGGAACGTGCATGTAAACGTGCTGCCCTCGCCTTCGCGGCTCACGATCGTGAGCTCGCCCTCGTGGCGCTCGAGCGCGTGCTTGACGATCGCAAGGCCGAGCCCCGTGCCGCCGCTCGCGCGCGAGCGGCCGGGGTCCACGCGGTAGAAGCGCTCGGTGACGCGCGGAATCTGCTCCTCGGGTATGCCGATGCCCGTATCGACCACCTCGAACACGGCACCGCCGTCGGCGGCGCGCCACACGACGCGCACGCGGCCGCTCGGCGGCGTGAAGCGCACGGCGTTGCCCACGAGGTTGTAGAAGATCGAATGCAGCTCCGACTCCTTGCCGAGCAGCGCCGCGTCGGTCTGAAGCTCCAGCTCCACGGACGGCCCCGGCCGGCCCTCGAGCTCGCGCACGATGGGGTCGAGCAATTTGCCCACGTCGACGAGGTCGTGCGCCGCGCTGGCGTCGGCCGACTCGAGCCGCGTGAGCTCGATGAGATCGCGCAGAATGCGCGTCATGCGCTCGGCCTGGCGCTGCATCTCGGCCACCGGCCCACGCCACGACTCGGGCGCGTCGCCCGTCTCGCCGAGCATATCGAGATAGCCGCTGATCACCGTGAGCGGCGAGCGCAGCTCGTGCGAGGCGTTCGCCACGAAATCGCGGCGCGTGCGCTCCACGTTCATCTCATTGGTCACGTCGCGGACGATGGCGAGCCGTTGATCGGTGCCGTAGGGAATGATCTGCACGTGCAGCCAGCCCGTCTCGCGGCGCGGCGATGCCACGACGATGCCGTCGCCCGCGGGCGCTTTGAGGTACGCCACGAAGTGCGGCGCGCGCAGCAAGTTGTCGAGCCGGTGGCCGATGTCCGTGGCGTGGCTCAAGCCCAGCAGGCGCGAGGCCGCCGGGTTGAACCACAGGATCTCGTGCTCGGCATTCAAGATGATGCCGCCGTCGGCGAGCGCGCCGGTGCTCTCGCGCACTTCGCGCAGCAGGCGGTGATATTTTTTCTTCCGATTGCGCGCCTTCGCGCGCAGCTTGTCGACGCGGGCGAAGATCTCGGCCCACAGCCCGCGCGTCTCGAACAGCGGCACGCGCCGGTGCCCGTCGAGCGCGCGATCGAGCAAATAGAGGTGCCGCAGAGTGAACGCCAGGTACACCGACGTTGCGCCGAACAGCCACCAGCCCGGCCGGCCGAACCACCACCCGAAGATCAGCGCGGCGACGAGCAGCGCCGCAAGCGCGCCGATTTGCGAGGCCCAGCGGCTCGGCAGCTTCACGACGCGCCGACGGCGAACCGATAGCCGGCGCCGCGCACCGTGCGGATGAGCCGCTCGTGGCCGTGCGGCGTGAGCGCCTTGCGCAGCCGGCGGATGTGCACGTCCACCGTGCGCTCCTCGACGTACACGTTGCCGCCCCATACGCGGTCGAGCAGCTGCGCGCGGCTGTAGACGCGCTCGGGATGGCGCATGAAGAACTCGAGCAAGCGATATTCCGTGGGGCCGAGCGCCACCTCCACACCCGCGACGCTGACTTGATGGCTCGCGGAATCGAGCGTGAGCGTGCTGGCGTTCACGACTTCGCCGTCCGCGCCGTCGAGCCTACGCAGCGCCGCGCGAATCCGCGCGAGCAGCTCGCGCGAGGAGAACGGCTTGACGATGTAGTCGTCGGCACCGCCGTCGAGCCCGGCCACGCGGTCGTCTTCCTCGCCCCGCGCGGTGAGCATGATGACGGGAATTTCCTTGGTGTTCGGGTCGCGCTTCAACTGACGCGTGAGCTCGAGCCCGCTGATGTCGGGCAGCATCCAATCCATCAACACGAGATCCGGGCAGCGATCCGCGATGGCCGCACGCGCTTCGCGGGCGTCGCCGGCCGGCGCAGCGTCGAAGCCCGCCCGGGCGAGATTGAAGCACACCATTTCCCGGATCGCGCGCTCGTCCTCGACTACGAGGATTCTCCTTTGCGTCATCGGCAACTCGCGGTGAAAGCCATCGCGCCCATTGGACCGCTTCAATATTACAGTTCCGTTAAGAACTGCGTCTCCAGGCCGTAGAGCCGCGCAGATACACGGGCAGCGCGGCCGACGCGGGCGTCGCGCGGCCTGCCGCAAGATCGCGCGCGGCGTGCGAAAACAAATCCACGGCCGACGGCGTGAGCGCGGGAAGCACACCGGCGGCGGCGCCGGCAACGGCCGCGAGCGCGGCGGCATGCGCCGCAAAGCCGCTGCCCACGGCGTGCCAGTCCGGGCCCGTGAGCGGCGCCACGTCGGACGGCGCGCCGAGCCGCTCCTCGCCTACGAGCTGTACCGCGCCGCCGCGGCGCTCGGCGGCGGCGAAGTAGACCTCGCCCATGTGCGCGTCCACGCACACGAGCACGCGCTCGCAGCCGTGCTCGCGCCACGCGCGCTCGGCGAGACACAGCAAGCTCGACACCGGCAACAGCGCCACGCCGCTGGCCGCGGACAATCCTTGTGCGATCGCGGCGCTCACTCGCAACCCCGTGAACGAGCCGGGACCGCGGCCGAACGCGATGCCGTGCAAGTCTTGCAAGCCGACGCCTGCCGCCGCGAGCAACTCGTCGGTCAACGCCAGCAACCGCTCCGTTTGCTCGCGCGGCGTGGCGATCTCGCGAACGAGCGTGCCGGTTGGCGTGCACAGCGCGATCGAGCCCACGGGGCTCGACGTTTCGATGCCGAGCAGGTTCGGCGCGTTCACAGCGCTGCGGCAACCGGTGCGGCGGCGGGCTCGGCCAGCGTAGCGGCGAACTGAAGCGCCGCGCCGTGCTCCTCGAGCACCGGCATCGCCGGCAGGCTGGCCAGAAATTTCGCCCCATACGCCCGCGTGCGCAGGCGCGGATCGCCGAGCACGATGAGGCCGCGGTCGTCGAAGTCGCGGATGAGCCGGCCCACTCCCTGCTTCAGCGCGAGCACGGCTTGCGGCAGCTGCAGCTCGTTGAACGCGTCGCCGCCCGCGCGGCGAATCGCTTCGGCGCGCGCTTGAATGAGCGGATCGCTCGGCACCGCGAACGGCAGCTTGTCGATCATGACCAGGCGCAGCGCGCGGCCGCGCACGTCCACGCCTTGCCAGAAGCTGCCCGTGCCGAGCAGCACCGCGTTGCCGTCGGCGCGAAACCGGTTCAACAGCTCGCTGCGCGAGCCGCGGCCTTGCACGAGCACGGGGCCCGGAGCATCGCGGCCTTCGAGCCAGCGCTCCGCCCGCTGTAACGCGCGATAGCTCGTGAACAGCAAGAACGCCCCGCCGCGCGCCGCTTCGACGAGCGGCCACGTGGACGCGAGGAGCGCTTCGAGATGCAGCTCGTCGCCAGGGTCCGGCAGGCCTTGCGGCAAGTACAGGCGCGCGTTGCGCCGGTAGTCGAACGGGCTCGGCAGCACTCCCGTCAGCGAGGCGCGCAAACCGATGCGGTTCGAGAAATGCGAGAAGTCGTCGCCCACCGCGAGTGTGGCCGACGCGAACACCCAGACGCCACTCTGCGCTTCGATGCGCGCCGCCAGCGCGGCGCCCACGTCGAGCGGCGTCCAGTGAGCTGCGACTGCGCCGGCCGTGAGGTCGAACCAGCGCAAGCCCTCGGCGGGATCGGCCACCACGAGCTCGCGCAGCCGGGCAGCGGCCGCGGCGCCGCGCTCCTTGCAATTGCCCAACGCGGCGCTGGTCTCGGTGAGGCCCTCGAGCGCATCGGCGAGCGCGCGAAGCGCAGCGGCCGCGTCGGGCAGCGTGTCGCGCAATGCGGCGGGCGCGGCGATCCAGGGCGTTCGGCCTTCGGGCCGGGCCACGGCGGCGCGCAGCGCAACCACCGCACGGCCGAGCGCGCTCAGCTCCGCGTCCACGCTCATGAGCACGCCGGCGGCGCGCGCCGCAGCGAACGTGTCGCGCATGAGCGATTCGAGCTCGCGCGTGCTCACCGACCAGCCGAAGAATTGCTGCGCGACGTCCGGCAGCTGATGCGCCTCGTCGACGATCACGGCATCGGTTCCCGGCAACAGCTCCCCGAACCCGGAGTCCTTGAGCGCCAGATCGGCGAGCAGCAAGTGATGATTCACGATCACGACGTCGGCGGCTTGCGCTCGACGGCGCGCCTCGGCCACGAAGCAGCGATCGAAGAACGCGCAGTCCCTGCCCAAGCAGTTGTCGACGGTGGAGGTTACCTGCATGCGCAACGCATGGTCCTCGGCGAGGTCCTCGAGCTCCGTGAGATCGCCGCTGTCGCTCACCTGCGCCCACGAGTCGAGCGCTTGTAGTGCCGCAACCGTCGGCGCGTCGCGCGTGCCGTCGCGCAGCGCCGCGTCGAGCCGGTACCAACATAAATAATTGCTGCGCCCTTTGAGCAGCGCCACTTGCATGGGCCGGCCCACCACGGCGCCGAGCAGCGGCAGATCGCGGTCGAACAATTGATCCTGCAGCGTGTGCGTGCCCGTGGAAATGATCGCGCGCCGCTGAAGCAGCAGCACGGGCAGCAAATAGCCGAACGTCTTGCCGATGCCCGTGCCGGCCTCGATGACGGCGTGGCGCCCGGACTCGAGCGCTTCGGCCACGAGCTCCGCCATCTCGAGCTGCGCTGCCCGGTACGTGAAACCGGCCAGCCGCTCCGCGAGCGCGCCGTCGGCGCCGAACACGTCGTCGAGCGTCACCGCGGCACCGCGCGGTAGCGCGCGACCCCCGTGGCGCCGGCCGCGAGCGGCGCGTGGAAGATCCAGCGCACGTGCGTGTAGTCCGCGGCGTGCGCCGGACGCGCGCCGCCGTCGGGCACCGCGAGCGTGAGCTCGCCGGGGCGGCCGAACGTGCGGCCGTTGTCCACCGAGAACAGCACGGCGCTGCCGGGGCCGCTGGCGCTGCCCGGAACGACTTGCACGTTGGCGGGAACGGGGCTCGTGATGCGCAACCCGTCGACCACTTGCTCACTCGTGTTCGTGAACCGCACGCTGACGATGAGCTGATCGGCGTGCGACGCCACGCTATCGGACGCCACGATCACGTCGGCACCGTCTGCGCCGTTCGGCGCAGCAGCGATACGTTCCAGCGTGGACGACACGATTACCGCGCGCGGCTCCGGCGTCGGTTGCTCGGCCGCCAGCGCGGCGCCGTGCATCGCAATAACTGCGAGCGCGGCGTAAAGCCCATGCAACGTAATCGCGCGCTCGCGCCGGCGTCTCGCGGCAACTCCGCGCCATAATTGAAGTTTTCCCGCGGGCAACGCTACCGCCATTCGCCCAATCCTAGGGCACGCGGCTATACTAGCCCGCTTCCATTCCTCGAAGTACCAAGGTTTATAACCCATCCATGAGCACCCGCCTCAAGAGCCTCCGCGACTGGGTTGCGCAAGTCGCCCAACTAACGAGCCCAGACCGCATTCACTGGTGTGACGGAACCGATCAGGAGTATCGCAAGCTACTCGACGAGATGCTCGACAACGGCACGCTGCTCGAGCTCAATCAGGCCAATTATCCCGGTTGCTATTTGCACCGTTCGCATCCCGATGACGTCGCACGCGTCGAGCATCTAACGTTCGTGTGCACCACGGACGCCGTGGATGCGGGCCCGAACAACAACTGGAAGGCGCCGGCCGAGGCGAAGGCGCTCATGGAGTCGTGTTTCGCGGGCTGCATGCGCGGCCGCACGATGTACGTGATCCCGTACTGCATGGGCCCCATCGACTCGCCGTACTCCCGCTGCGGCGTGGAGATCACGGACAGCGCTTACGTCGTGGCCAACATGTATTTGATGACGCGCATCGGTAAACCGGCGCTCAAACGCATCGAGAAAGACAAATCGTTCGTCAAAGGTCTGCACTCCACGGGCGAGCTCGATCCGGCGCGCCGCTACATCGTGCACTTCCCCGAAGAGCTTTCGATCATGAGCTACGGCTCGGGCTACGGCGGCAACGCGCTGCTCGGCAAGAAGTGCCACGCGCTGCGCATCGCGA
>CAMPKU010000214.1 GCA_946887385.1 uncultured Gammaproteobacteria bacterium
TTGGCCACCAGCGCGATCGCGAGCAGCGCGGCCATCAAGTACATCGTGAAATTGTACAAGCTCGGTGTCGGGTTCACGGTGCCCGGCGGCGCGATCTCCATGAGCTTCGCGATCGTCACCGTCTGCTGCGCGACCAGCGTGTCGAGTTGCTCCACGCCGGCGCCGAATGCGGCCTGGAATCTCGCGGGATCGATGGTGCCGACGAGGTCGCGAATCGCCGTGCCGATCGCCCGCTCGCGCAGCATCGTGATGGCTACGGGGCCGAGCACGCCGGCCAGGCTCCACGCCGTGAGCAGCCGGCCGTGAATGCCTCCGACGTAGCGCGTGCCGAACATGTCGGCCAGGTACGCCGGAATCGTCGCGAAGCCGCCGCCGTACATCGTGAAGATGATCATCGTGGCCGCGTAGAAATACACGAGCCAGATCGCCGCGGGTTGCACGCTCACCTGCTGCGCCACCCACGGGATCGACACGTACAGCACGATTCCGAGCGCGAAGAAGATCCAGTACGTGTTGCGCCGGCCGAGATAATCCGAGGAGCTGGCCCAGACGAACCGGCCGAGCATATTGAAGACGCTGATCATCGCGACGTACGTGGCGGCGAACGCGCCGTCGACGATCGTGGGCAAGGTGGTGCCGAAGATCTCCGTCATCATCGTCTGCGCCACGCTGAGCACGCCGATACCGGCCGTCACGTTGAAGCACAGCACGATCCAGAGCTGATAGAACTGCCGGGTCTTCAGCGCTTCGTCGATGTGCACGTGGTTCGCACTGATCATCCGCTTGGCGCGATGCGCGTCGTCGGGAGGCGTCCAGCCGCCGGGCTGCCAGCCGGGCGCCGGCAGCCGATAGGAAAACGCGGCCGCGAGCATGATCACGAAATAGATCAGCCCCAGCGTGACGAACGTCTGCGCGACGCCGACGTTGCCGGTGCCCGCCACGTACACGCCCTCGGCACCGCGCACGATCATGCTACCGACGTCGTTGGCGCCGATGACGACGACCTCGCGCATCTGCCCGGCGACCTCGGCAAAGCGGCGGCCGCCATCGGTGACGAGCGGCACCTGGTCCACGCTGCCCAAGTACTGCGGCTCTTCGTAGAACGTGCGGATGAAGAACCGCTTCAGCGGCGCGCCGATGATGGCGCCGCCGCCGAAGCCCATGATCGCCATGCCCGTTGCCATGCCGCGCCGGTCGGGGAACCAGCGAATCAGCGTGCTGACCGGCGACACGTAGCCTAATCCTAAGCCGCAGCCGCCGATCACTCCGTAGCCGAGATACACGAGCCAGAGCTCGTGCAAGTAGATGCCCAGGCCGCCGAGCAGGTAGCCACCGCCCCAGCACGCCGCCGCCACCGTGCCGACCGTTCGCGGGCCGACTTCTTCGAGCCACTTGCCGGCGATCGCCGCCGAAAGCCCAAGGAACACGATCGCGACCGTGAAGATCCAGACGACGTCGGACAGCAGCCAATCGTCGGCGGCCGGCGTCACCACGCCGAACACGCGAACGAGGGCAGGGTTGTAGATGCTCCACGCGTACACGGAGCCGATACAAAGATGAATCGCGATCGAAGCGGGCGGCACGAGCCAGCGATTGAACGACGGCGGCGCGACGATGCGCTCTCTTGAGAGCAAGCCAGGCATAGATCCCCCTTCGCGGCCATTCTAGCGAGGGTCCCTCGCCGAGCAATGCAAGCGCGCGCCATCGGCGCGGCAGCGACCGAGCTTTCGCTCTGGACGCAGGCCTCGTACGTCTTTGAAAGCAACCACTCCGATGCGTCGCGGCGGACCGCCTATTGGGTTGGCGCAAGTGCGCACGATACTGCCTGCGCAGTTATCCGCGCGTCGCGGGCACGCGACTGTTGGGCGGCGTTTGTGGGCCCTGGCCGGCCGTGGTGGCGGCCGTCGCACGATCCAAGCCGATTGACACACTGCAATCGGGTACCTAAGGTACCCGTGTTCGTTGCGTTGTATCGGTACGACATCCGTCCAGCCAACACGTCCCGGGGGGGATCATGAACCACACGCTGCCGCGTCTTAGCACGCTTGCCTTGGCCGTCGGTCTCTCACTCACTCAGACCGCAGGGGCGCAAGGAGCCCTCGAGGAGATTGTGGTCACGGCCACGCGCCGCACGACCAACGTGCAGGATCTGCCGCTGTCCGTCACGGCCATCAGCGCCGAATCTCTCGAAACGCAGAACATCGAAAACGTGATGGACCTGACCGGCATCGTGCCGAACGTGCTCTTGTACGGCGGCGGCGGCGGTATCTCGGGAGGCGTGGTCACGTTTCGCGGAATTCCGAACGTCGGCACGTACGTCGACGGTGTCTGGCAGGTGTCCAACGCGGGCCTGCTGCAGCGGCAGTTCGTGGAGTTGGACCGCGTGGAGGTTTTGCGGGGCCCGCAGGGCACGCTGATCGGCCGCGACTCGACGGGCGGCTCGATTCAGATTTTCACGAGGGAGCCGGCCGCGGAGTTCGGTGTGTCGGCCACACTCAGCACCGGCAGCTTCGATCGGCGCGATACCAGCGTCTCGGTCGATATACCTCTCTCGGAGAACTTTCATTCCAAATGGACGCTCGCCGACTACAACAAAGAAGGCTACGTCCAGAGCGTCGTGTCCGGAGACAAGACGGGCGACGTGAAGAACGACGTGCAGAGAGCCGATTTTCTCTGGGATGCCAGCGAGCGTGCGCGTGTGCGCTTGATCTACTCGAACAACGAGTCCGAGGCGCTAACGGCCCGCGTGCAGACATTCATCAATCCGCAGGTGGCGTACGACTTTGGATGGCAGGTTGGCATTGCGGAAGCGCACGACATCGCCAGCCTCGCGGCCGGCGGCGCCGGTTTCAATTGTCAGAGCACCGTGGCGGGATGCCCCGGAGGCGAGCTAGGCAAGTACGAGTCCCGCATGCACGCCGTTCCGCGCGATTTGCAGGATCTCGAGCAAACCACCTTTCATTTCGACTACGACATCACCGACGCGATCGCTTTCAAATATATCTTCGGCGCCACGGAAATGAACACGCAGGCGCACACCGACTTTGCCGGCGCCGAATACAACTTCTTCATGAACTACGACGTGAATCAACTCGAGCTCGATAGCCACGAGTTCCAATTCACGGGCGGCGGCGACCGCATCAGTTGGCTCGCAGGCGCGTATACCTGGGACCAGAGCAACAGCAATCGCGGCGTCGAGTGGTCGCACGCGGATTGGACGCATGCGGCTCCCGCGGGCCCGCAGCAAGTGCTCGACTTCGCAAGTGTGCTTGCGTCTCCCACGTGCAACATGACGGCCCAGCAACGCGGCCGAAATTTCGACGGCACGGTCCGCGCAGACCTCACGGTCGTCGGCCCTTCGGACGGCGACAACGGCCTTGGCGCCATCCAAGACAGCTGGGTTCTACCGTGCTCGCAAGCGCACCCGCTCGTGCCGTTCGGCCTCTACGTGCCGGCGATCAACTTCTCGATTTTCAACAGCACGAACGGCTTCAACGGCTCCGACCGCAGCTCCCTCGCGGAGCAAGACGGTGTCGCCTATTTCGGCGAACTGCGATTCCAGCTCACCGACGCCTGGGATCTCACGGTTGGCTATCGGCAGCACGATCAGGACAACCAAAACTGGAATCGCGATCTGGCCGCCGGCAAGGCTTCCGGCCTCACGGAGCTGCGGCCGATTACGATCGGTACGCGCTTCGTCAGCGTGGATCGAGCGCTGAATGCGCCGATCATTCCGGGTTCGTTGACGGCTAATAGCTTCGACAAATCGACGGTACGGCTGGCCACGAGCTACCAGTTCAACGACGACGTGATGATCTACTTCAACTACAGCGAGGGCTTCAATTCCGGCGGCATCGCCGCTCACGAAGATTCGCTGGGCCGTGTCATCACGCAGTTCGACCCTGAAACGATCGAGAACATGGAGATCGGGCTGCGCGCGGACTTCATCGACGGCCGGCTGCGCACGAACCTCACGGTGTTCGACACGGATTGGCTCGACATCCAGGCCACCCGCTCCGTCATCGACCGCGGCACGTTACAGCCGATCACCGAGGTCACCACCGACAATGCGGCGGACGGACGCGCCCGTGGCGTGGAGGTCGAGCTCACCTATCTCGCTACCGAGCGATTGCAGTTCGGCCTCAACCTTGGAACATCCGACACGAAGTACGTGAACATCAAGCCCGGCGCACAGATCACCGAAAATACCGAGTTTGGCGGATCGCCGGAACGCACCACCGACGCCTACGTGCAGTACGGTTGGAATTTCAGCAGCGGCGGAATGCTTTCCGCGCGCTTTGCCGCTAACTATTGGGGCCGCTACTGGCGCTCGAACATCCCGAGCTTCCGCGAGGATGCCTACGGCGGCAACACGCAGTCGGGAGACTTCTGGACCACCAGCGCACGGCTCGTCTATACGCCTGCCGATGCGAACTACGAGCTGTCGGTGTGGGGCAATAACCTCAACAACGCCTACAACATCAACTCGGGCTTCATGGACAGCATCTGGCAGTTCGACTTCGCCGGAGTGGATTCTCCGCGGGAGGCGGGGGTCACGCTCAAGATGCGCTTTTAAAGCAGCGGTCGCCGGAAGCGAAAGAGATGGCGCCCCGGACAGGATTTGAACCTGTGACCTCTCGCTTAGGAGGCGAACGCTCTATCCCCTGAGCTACCGGGGCTTGGGGCAGATGAGGCGAAGGATAGCAGGTCGGCTGCCGAAGATCGGCGCCGGCCGGCAGCTCTCAGCTCAAGGGAAGTCGTCGAGCAGCAGCATTTCGGCGGTGGCCGTGTCGGGGCCGTCGGCGGCGAGCACGCCATAGATGCCGCCGGCCACGACGCTCACGGGCGTGGGTCCCGCGATCACCGTCGTCGTGGTGGCCTGGCGGAAGTACAGGTCGTAGTCGCCGGGCCCGAGCGGAATGTAAGCGGAGGCGCCGGGCGCCGCGAGCGAAATGACCGGCGTCAGAGTGGCCGGGTCGTCGCCGGGATCGCCGATGAGAAGGTCGACTCCCGCAAACTGCGACGCAGAGTTGAAGAACCGGAGCTTGCCCTCGTTCCTGAAACGCCGCCCGTCATCGCCGATCACGGCATGGGTCAGCGCGCCCGTAGGCCCGCCAAAAATGAGCGTCGCGCGCTGCGTGGCAACTGGGCTCAAGACCTGGTTGAGCTCGAGCACGCCGGGGTCGCCGGCGGGCGTGACGTTGATCGGCATGTTGGTGATGATCGGCACGGGCGCATACGCCGTGGGCTCCCCGAACGGCGCGGCCGCAAACAACGGCGGTGCGAATACTCCGTTGACCGCAAAGTCGCGCGGCGCTCGGTCGGTGGCGCCGTTGATCACCCGAAGCTCGGCGGTGGCGTTGCGGTCGTACAGAACGGCACTCGTCCCGGCGATCAGCAGCACACTGATCTCCTCGGTGCCGAGGTCGCCCTCGGGCACGATGACGATCGCCGATGTCTCCCCGGCGGGGAGCGTGACCGTGGTCGTCGCGAGCAGCACGTTCGCCGGGTTGCCGGCCTCGGTTAGCCAAATCTCATACGTTCCGCTCGGTATCGCGCGCGCCGTGAGCTGCCCGCCCGCGCTGAGCGTGCCGTGCGGCGTGGCGCCGCCGATGCCGAGGTTGGGGGCTGTGAGGTACAGGTCCATGGCCGGCAGACCGCTGGCGGCGTGCAGCGCTTCAACTTGCGCATCGGTGGGCGGTGCCGCGGCATGCGTGAGGACCACGGGCACGATGTCGCCGCTGGCCTCGACGAGAACCACGGTATAGCTGTTCGCAGGATCGAGCGCTTGCGCGAAGGCCCACGTGCGGCCCGGTGAATTGGGGAAGGCGCGCTCGAAGACGAAAAAGTCGTATGTATCGGCGTCGTACGCGAATTGCGTTGCGCTCTTGAACCCCAAGTTGGCCAAGTTGCGGTCGTCCTGCTCGCGCCGGAATCCGAGCTCGATGAAGCTGGGGGCCGCATGCGCGACGCGCATTGACACCTTCTCGGGCGTTTGCCGGCCTTGATCGCAGCCGGCGAGGGCGAGCGCGGCGACGAGGCCGCACGAGGCAACTAGACGTGAGCTCATGGCAAGGCTGTGGGGAAGGGGTGACTGTTAAAGTAGGCCGGTATGGTACAGGCTGCGCGGCCCACCGCGAAACGCGCCGGTAGAGCCGCCTTCAGCGCGTGACTACAATTCGGTCCCCGCGGGCGGCCGGGTGCGGTTCGATCCATGCACATCCGACTCCAGCGGCGGCGGAAGATTCCTCGCGAGGATGCATCACGATGATCGTTCGAACGATGGCCGGCTTTATCGCCGTGCTTGGGTGGGCCACCGCCGGCGCACAACTGGCCGAACCGGTCCACGTTCGTAACTTGAACCCGCTCGTGGCGGTGTTCGGCTTGCCGGCCTGGGACATCGTCCCGATCGGCACGCGGCTCGGTGTTACGGGCGAGGTGGCGAATCACTATCGGTTTTCGCTCGAGGGCAACGACCGCCTGATGCTCGACGGCGAAACCGTGCGCACGACACTGTCGGTGACGCACGGCTTCGCGAGCGGCTGGTCGCTCGGCGTCGAGGTGCCGCACTATCGCGTGGGCGGCGGCGTGCTCGACGACCTCATCGACGGCTGGCACTCCGCGTTCCGCCTGCCCGACGGCGGGCGCAACATGAGCCCCGAGGGGCAACTGTTGTACAGCTTCGGGGACGCCGTCGCGCCGTCGTTCACGCTCACGAGCCCGCAGAGCGGCATCGGCGACACGCAGCTGAAGTTCGCGCGGCTCATCGGCCGCGATCAAGGCTTCGTGGTGCAAGCGAGCGTGAAGCTGCCCACGGGCGACGAGGACATGCTGGCCGGCAGCGGCTCGGGCGACTGGTCGCTCACCTTACTTAGAACGCGGCCGCTCCTCGCGCGCCGGCGCGCGGCCGGCTACTACTGGGGCGTGGGCCTCATGCGCGCCGGCGATCCGCATCGCATCGACTTCGACTCCAACACGTGGATTCCGACGGGGATCATCGGCGGAAGCTGGCAGCTGCTGCCGAAGTTCGGCCTGAAGGGCCAGCTCGACGTGCACGGCGCGTTTTTCGATACGCCGCTCGAGGAGCTTGGCGAGACGGCGATCCAAGCCACGTTGAGCGCGTGGCGGCGCACGGGCGAGCGCGGCACGCTCGAGCTCGCCGTGGTGGAGGATCTTGCCGTGAGCACCGCACCCGACGTGGTGCTGCAAGTGGCCGCCACCTGGCAATGGTAGCGATGCGGGCCGCTGCCGCTGTGCTGGGGTTAGCCACGCTGACGGCCGCGCTGGCGGCGTGCGAGGGCGGCGGCCCCGCTCCGGCGGCCGGCAACGGCCCTGCGGCACCGGCGCCGCCCGCGGTGGCCGCCGCGCCGTTCGACGCCGGCCCCGTGAAGACGGCCGCCGAGTACCTCGCCGAGCCCGACGTTGCCGCGGCGGACGTCGCCCGTGGCGAGCTGCTCGGTCTGGCG
>CAMPKU010000215.1 GCA_946887385.1 uncultured Gammaproteobacteria bacterium
GCGCCGCATCGGCTCAAGATGTGGCTCATGAGCCTCTTCGGCAGTGCGGCACTGCTGCTGGCCACCGTAGGCATCTACGGCGTCATCTCGTATGCCGTCGAGCAGCGGCGGCGCGAGATCGGCATCCGCATGGCGCTCGGTGCCGACGCCTCCGGCGTGCGGCGCATGGTGATTCGCGACGGCATGCTGCCGGTGGTCGTGGGCGTGGCAGGCGGGCTCGTGGCGGCCTATTTCCTGGCCAACGTGCTGGCCGCCGCGCTGTTCGGCGTGCAGCCGCGCGACCTCGGCGTCTTCGTGACGGTGCCGCTCGCGCTGCTCGTCGCCGGGCTCGCGGCCGCGGCGGTGCCGGCGTTTCGGGCGAGCCGCGTGGCGCCGACCGTCGCGCTGCGTAGCGACTGACGAGCGAGCACGCAGCGAACGTTGACCTGGTTATAACCCCCGGCTACGGTCAGCGTAGTTCTGGGGGAGTGGACGAGTGCGCGAATACGCTGGGCGTCGCAGCGGTTCATGACGGCCAAGCGCGTCATCGGCTTGCTTGCGCCGGCCGCGCTCTCGCTCTGTGCGTGCGGCCCGTCACGGCAAGAGCTCGCGGCCGAGCAGCGCGACACGCTCGCCCGTTACTGCTTCGATTGCCACGACGACGTGGAGCGCACGGCCGGTCTGTCGCTGCAGTCGCTCGATGTTCACCAGGTTGCACGCGACGGCGCGATCTGGGAGCACGTGGTGCGCAAGCTCGAGGCCGGCATGATGCCGCCGCACGACGGCGGGCCGCGCCCGGCGCGCGAGGAGAGCGCCGCGCTCGTGTCGTGGCTGCAAGGCGAGCTCGACCGCGCCGCCGCCGAGGCGCCGAACCCCGGCCGCACCGTGCCGTTCCACCGCTTGAACCGCAACGAGTATCGCAATGCGGTGCGCGATCTCACGGCCGTCGAGGTCGACGTCTCGAGCCTGCTGCCGGGCGACGACGCGAGCTACGGTTTCGACAACGTTGGCGGCGTGCTGAAGCTGTCTCCCACGCTGCTCGAGCGGTACCTCGCGGCGGCCGACAAGATCAGCCGCCTCGCCGTCGGCACCGCTTCGCCGTTCGTCGCGATCGACTCGTATCGCATTCCCGACGATCGCTCGCAAGAGCGCCGGCTGCCGGGTCTGCCGTTCGGAACGCGCGGCGGTATCGTCATCGATTACACGTTCCCGCAAGACGCCGAATACACGTTCTCGGCCGCGCTCGCCCGCGATCTGAACGAAGGCATGCCGATCTATCCCGAGCCGCAGGTGCTCGAGATCAGCATCGACCGCGAGCGCGTGGCCACGTTCACGCTCGACGCCGCCACTCTGCTGCCGAGCGCGGCCGCCGACGACTTCGGCGGGCGTATGAACCGGCGTGTCGCTCGCGAAGAGCAGCAGGCGCGCAATCGTGCCGACGAAAGCTGGACCGTGCGCGTGCCCGTGAAAGCCGGGCGTCGCGAGGTGGCCGTTACGTTCCTCGACAAAGCGGCGTCGCTGGTCACGGGCAAGCGCGAGCCGTTCCTGCGGCCGTTTCCGCGCGGCCTCAACATTCCCGAGGGCCGCTACGGCTCGTATCTGCGCCGCGTCGACATCAGCGGGCCTCACGACGCCACGGGGCCGGGGCACACGGCGAGCCGCGAGCAGATCTTCGTTTGCCGGCCCGCGGCTGCGGCGTCTGCCGTTACGCCGGAAAGCGAACGCTGTGCGGCCACGATCTTCGCGAATCTCGCGCGGCGCGCGTATCGCCGGCCCGTGGGCGAAGCCGAGGTTGCGCCGTTCGTCGACTTCTACAGGGCCGCGCACACCGAGGAAGGCAGCTTCGACGCCGGCATTCAAGTGGCGCTGAAGGCGCTGCTCGTGAGCCCCGAGTTTCTGTTTCGCGTCGAGCGCGATCCGCCGAACGCGGCGCCGGGCTCGGTGTACCGCGTGAGCGACCTCGAGCTCGCGTCGCGGCTCTCGTTCTTTCTTTGGAGCAGCATCCCCGACGACGAGCTGCTGCGCGCGGCCGAACGCGGCGCGCTCGGCACGCCGGCCGAGCTCGAGCGTCAGGTGCGGCGCATGATCGCCGATCCCAGGGCCGACGCTTTCGTCGCCAACTTCGCGGGCCAGTGGTTGTATCTGCGCAATCTCGAGGCCGTGATCCCGGTGCAGAGCATCTTCCCCAACTTCGACGACACGCTGCGCGAAGGCTTGCGGCGCGAGACGGAGCTGTTCTTCGCGAGCGTGCTGCGCGAGGACCGCAGCGTGCTCGAGCTCCTGAATGCCGACTACACCTTCGTCAACGAGCGCGTGGCGCAGCATTACGGCTTGCCGAACGTTAAAGGCAGCCATTTCCGGCGCGTGCAGCTGCCGGCCGACAGCCCGCGGCGCGGTTTGCTCGGTCACGGCAGCCTGCTCGCCGTCACGTCGTATGCCGACCGCACGTCACCCGTCGTTCGCGGGCACTGGATTTTAGAGAACTTGCTCGGCGCCGAGCCGCCGCCGCCGCCGGCGGACGTACCGCCGCTCGAGGCCACGAACGTCACCGACGGCGCGGGCGGTATGCTGTCGTTGCGCGAGCGCCTCGCCGCGCACCGCGCGAACCCGAGTTGCGCGTCATGCCATACCGTGATGGATTCGGTGGGCTTTGCGTTCGAGGGCTTCGATGCCGTGGGCCGCGCGCGCACGATCGACGAGCTCGGGCTGCCCGTCGACGCTTCGGGCATCTTGCCCGACGGCAGCGCGTTCCATGGGCTCGAGGAGTTTCGTGCGGCGCTCTTGGCATCGGATCTGTTCCGCACGGTGCTCGCGGAGAAGCTGCTCGTGTACGCGCTCGGGCGCGGCCTCGAGCACTACGACATGCCGGCCGTGCGCGCCATCGTGCGCCACGCCGCGAGCGAGGAGCAGCGCTTCTCGCAGTTCATTCTCGGCGTGGTGAATAGCACGCCGTTTCGCATGAGGAGTGCAGCTCTATGATCGACACCAAGCGAGCGCTGCCGCGGCGCACGTTCTTGAAGGGCGCGGGGGTTGCCATCGGCTTGCCGCTGCTCGATGCGATGGTGCCGGCGTTCGCGTCGGAGGCGCCGCGAGCGAAGCGCCTGGGTTTCATTTATCTGCCGAACGGCGTGGCCAAGAACTTCACGGGCATCGACTACTGGACGCCGAAGGCCGTCGGCGACATTGCGGAGCTGTCGACGATTCTCAAGCCGCTCGCGCCGTATCGCGACCGGCTCACCGTGGTGAGCGGTCTGGCGCAGACGGTGGCCGAAGCGAATGCCGAGGACGGCGCCACCGGCGATCACACGAAGGCGACGGCAGCCTGGCTCACGGGCGTTCGCTGCAAACGCACGGAAGGCGCCGACATCGAAGCCGGGCTCTCGGCCGACCAGATTGCCGCGAGCGTGCTGGGTAAAGACACGGTGCTGCCGTCACTCGAGCTGTCCATCGATTTGAGCGTGCTCGCGGGCATGTGCGACAGCGCTTATAGCTGCGTCTACTTGAACACGCTGTCGTGGAGCTCGGCGACTACGCCGCTGCCCAGCGAGAACAATCCGCGCGTCGTGTTCGAGCGCCTGTTCGGCAACGGCGGCACCACCGAGCAGCGCGCGGCGCAGGCGCGGCAGAACCGCAGCATTCTCGACTTCGTGGGCGCGGACTTCTCGCGGCTCACGCGCGAGGTGGGACCTGCGGATCGCGTGCAGGTGGACGAATACCTTCAGGCCGTGCGCGAGGTGGAGCGGCGCATTCAAACCGTCGAAACGCTGGGCGACGAGGCCGGTTTGCCGGCGCTCGAGCGGCCGCCGGGAATACCGGAGACCTTCGGCGAGCACGTGCAGCTCATGTACGAGCTGCAGTGGCTCGCGTTTCAGGCCGACCTCACGCGCGTCGTCACCTTCATGCTGGGCCGCGAGCTGAACTTCAGAACGTATCCGGAGATCGGCCTCACGCAAGGCCACCACGGCATGTCGCACCACATGGAGCGGCCCGAGAACATCGAGCGCTACTCGAAGCTCAATACATATCAAACGGACTTGTTCGCCGCGTTCTTGAGCAAGCTCGCCGCCACGCCGGAAGGCAACGGCACGTTGCTCGACGAGTCGTTGTTCTTATACGGCGCGGCGCTCAGCAACCCGAACCTGCACGCCCACTTCGACTTGCCGCTCGCAGTGGTCGGCGGGCCTGCGGGCCGAGCCGGCGGCGGCCGGCATCTCGTGCAGCCGACCAACACGCCGATGAGCAATCTGCTCGTCACGTTGCTCGACAGCGCCAACGTGCCCGTCGAGAAGCTCGGCAACAGCACGGGCCGCGTGGAGTGGCTCGATGCGTGATGCGCACGTGCGCCGCGCCGCAGGTTGGCTGCCGCTGCTCTGCGGTATCGCGGCCGGCGCGGCCGCGGCCGAGCCGGCTTCGCTGCTCGCCGCGGCGAAGCACGGGGGTGCGGCGGAGGTGCGCGCTTTGCTGGCCGCGCAGGCCGATCCCAATCAGGCCGATGCCGATGGGACCACCGCGCTGCATTGGGCCGTGCACCGCCGCGACCTCGAAAGCGTAGCGGCGCTGCTCGCGGCCGGTGCGGCCGCGGATGCACCGAACCGCTACGGCGTGCGGCCCGCCTACCTCGCCGCCGAGACCGGCGACGCAGAGGCGTTGCGCGCGCTGCTCGCGGCGCGCGCCGATCCGCGCGCGGTGTTCGCAGAAGGCGAGACGCTGCTCATGACGGCTGCGCGCACCGGCGACGTGGCGACGATCGAGGCGCTGCTCGCGGCCGGTGCCGACGTGAATGCCGTCGAAGCGCGCGGCGGACAGACGGCGCTCATGTGGGCCGCCGCGCAAAACAACGGCGCGGCCGTCACCGCGTTGCTCGCCGCGGGCGCCGAGCGCGATGCCGCCGAGGCCACCGGCGAGCTTACGGCGCTCGCGTTCGCCGTGCGCGGCGGAGCCGTAGAAGCGGCCACGGCGTTGCTCGATGCCGGCGCCGATCCCAGCGCTGCGTTACCCGACGGCACGAGCCTGCTCCTGCTGGCCGCGCTGAACCAAACCTACGAGGCCGCGAGCGTGCTGCTCGACTACGGCGCGAATCCGAATGCCGCGGTGGATGGCTTTACGCCGCTGCACCAGATCGCGCGCGTGCGCCGCTGGACGCGCGGCTTCAACTTGCCGGGCCCCGAGCACCGCGACCAGCTTTCGAGCCTCGCGCTGGTCCGCCAGCTCGCGGCTGCCGGCGCCGACGTGAACGCGCGCCAGACGGGCGAGCGCGAAGGCGGCACGACGCCGTTTCTGCTCGCCACTCGGTCGCTCGATCTGCCGTACATGCACACGCTGCTCGAGCTCGGCGCCGATCCCACGCTCGCCGCCGACGACGGCACCACGGCCGTGATGGTGGCCGCCGGCGTCGGTCAGGGCCAAGGCTCGGCCGGCGCGGCCCCGGGCAGCGTCGAAGAAGCGCTCGCCGCGCTCAAGCTCACACTCGAGCTCGGCGCCGGCACGGTGAACGACGTGAATGCGCGCAACGAGACGCCGCTGCACGGCGTGATGTATCGCGGCGGTGCTCTCGCGCTGATCGATTTTCTCGCCGAGCGAGGCGCAAACCTCGAAGGCGTCGTCAACAGCCGCGGCTGGACGGCGCTGCGAATCGCCGACGGTGTTGCGCTCGACGGGCTCGCCTTCATTCGTTATCCCGAGGCCGCCGCGCGCTTGCGCGAGCTCATGCGCCTCGAAGGCTTGCCCGTGCCCGAAGTCGAATGGGACGGACCGCGCGAGCTCGCGGCGCGGTAACCGCTTCACAACGCGACCGGTGAAGGGCGGCGGCCGTGAGTGGCACGCCGCTTGCAGGCGCATCGGCGATGCGCTCTCCGCCGCTCGAGACTTATGGCCTGATCGGCAACATGCTGTCCGCTGCCCTCGTGGGGAGCGACGGCTCCATCGATTGGCTATGCCTGCCGCGGTTCGATTCGCCCGCGTGCTTCGCGGCGCTGCTCGGCGGACCGGAGCACGGCCGCTGGTTGCTCGCGCCCGAAGGCGCTGTGGTACGGAGCACGCGCCGGTACTTGCCCGACACGGCCGTCATCGAGACGACGTTCGAGACGGAACGCGGCGCCGTGGCGCTCATCGATTTCATGCCGCTCAGCGAGGACGAAGAGAAGGTCGACGTGGTGCGCATCGTGCGCGGCGTGCGCGGCGAGGTGGCCATGCGCATGGAGCTCGTGCTGCGCTTCAACTACGGCCATGCGGTGCCGTGGGTGCGGCGCCGCGATTACGGTATCAGCGCCGTTGCCGGCCCCGACGCCGTCGAGTTGCATACCGACGCCCCGCTCGAAGGTCACGACCTCAAAACGCATTCTGCTTTCACAGTGAGGGAGGGCGAAAGCGTGCCGTTCACGCTGTCGTACCACCGCTCGCACAAGACGCCGCACTTCGTGGCGGATCGCAACGAGAGCTTGGAGGCGACCGTCGAGTGGTGGCGGCAGTGGACGGGACGGTGCCGGTTCCACTGCGACCACGAGAGCTGGCGAGAGGCGGTTCGGCGCTCGCTGATCACGCTGAAGCTGCTCACGTTCGCGCCCACGGGCGGCATCGTGGCGGCGCCGACCACATCGCTGCCCGAGGCCCTCGGCGGCGCGCGCAACTGGGACTACCGCTACTGCTGGCTGCGCGACTCGACGCTGACGCTGTACGCGCTGCTCAACGCCGGCTATCGCGACGAGGCGAACGCGTGGCGGCATTGGCTGCTGCGGGCCGCGGCGGGGCTGCCGGAGCAGCTGCACATCATGTACGGCATCGCCGGCGACCGCTGGCTGCCGGAGCTCGAGGTGCCGTGGTTGCCCGGCTATGCCGACAGCCGGCCCGTGCGCGTCGGCAACGCCGCGGTGAGTCAGCGCCAGTTGGACGTGTACGGCGAAGTCATGGACGCGTTCCACGCGGCGCGCGTGTCCGCGCTCGCGCCGCTCGCCGAGGCCTGGCGCTTGCAAAAGTCGTTGCTCAGGCACCTCGAGGGCGTGTGGCGTGAGCCCGACCATGGGATCTGGGAGATGCGCGGGCCGCCGCGCGCGTTCACTCACTCGCGTTTGATGTGCTGGCTTGCCTTCGACCGTGCGCTGAAGTCGTCCGAGAAAGTGGCGCTCGAGGGCCCCACCGAACGCTGGGGCGCGGTGCGCGACGAGATCCATGCCGACATTTGCGCGCACGGCTTCGACGCGCGGCGCAACACCTTCGTGCAGCACTACGGCGGCGATGCGCTGGATGCGTCGCTGCTGCTGCTGCCGCAAACGGGCTTTCTGCCGGTCGACGATCCCCGCGTCGCCGGCACCGTGGCCGCCGTCGAGCGTGAGCTGATGGTCGACGGCTTCGTGCGGCGCTATGC
>CAMPKU010000216.1 GCA_946887385.1 uncultured Gammaproteobacteria bacterium
GCGCTCATTCCGCCGCAGTCGTCGGCGGCCACGGCCGCCTTCGTCGTGCCGTCGTGTCCGGCCTCCGTCGACGACGCCGTGCCGGCGACGGCGCAGCACTGCGAGGCTGCGCCGGCGGAGCTGCAGCCGCCGGCGTCGGCGGCGCCCGGGACGGCCGCCACGAGCTATCACCTGCACTTGCTGTTCGACGACAGCGCTCCGCCGGGCTCGAGCCAGATCTTCAACAACCACATTCCGCTCGATCTCGACCTCGACGAGTCCGTGAACATCACGAAGACCACGCCGCTCGTCCACGTGACGCGCGGTGCGCTCGTGCCGTACATCATCACGGTCGCGAACGGCATCGCCGTGAATTTGACGGGCGTGACCGTCGTGGACCGCTTTCCGCCGGGGTTCCGCTACATCGAAGGCTCCGCCCGGCTCGACGGTGAGCCGCGCGAGCCCGCCGTCGCGGGCCGCGAGCTCTCATGGACCGGGCTCACGGTGACGCCGGACGGCCGCCATGAGCTGCGGCTGTTGCTAGCCGTGGGATCGGGCGTCGGCGAAGGCGAGTTCGTGAACCGCGCGCAGGCGATGAGCGCCGTGACGGGCGGCCCGCTGTCGACCGAGGCGCAAGCCACCGTGCGCATCGTGCCGGACCCGGCGCTCGACTGTACGGACGTGTTGGGCAAGGTGTTCGACGACCGCAACCGCAACGGCTTGCAGGACGTCGGCGAGCAGGGCCTGCCCGGCGTGCGCCTCGCCACCGCGCGCGGTCTGCTGGCAACGACGGACCGGTACGGCCGCTTCCACATCACGTGCGCGATCACGCCGCACGAGGGCCGCGGCAGCAATTTCGTACTGAAGCTCGACGACCGCACGTTGCCGAGCGGGTTCCGCGGCTCGACGCAGTCGCTGCAAGTGCAGCGCGCGACGCGCGGCAAGACGCTCGAGTTCAACTTCGGCGCTTCGATCCACCGCGTCATCGGCCTGGACCTGGCCGATGCCGTGTTCGAGCCGGAGTCCATCGAGATGCGCGACCTGTGGGTGCCGCGCCTCGAGTTGCTGATGACCGAGCTCGCGGCGGGGCCGGCCGTGCTGCGGCTTTCTTATCTCGCCGATCTCGAGGACCCGCAGCTCGTCGACGCGCGCTTGCAGGCGCTGCGCGAACGCATCGAAGAGGCGTGGCGCGCCACCGAAGGCGGCCCGGCCTACGAGCTCGCCATCGAACCCGACGTGTTCTGGCGGCGCGGCGAGCCGGTCGGCGCGCGCGAGCGGCGCAGAGGAAATCGCGAATGAAGCCGATCGCGCATCTCGTGACACCCGCGCTGCTGGCGGCCGCTTTCGCTGGCGCCGCCCACGCGCAGCTGCTTCGCGAGCCGCCGCGCGGCGAAGCCGTCGAGCGCCATTTGCCCGGCGAGATCGAGCCGACGCAATGGGTGCTCGATCCCGCCGCCGTGAACGCGCAAGCCGGCGACCGCATCGAGCTCCGCGAGGTAGCCGCCGAGCGGCTCGAGACCGTCAAGCTCGTGGATCTCGTGCCGCCGATCCGCTTCGAGTCGGGTGTGGCGGAGATTCCCGGCGCCACCGTCGTGGAGCTTCGCGAGATTCTGGAGCGCATGCGCGACCGGCGTAATGTCCGGCTCCACCTGGTCGGTCACGCCGACACGCAGCCGCTGTCTCCTGCGCTCGCCGCCGTATTCGGCGACAACGAGGGGCTGTCACGCGAGCGCGCCGGCGAGGTTGCGGAGCTGCTGAAGCGCACGCTGAACCTGTCGGCCGAGGGCATCTCGTACGCGTGGGCCGGCGACCAGCAACCGGTTGCGTCGAACGCCACCGAAGCGGGCCGCGCGCAGAATCGTCGCGTCGAGGTCGAAGTTTGGTACGACGAGGTCGAGCAGGGCACGGCGCTCGACGAAGTGCTCGTCGAGGAGGAATTTCGCCGCATCAAGGTCTGCCGCATCGAGGAGGTGTGTCGCCTCCGCTACGTGGACGGCAATGAGCGGCGCACCCGCGTGCAGAACGTCGTGGCCCCTATACGCTTCGGCGAGGAGGCCGTCGAGGTGCCGGAAACTTACATCGAGCAGATCGGCGAGGCGTTCGCAAACTTGAACGATCGCCACAACGTGCTCGTGAAGTTCATCGGCTACACGGACGACTCCGCCTTGAGCGATCGTAATCAGCGCATCTACGGCGATCACGTTGGGCTCTCCCGAGCCCAGGCGCGGCGTGTCGCGTTGGCGGTGCAGGAAGCGCTAAACCTGCCGACGGCGGCCGTCGACAGCGACGGTCGCGGCACGGCTCGGCCGCTCGGCTCGAACGCGACGGCCCAGGGCCGCGCGCTGAATCGGCGCGTCGACGTGGAGTTCTGGTACGACGACCCGCTCCAAGAGCTGCCCGACGAGCCGCAGATGTGCCCGGCGCCCGGCACGGAGCTGGTGACCCGCGTTTACGATCCGCCCTGGGGTGCGTTGCCGCAGATCGCCGTCGAGAACGGCCAGCCCGTCGTGCCGGCAGGCCTCACCGCGCTGCTCGGCCGCGGCCTCGGCGACGTGCAGGGCAGGATGAACCCGCGCCTGCGCTTCGTGGGCTACGTGCGGAACGAGCGGCTCGAACGCCGCACCACGCTCGTTTACGGAGACGATGTGGGGTTATCGGCCGATCGTGCGCGGCGCGCCATGGAAGCGGTCGCGGCCGATCTCGAGCTCGAGCCGGCGCAGCTCGAGTTCGAAGGCCGCGGCTACGTGCACTCCGACGATGTTGTCAACGCCGGCTTTGTTCAGGGCGAAACCTCGCACGTCGTGGTGCAGATCGTCTACGACGAGATCGCGGAGCTCGACGACTACGACGGCGTGCAGATCACGCCCCTCACGCGCGAGCTCACGCCCCAGAACGCCTTCGGCTTGAACCTGATGCGCATCACCGTGGACGGCAAGCCGCTCGACGACAAAGGCCGCAGCTCCGCCGACGTGCAGCGCTGCACCGACGTTGCGCTGCAAGACGCGCGTATCCAGTTCGGCTTCGACAATCTCGAGGCCGACCGGCGGCTCGCGGTGGCCGCCGAACCGCCCACGGTTGCGTTCTACCGCCGCGGCGACGGTTGGGAAGCCGAGCCGGTTCGTTTCACGATGTACGCCAATTACGCTCACTTCATCGAGCGTGCCGAGGTGCGAATCTTCACCTTGGAGCAGTCGCTCGAGTCGGATCCGCTTGGGCTCGTGGTGTTCGGACCGGACGGCTCGGGCGAATGGCTGCCAGAACCCGCCACGTTCGCCACTCCGGCGCGCGAGCTGAAGTACGTGCTGCGCGCCTACGGCCGCGGCGCGTTCGACGAGACCGTGCCGCAGCCGCTGTGGATCGGATATCGCGAGGCCGCACCGACCGCCGACGCAACGCCGTCGGTAAGCGACGAGGAAGCCCTGCTGCTCGAGCTGACGACGGCCGGCGCGCCGTACGCGGCCGAGCTGCCGCCGCTTCCCCCAGCCGCGGCGATCGAGCCGGCACGGGGAGACGGCGCGTTGCGCGTGGCCTACGGCGAGAACAATCTGGGCTTGCGCAACATTCCGCTCGCCAGCGGCTCCGTGACGGTGCGCGGCAGCGCGATCCCGTCCGGGCACACGGTTTACGTCGCCGGCCGCGAGGTGCCGCTCGACGCCAACGGCAGCTTCATCGCGCAAGAAATCCTGCCGTCCGGCGTTCACACGGTCGAGGTGGCGGTGCTCGACGCGCAAGGCAACGGCGAGCTGTATCTGCGCGACATCGAGCTCGAACGCAAAGACTGGTTCTACGTGGGTATGGCCGACCTCACGCTGACGAGCAACGACACGAACGGCCCGATCGAGCTTCTGCAAGGGGAGAATTCGCCGTACGACTTCGACTCGTCGGCCGACGCACGGCTCGCGTTCTATGTGAACGGCAAGTTCAGCGAGCGCTGGCGCCTCACGGCGAGCGCGGATACGCGCGATGAGCCGCTCAGCGACCTCTTCAGCAACTTCATGAGCAAGTCGCCGGACTCGCTGTTCCGCCGCATCGATCCCGACTACCACTTCCCGACGTTCGGCGACGACGGCACGGTCGAGGAGATGGCGCCGACGCTCGGCAAGTTCTACGTGAAGGTGGGCCGCGACGAAAATTACGGCGAGTGGGGCAACTTCAACGTCGGCTACATGAACAACGAGCTCGCGCAGGTAGACCGCGGTCTGTACGGGGCAAATCTGCACTACGAGTCGCAACGGACCACGAGCTTCGGCGAGCGGCGCTTTGCGATCGACGGGTTCACGGCCGAGCCGGGAACGATCGGCAGCCGCGAAGAGTTCCGCGGCACGGGCGGCTCGTTGTATTTCCTACGCCGGCAGGACGTGCTCGCTGGTTCCGACCGCGTGCGCGTGGAGTATCGCGACCGCGCCTCGGGCCTCGTCACCGCGGTGAAAAACCTCACACCGGCGATCGACTACGACATCGACTATCTGCAAGGGCGCATTTTGTTGACGGAGCCCTTGAGCGCCACGCGCGAGGACGATTTGCTCGTGCGCGATACCGGCGTGCGCGGCGACGAGGCGCATCTCGTGGTGCGCTATGAGTACACGCCAGGTTTCGAGGAGCTCGATGCGCTGTCCATCGGAGCGCAGGGCCACTATTGGTTCGGCGAGCGCGTGAAGGTGGGTCTTACGGCCAATGCCAATGATGAAGGCGACAGCGACAGCGGCCTCGAGGCTGCCGACGTGACGGTGCGCATGAGCGCCGATTCATGGTTCAAGCTGCAAGGCGCGCAGACCGAGGGCTTCATCTCCAACGTCATGCGCTCCGACGACGGCGGTTTCGGCTTCGCCGGCTACGACGATGCGGCGTTCGCGAGCGCAAACGCGGGCGGCTATCGCGCCGACGTGAGCGTGGGCGTGGGCGATTTCCTCGATCGAGGGCGCGGCCGCGTGACGCTCTATACGCAACGCCTGGACGGCGGTTATGCCGCCCCGGGGTTGCAGACGCTCACGGATACCGAGAACTACGGCGGCTCATTCCAGATGCCCGTAACCGAGCGCCTGTCGCTGCGCGCGAAGTCGGACCACCGCAGCGCCGAGCTCGGGCTCACCGCCAGCGCGCACGAAATCAACCTGGGGTTTAGCTTGAACGACAATTGGGGCGTGAGCACCGGCGTGCGCACGGACGAGCGGCGCGACGCCTCGCTGGTCGTGCCGCTAACGCAGGATGAGGGCGAACGCACCGACGCAGTCGTACAGGTGAGCTACGACTCGAAAGGCCGCTGGAGCACTTACGGCTTCGTGCAGGACACCGTGTCGCTCGACGGCGCTCGCGAGGAGAACGGCCGCGTCGGCACGGGCGGATCGTATCGAGTCTCGGAGCGCCTGAAGATCGACGCCGAGGTTTCGAACGGCGATCTCGGCACCGGCGGCAAAGTCGGCACGAACTATCTGCACAACGACCGTACGACGCTGTACTTGAACTACGCGCTCGAGAACGAGCGCACGGACAACGGCTTGCTTGCGACGCGCGGCAGCGAAGGCAACACGGTGGCCGGCGTGAAGTCACGGCTCTCGGACAGCACCAGCGTCTATCTCGAGGAGCGTTACAGGAACAGCGCGTTCTCCTCCGGCCTCACGCACTCCACGGGCATCAGCCTGGCGCCCACCGAGCGGCTGAATCTCGGTGCAAGCACCGACATCGGCACGTTGCGCGACGCGCAGACGGGCGCGGAGACGGACCGGAGAGCCGCAGGCTTCCGTGTCGGCTACGGCTTCAACGCGCTGCAGCTGTCCACAGGCATCGAGTACCGCTACGACGAGACCGAGCAGCCCGACTTGGCGGTGAATACCCGTAAGACCTGGTTGTGGCGCAACAACTTCAAGTATCAGCTCTCGGAGGCTTCGCGCTTGCTCGGCAAGCTAAACCACTCCGACAGCGTGAGCTCGCTGGGGGCGTTCTACGACGGCGGCTTCACGGAGGCCGTGCTCGGCTACGCGTATCGCCCCGTGCGCCACGACCGCCTGAACGCGCTGCTCAAGTACACGTATTTCTACAACGTGCCGACGACGGACCAAGTGACTTTGCGCAGCACGGCTGCCGAGTTCATTCAGAAGAGCCACGTCGGCGCCGTCGATTTGACCTACGATTTGACCCCGCGTTGGTCGATCGGCGGCAAGTACGCGCACCGCCGCGGCGAGATGAGCTTGAGCCGCGACACACCCGAGTTCTTCGACAACACGGCCGACCTGTTCGTGTTGCGCGCCGACTTCCGCTTCAAGAAAGATTGGGAGGGGCTCGTGGAGGGTCGAGTGCTCAAGATGCCGGACTTGGGTGACGAGCGCAGCGGCGCGCTCATCGTCGTATCGCGGTATTTGAACGAGCGCTTCAAAGTCGGCGCCGGTTACAACTTCACGGACTTCTCTGACGACTTGACGGACTTGAGCTTCGACCACCGCGGCGTGTTCCTGAGCCTGACCGGCGCCATGTAAGCCGCCCTTCGCAACGAGATGCGGTAGCGCGGGGGAGGGCCTGGTCAGTCCGGAGGCGGTTGCGCGTCGCGCGCCGGTGCCGGCGTTGCTTCTGCCGGGTTGGCCGCGGACTGCGTAGAAGCGGCGCGTAAAGCGTTGAGCCGCTCCGCTTTCTCCGGCGTGAGCTCGAAGAATCGACCGAGCGCGCATTCGCGGCTCTGCAAGGAGGCGTTCTCGAACGCGTACGGCAAGATGAACTCGTTGCTGCAGACGCGGTTCCTTTGTACGGGCCCGACGAGTGGGCTGGCGACACTAATCCTGCCGGTACGAACGTCGAAGTGGCCGAAACGCGCGAGGTCCGTGCAAGCGGCTTCCAACACGTTCAGGTAGGTACGGCCGCTGCCATCGACGAACAGTACGGCATGATCGTCGACGACTCCCGTCATCAGCCTGCGCGAGTGCGCAATACACTCTTGACCTTCGCCGGCGATGAACTCTGCGAGATACAGCTCTTCGACGCTCGCCACGCGCTCGGCGAAAAGTGCCATGACCGCCCTGGCCTCGGCGACGGCGTGGTTGTTTCTGCGAATCAACACGGTCCGCAGGGACTCCGGAGCCGCATCGCCTCCGGCCGCCGCGAGCTCGGCTCGAGTGCAGACCGTAAACTTATCGATGCCCGCGATGTATCGCTGCGCGGCAACGATGTGCTGCGCCGTATCGCCGTCGACGCCGGCCGCAGGAATCACTACGAGCGCGGGTAGCTCGCACGCCGCGGCCGTGCCCGCGGCCCCCGTCAACAGTACCGCCAGCAATGCCCGACGTCCGTTCAC
>CAMPKU010000217.1 GCA_946887385.1 uncultured Gammaproteobacteria bacterium
CGCGGAAACAGCGTCCTCTGCTACCGCAGTCCCGCTCGCGCCGGCACGGTCCGCGACGAAAACGCGTTCTGCCCCGCCCGAAAAGCGCTCGGGCGCTGCCGCGAGCGAGGCGGAGACCCCTGCGTACTGTGCGCCACACACACCTTTCCTAGTCTCGTCCCTGCGCCGAGTACGGCGCGCACGGTCTTCGGCGTCGCCGCGACCTGCCGATGAGGTCGCGTTGGTTGGATCGGGTATTCTTGCGCTGATCCAGCCTTGGGCTGGCCGCTCGAATCGCCAGGGGGAACAAGCAAATGGCATTCAGACTGCTTCGCGTCGCGGTCGCAATTGCACTCACCACCGTTGGCGCTGCAAGCGCTTTCGCGCAGGGCCGCGCCAACATTCCCGTTACGCCGTTGCCGGACGAACCCTGGGAGTACCAAACGGCCTCGGCCAACATCCGTGTGAGTGTGCTCACCGACGGGCTCGAAAATCCCTGGAGCCTGGAATTCCTGCCGGACGCGTCGATCCTGATCACCGAGCGGAACGGGCGGCTGCGTCATCTCAAGGACGGTGTGCTCTCTGGGCCGGTCCCGGGTCTGCCCGAGGTAGTCGCCGACAACTTCATCAGCGGCCTGCACGACATCAAGCTGCATCCGGATTTCGTAGAGAACCGTCTTATCTATTGGGTGTACAACAAGGGCGATGCTCCTGCGGCGGCTCCCGCGGCTGACGCCGGCGCTGCGGCCGGTGGCGGCCGCGGTCGAGGCGGTCGCGGCGGCGGTGGCACCAGAACGCTGACGGTCGCGCGCGGCGTCTTCGACGGCACGGCGCTGACGGACGTCGAGGACGTCATCCGCATGGAAGGTGCAAGCACCGTGTCGCGCTTGCTGTTCCTGCCGGACGGCACGCTGCTCGTCAGCACCTGGGGCGAGCCGGAGCCGATGGCGCAGAACACAATGGGCCTGAGCGGCAAGATACTGCGCTACAACGACGACGGCACGATCCCGCGCGACAACCCGTTCGTCGGCCGCGAAGGTTACCGGCCCGAGATCTACTCGCTTGGCCATCGCACGCCGGAGAGCCTGGTCTGGCACGCGCCGACCGCCACGATCTGGGAGTCGGAGATGGGTCCGCACGGCGGCGACGAGGTCAACATCATCCGGGCCGGCGGCAACTACGGCTGGCCGCTCGTGAGCCTCGGGCGCTCGTATGCCGGGCCGTATCAACCCGAGGGCTTCGAGATGGACGGCATGATCATGCCGCACATCAACTTCGTGCCGTCGATCTCGGCGACGGGCATGACCTTCTACGACGGCGACGCCTTTCCGGGCTGGCAGGGTAATCTTTTCATCGGCGGCGTGCGCTACGGCGAGATCGCGCCATCGGGGCGATTGGAGCGCATCGCCTTCAACGAGAACATGGAAGAGCAGCGGCGCGAGTCGCTCCTCGTAGACAAACGCTGGCGCATCCGCGACGTCCGCCAGGGGCCGGACGATCTGCTCTATGTGATCACGGACGAGAGAAACGGCGCGCTGCTGAAGATCGAGCCGGTGGAGACCACCGGGAGTCCGCCTGCGAGGTAGCCGTTCGGTCGTCGAGGTAGTAGCGGACGAGTGAGGTGCGCGCGAGCTGAGGCTCACCAGATCGTCCTTCGCGCGTGAGAGCGGCAATGAGGGCATTGCGCGTATCGGCTGTGGTGCTGCTGGCGCTCGTCTTGGGCGCTTTGGGTCTGCGCTCAATGCGCCAGCGAGATCGTGGCCAAACGTTCGTAACGAGCGTCCGCAAACAAGGTGACGGCGCGCTGCAGGAGACGCTTCGTCGCTGGATATACGCGGCACACGCGGCGAGTAATACGATCGACACCAACGGGTCGACCCACGCCGGCATCGCAGCGGGCCGCCGAATAACGCCCGCAGTGGCACGGGCGCACAGCGGCGCGTATGCGCGCGCCGTACGCGGCGTTTTACGCCAACAGCCCGCATGGTCCTCAGCGCGATCGGCGCGCGTGTCTGTCTCGCCGCTTCAGCACGTCGGCCTCGATCTGCGGTCGCCGCAATGCCAGGAAGCGCTTGGACCAACCGTGATGGGCTGGAATCGCTGTTAGCACATCGATCTCGTCTCGCGACCAAGCCTCCAGGGCCGGGCGGCCGCGGGCGATCGTTGCGACGCGCTCGGCAGCCTTGAGCGCGTCTCGCGTTGCACCTCCATCGAGCATTGCGGCGATGGCGGCGGCAGTGACATCGATCGCCAGCGCGACTCGACCGGCGTAGTAGTCGCCGTCCTGCTCGTGGCGGCGACGAAGCACGCCGTACACGTTTTCGAGCTGCGATTGCAGCACGTGCAGCGGATGCATGACTCGAAAATCGTAAGGCCCACTGCGCACGATGCCGGCCCATCGGCGCAGCTCTGCCGAGTCGACGCCGGCCAGGCTGCTGAGGAAAACGATGCCGTGCCGCTCGTTGTCGATTGTAACGACGACGGTTGCGGCATTGGGCGTGTGGTCATCGAGCGATGCGGTGTTGACCTCCGCGCGCCAGTCCAATCCTGCCGCAACCGCATCCGCGCGGCTGCCGAGAAAATCGATGTCGCGGCTGACCACCGTGGCTTGCGCAGCGAGGCCGAACCATATTGCCCAGATGTTGAGCGCCTGTCCGCCCACGAGAACGACGTCACGCGTACGCGGCGAGCGTTGCAGCAACTCACCCACGTCGCGGACGGACAGCGGCCGACTCACGAGAGCTTGGGCAACTCGATCGTGAAATCACGCCCGCGCAGCGCGTTGGCGCGGTGTCGCTGCTTAAGGGTTAGCTTGCCCTGCGTGACTGCTCTCAGCTCGGCGTGCCGCAGCTTCGCTTGGCGTGCTGCGCGCTGGCTCCCGCCCTTGAGCTTGACTGTTGCTTGCGGCCGAACGAACGCCACGTTCAAGCCCATGGACGATGCGACACGCTTGAGCGACGCGAGTGTGGGATTGCCTTTACCACCTTCGATTTCCTTGATCACTTTGGCGGAAACACCGACGCGCTGCGCGAATTGAGCCTGAGTGAGCCCGTCGCAAGCGCGCATGTAACGGCAGGCATCTGCCAGCCCCAAGGCACCCGTGTGGAGCGCGTGCCGCAGGACATCGACCAAAGCAGGGTCTTCGAGCTTCGATGCGGATCGCGGCATTGGTGGATAATAGTCCCTATAGGGACCTTTTTACACGTCAGCCACGTCAGCCACGTCTGCGCGAGTGGGCTCCACGGCTGCCTCTCGAGGTGCATTGCGATCGGCGTCGCGAACGCGCTGCTGCGAAGCAACGGCTCCGCAAGCAGCACGGTGGGCAAGACCAAAGCTCGGGAGCATCCATCGTGGTGTTCGTGCGTCTCTTCAACTCGGCCACTTCCTACGTTGGCGCAGAACCGCGTCGTGCGCCAGCGTCGCGCTCGTCGGTATCGGCGTGCTCGCTCGTACTGTCAACTTGATTGCCGCACGGCACGCGGCGAGCGTACATTCGCCTGCGCCGCTCGAAGGTCGAGCGCGCGCGGCATGACTCCATCGCTCGATTGGGTTTTTTTGAAGGGGACATTCAGAATGGGTAATCAGATCGCTTCGCGCACCGTGGCGGCCGTACTTTCGTTCGGGATCGCCGTCGGAGTGTCATTGGCGGCCCGGGCGGACATCATCGCGCTGCAGGTGCCCAACGTTCCGGGTGACGCGAAGTTCGCCGCGAACCACGGTTTGCCGCTGGACTCGATCCGTGTGCTCACCGTCGGTAACTCCGTCGTGACCACGACGGCGGATGGTGGCGGCGGTGGAGCCGGTGCCGGAAAGGCGATTTTCAGCGACTTGTCGATCGTGAAAAAGTTCGGCGAGTCGAGCGCGCCGTTGTTCCTGCTCGCCGCAACAAGCGAGCATCTACCGACGGCGACGGTGTCGTTTTATCGCGTAAAACAGGGCGTGCCCGCGAAGTACTACACGATCAAGCTTGACGATGTGACCGTGGCGTCGCAGCAGTGGGTGGGTAACTCGAACGGCGTCGACGCGGCCGATAGCGAGAGCGTCGCGTTTACCTATTCGCGAATCACGCTCACGAACATCGAGACAGGCACCAGCACCTGTTACGACATCAAGCTCCTCAGGAGCTGTTAACGCAGCGGCGCAAATGCGCGCGCGCCGTACGCGGCGGTCTACGCCAATAGCGGCTCGAGGTCGTCCTTGCTCAGCGTGCGTATCAGCGCGTTGTCGGCGCCGATGATCGCGTCGGCCAGGGCCCGTTTCCGGTGCTGGGTCGAGCACCAGTAACGGTATTCGTGACCTTTAATTCGAACCCGGCTGGCTAAACAGCACGATGTCCGTGCTGACTCTGCCGCGAGCGATCGCCAACCGCCCTCCGTCGGCAGACCACGCGAAGTCGAAGATGCCGAGGTTGTCCGTGAAATCGGTCAGCGGCCGCGGCGCCGAGCCGTCGAGCGGTTGCAGCCAGATGTTTGCCGGCACGTCTGTGTTGACATAGGCGACGGCGGATTGATCCGGGCTGAACCGGAGGGCGCTTGGTCGCGTGGTTGGATCCGCAAGCCCGGGCGGAGTAAAGCGCATTTGGGCCGTGCAGTCCTCGAGATCGCAGATGACGATCTCGATCCGGTTGGCTGCGCTCAACGAAATGAACGCGAGCAGACGCCCGTCCGGCGATACATCGGGCGCGCGCGCATCGATGTCGGCGATGCGTCGCGGCACGCCGCCCTCGAGCGAAACGATCTGCGGCCGCGAATCCGAGACGAACACGACCCGATCGTCGGGCGTCAGACGTGGCCACATAGCCACCTCCGATACGAGCGGTTCCGGCCGCCCGCCGGCGCGATCGGTCTTCCAGATCCAGCCCAGATCGCGTTCTGCCAATGACAAATAGACCAGAGTCCGCCCATTCGACGTCATTACCGCGCCGCCGGCCTCGCGCAGCAGCTCTTCCGGCGCGGTGCCATCGAGCCGCGATTCGAGAACCGTAACGCTGGCGTCTTCGCGCCCGAGATACAAGAGTCGGTCGCCGGCCCATGACAAAGCCATTGCCGAAGCGTCGTACACGCGGCCGCGATTGGGCGCCGCGACGAGGCGCCTATTGCGTCCGTCGCCGTCGCCGAGCCAAATGTCGATCCGCTCCTCGGAGCTGACGGCCGCGAAGCGGCCACCGTCCGCAAGCGTGCTTGTTAAACGATAGCCGTCGAGGTCATTCGTCAGCTTGAAGGTCTCGCCGGACGGATACGACATGCGCCACAGCTGCGGGCTCGCGCCCTGGGATGTGGGCCGTGCTTGTAGCAGCGTCGTATTGTCGATCCACGCTACCCGTCCAGGCGGAGTCTGCCTCACCGCCTGCACGGCTCCGTCAGCCACCGTGACGAACAGCGTATACCCGGTCAGTACTCCGCCCGGAAAGCCCGCCCCCGTGGACGCGAGCACGGCGCCGTCGGGCGACCATGCGAGGCCAGCCAAATAGGGGCTAGGAAACGCCAATGTGAAAAACTGGGGGTCCGGCCGCCGCCGCGTAACGAGCACGCGCTCGTTACCGCCGTCTGCGTCCGCTACTACGAGATCGATTGCGTCGCTACCACCCGCGCCGCGCACGAAAGCGAGCTGCTCGCCGTCCGGCGAGTGCGCAACGCCGCTGTGCACGTTGTCGATCAAACGCCGTGGCACACCGCCGAGAAACGGGACGCGCCACAGTGTGTACGCCACTTGCGGCGACCCTTGAACGGTCACGTAGTCGACGAAGTTGCCGTCAGGCGTCACCGTCGCCGCCGCGATGCGGACCCCAAGTTGCGACGCAACGATTCGAACGTTGCTCGATGTCGCCGTCTGCCGGATCCACAGGCTGTCCTCTTGGCCGGCCGCCTGCACGTAGACCACGTAGCGGCCGTCGGGCGAGATGGCGGGCAGACCCGCATTGCCGGTGTCCGTCAAGCGCGCGAGGGTGGCATTCTGCAGGGAGAACGGCGCGGCTGCGACCGCTGTGCTCGGCGGCGTTGGCAGTGTCGGCGGACGCCGCAGCAACACGACGGTGGCGACGGCAATTCCCGCGAGCACGAGCGCTGCGAGCGAGACGGTGCGGCGATTGCGCTTGACGAGCCCTACGACGAGCTGCGCATCGGACGACGGCGCGGCAGTCGGCGTCGGCATTGGCGCGGCGGCGACGGGCGCAGTGCTGCCCGTGTCGGCGTCCGAGCGCGGCGGCGGCAGCGGCGTGGATGCGAAGGCGCGGGCGGATCGCTTGAAATCCGCCCGCAGCTCGGACGCTGATTGAGAGCGCAGCGCCCGATCCTTCTCGAGCGCGTTCAAGATTGTGTGCTCGAGGCGCTCGGGCAGCTCCGGCCGCAACGTCCGCGGCGCCGGAGGCGTGTCGTAGAGAATGCCGGCCGAGACCACGGCTTGCGTCGCGCCCTCGAATGCGGGCCGGCCCGTAACCATTTCGTAGAGCACGAGACCGAACGAGAAGAGATCGCTGCGCGCGTCGAGGTCCTCGCCGCGCAATTGCTCGGGCGACATGTACGCAAACGTTCCCACCGTAGCGCCGGCGCCCGTTAACGGCGCGCCGCTCGAAGAGCTCTTCGCGAACGAAGTGTCCGTTGCCGCGATCGCTGCTTTCGCAAGCCCGAAGTCGAGGATTTTCGGTCCGCGCGCCGTCAGCATGATGTTCGCGGGCTTGATATCGCGGTGGACGATGCCCTTTGCGTGCGCCGCGTCCAGTGCGTCGGCGAGCGCCGTGCCGATCTCTACGATCTCCGCCATTTTGAGCGACGGAGGTCTCTGCAAGCGGCAATAGAGCGTCTCGCCCTCGAGCAGCTCCATTGCAAGATACGCCGGGCTATCGGCGCCACCGGCGCCGATGTCGTAGATCGTGCAGATATTCGGGTGATTCAATGCCGCGACGGCACGCGCTTCGCGGCGAAAGCGCTCGAGCAGCGCAGGGGTCACCGAGAGCCGCGCCGACAGCACCTTGATCGCGACGAAACGATCGAGCCGAGTATCGCGCGCTCGATACACCTCGCCCATGCCGCCCGTACCGAGCACGGCGACGATCTCGTACGGCCCGATATGCGTCCCTGGCGCTATGCTCATCGCGATATCGTGTTTCGCAGCGAAATTATGCCAGTTCAATCCGGCAGGCTCGCCGGATGCCCGCGACGGCCGCGCAACGCGCAATCGAGCGCAACGAACGAAAATGAACCTGCGCCGGCATGCTTTTCCCTCATCGTAGACGGCG
>CAMPKU010000218.1 GCA_946887385.1 uncultured Gammaproteobacteria bacterium
GATGTCACCGCGGCGTCGGTCGAGACGCTGTTGGCCGCGCTCGAGCAACGCGTGGGCTTGCTCGAGGACGTGGTGCAGCTCGAACGGCTGAACTCGATCTACGGCTACTACTTGGCGCACCTGCAGTGGGACGATCTCACGGGCATTTTCTCGCCCACGGGCACCATCGAGATCGCGATGCGCGGCGTGTACGCCGGCGCCGCGAGCGTGCGCCGCAACTTGAATCTTTACGGTCAAGCCACCGACGACCAATTTGGGCTCCAGCACAACCACATGCAGTTTCAACCCGTGATCACGGTGGCACCGGACGGCCAGAGCGCTCTCATGCGCTCGCGCGCGCTCAGCATCATGGGGCAGTGGGAGCGCTACAGTCAGTGGATGGGCGGCGTTTACGAGAACGAGTACGTCAAAGAGGACGGCGTCTGGAAGATCAAGAGCGACCAGGTGTTCAACACGTATTTCGTGCCGTACACCGTGGGCTGGAAAGACGTGATGCCGCGGCCGCCGCCGGGCATTACGGCCGCCAATCCGCCGGACGCGCCGCCCACGCTGCCGTTCGAGATGTATCCGAGCGCGTTCTTGCCGCCGTTTCACTACGCGCATCCGGTAACGGGGCAACCCGTCGAGTGAGCGCCGCCGCGCGCACGCGGCGAGGGCCGATGCCAACGACGAGGAGGTTTCGATGACATCCCGACTCGTAAAGCGACCGGCGCAGTGGCGCGAGGGCCGCGTCGATCTCTCGCGGCGCCGCACGCTGCTCGGCCTTTCGGCGTGTGCCACCGGCGCACTCGTCACCACGGACGCCCTGGCGCAGGCTGCGCGCTGCGTGTTGACGAGCGATGCCGGCGAAGGCCCTTTCTATTTCGATCCCAATTTGCTCCGCTCCGACATCAGCGATGGCATGCCCGGCGCGCCGCTCGAGATCGCGATCCAAGTCACGCGCGCCGGCGATTGTGCCGTGCTCGCCGACGCGCGCCTCGATCTGTGGCAGGCCGACGGCTTGGGGCTCTACTCGGGTTACGAGAACCAGCGCGGCGTAGGCGCGGGCACGCCGCTGCCCGTCGGCCGAACTTACTTGCGCGGCACGCAACTCACCGACGCCGACGGCTGGGTGCGCTTCACCACCATTTTCCCGAGCTGGTACGGCGGCCGCACGCCGCACCTGCATTTCAAGGTGCTGCTCGGTGAGGACGAGGTCGTCGCCAGCCAGATCTTTTTCCCCGACGAGGTTACGGCCGACGTGTTCTCGAGCTGGGAGCCCTACCGCCGGTACGTCGACCGCCGCACGGTGTTCAACCACAACGACCCGATTGCCGGGGGCGTCGTCTGCGAAGTGCACGAGAACGGCCGCGCAGGCGTGCGCGCCAGCGCCGTCGTGGCGGTTGCGCGCGACGCCTGACCGCGCTCAGCCGGCTTTGGGTGGCCCGACCGGGGAGAGCTTGTGCAGCAGGTCGAGGACGCTCGTGGGTATGGGGAACACGATCGTCGAGCTTCGTTCGCCGGCCACTTCCGTCAACGTTTGCAAGTACCGCAGCTGCATTGCCTGCGGCTCGCGGGCAAGCAGTGCCGCGGCCTCGACGAGCTTCGTGGCCGCCTGATACTCGCCGTCGGCATGGATCACTTTCGCGCGCCGCTCGCGCTCGGCCTCGGCCTGTCTCGCGATCGCGCGGATCATGCTTTCGTCGATGTCGACGTGCTTGATCTCGACGTTCGCCACCTTGACGCCCCAGACGTCGGTGGCCGCGTCGAGTATTTTTTGAATGTCCTGATTGAGCCGGTCGCGCTCCGCGAGCAGCGCGTCGAGCTCGTGCTGACCCAACACGGAGCGCAGAGTGGTCTGCGCCATCTGGCCCGTCGCTTCCATGAAGTTCTCGACGTTGATGATGGCTTGCTGCGGGTCCACGACGCGGAAGTACAGCACCGCGTTCACTTTCACGGAGACGTTGTCGCGGGTGATCAAATCTTGCGACGGGATGTCGAGCACCAGCGTGCGCAGATCCACCCGCACCATCTGCTGGACGATGGGAATCAGGATGATGAGGCCGGGCCCTTTCACGCGATAAAAGCGGCCGAGCATGAAGATCACCCCGCGCTCGTACTCGCGCAGTACCTTGAAGGTGCTGAACAGCAAGGCCGCGACGATCGCGGCCAAGGCCGCCACGAAAATTTCCATTGCACTACTCCTGGGGTTCTACGGTGAGCACGAGCCCGTCGATGGCCGTGACGCGCAGCCTGGCGCCTTTGCGTACGGGTTGCGCCGCGCGCGCTTGCCAGTTCTCGCTGAACGCACGCACGAAGCCTCGCTCGGTGAAGTCCTCGAGCGCGACGGCCTCGGCGCCGAGCATGGCTTCGCGTCCCGTGCTCACGCGCAGCCGGCGCGCGTGCATCGCCGAGCCGAGGCCGATGATGACGAGCGCCGCCGACGCCACGGTGACGGCCGCGATGAGCGGCATCGACACCTGATAACCCGGCAGCTCGGAGTCGAACAGCATGACCGACCCCGCGATGAACGCCACGGCGCCGCCCACGCCGAGCACGCCGAACGTCGGCGTGAACACCTCGGCCGCCATGAGCGCGATGCCGACGAGGATCAGCGCCAATCCCGCGTAGCTGATCGGCAGCATTTGCAGCGCATACGCGCCGAGCAGCAGGCAGATGACGCCCGTCACGCCGGGAATGCCCCCGCCGGGGTTATAGAACTCGAGAATCAGGCCGTAGATGCCGATCATCAGCAGGATGTAGGCCACGTTCGGGTTCGTGATCAGCGACAGCAGCTCGTAGCGCCAGCCGGGCTCGATGGTTCGCACTTCCGCGTCTTCGAGATCGAGCGTGACGGCGCCGCCGTCGAGCTCGATCGTGCGGCCGTGAAGCGCCATGAGCAGCGCGTCCAAGTCCGGCGCGATCAGATCGATGACGTTTTGCTCGAGCGCCTCGGCCGCCGGAAGGTTGGCGGCTTCGCGAACCGTGGCTTCGGCCCATTCGGCGTTGCGGCCGCGCAGCGCGGCCAGGCCGCGGATGTACGCGACGGCGTCGTTGACCACCTTGCGCTCCATCGCGGAGCCGCCGGAGGGTGCCGCTTCGCCGTCCTGCTCCTCGTCCGTCTCGGGCTCGGTGGGCGAGGGGAAAGGAGAGCCGCCGATGCTCACGGGTGTCGATGAGCCCACGTTCGTGGCCGGCGCCATGGCGGCCACGTGGCTCGCGTACATGAGATAGGTGCCCGCGCTCGCGGCTCGAGAGCCGTTCGGCGCCACGTACATGACCACCGGCACGCGCGACGCGAGGATCTCCTTGATCATGTCGCGCATCGACGCGTCGAGGCCGCCCGGCGTATCGAGCCGGACGACGAGGGCCGCGGCTTCGGCTTCTTGCGCGTCTTCGAGCGAACCGATGAAGTAGTCGGCCGTGGCCGGGCTGATGGCGCCGTCGAGCTCCACGACCCACACCTCGCTGGCACCCGCGGTCGCAGCCGCTGTCAGGAAGCAGAGCGCCAGGCCGAGCGATGAGCGCCAGCGGGCCGTCATGGCCCGATTCTAACCCGTGAGCCGCCGGCGAGCCGAGTTGCTATGATTCGCCGATGCCGCGGCCGCCGCGCCGCAGCTCGTCCATTGCCGGAGAACATCGATGAAAGACGACAGCCACGAATTCGACCGCCGCACCTTGATGGCCGGCGCGCTCGGCGCCGCCGCCCTCGGGGCCATGAGCAGCGCCGCTGCACAGCCGCCTGGGGGGCCGCCCGCTGGAGCGCCCGGTGGACGGCCCACCGAGCCGACGTTGTCGACGCTAACGCAGATCCAGCCGCGGCTTTATCGGCTGGAAGCGGACGTGCATGACTGCGAGGTCACGGGGCAGGTTCCCGCCGGCTTGAACGGCGCGTTCTACCGCGTGGGCCCCGACGCCCAATACAAGATGGCGCCGGGCAACATCCCGTTCGACGGCGAAGGCCACGTCAGCATGTTCCGCATCAAAGACGGCCGTGTGCACTACAGGAGCCGTTTCGTGCGCAACGAACGCTACTTGGCGCAGGAGAAAGCCGGCCGCATCTTGTTCCCGATGTACCGCAATCCCTCGATGGACGATCCCAGCGTGAAGGGCTTGAGCCGCAGCACGGCCAACACGCACATCATCAACCATCGCAACTACCTGCTCGCGCTGAAGGAAGACAGCCCGCCCTCGGCGCTGAACCTGCTGACGCTCGAGACCGTCGCCCCAACTTTCACGTTCGACGGCCAGCTGCCGAGCCGCACGTTCACGGCGCATCCGAAAGTCGACTCGCATACGGGCAACATGGTGGCCTTCGGCTACGAGTCCGAAGGTCACGGCAGCGACGTCGTCACGATGTTCGAGTTCACGCCGCAAGGCCGCAAGGTTTGGGACGCGAAGATCCAGGTGCCGTACGTCGGCATGCTGCACGACTTCGCCGTCACCGAGAATTACGTCGTGTTCTACGTGATCCCCATGACGATCGATCAGCCGCAGATGGACAAAGGCGGCATTCACTGGTCGTGGGACGGGTCGAAACCGACGTACTTCGGCTTCGTGCGCCGCGGCGGCGACGGTAAGGACGTGCGCTGGATCGAAGGTCCCACGCGCAGCGCCACGCACGTGATGGGCGCGTTCGACGACGACGAGAAGCTCATCGTCGACGTCGAGATGTCGATGTCGAACCCGTTCCCGTTCATGCCGATGCGCGATGGCGCGCGCTGGGATCCGGTTGCGGGCACCAGCCACATCACGCGGCTCACGGTCGACCTGGCTCGCCGCCGGCCGTCGGCGTACGGCATCGAGCAGATGTATCCGCACGTCGGCGCGCTGCCGCGCCAAGACGATCGCTACAACACCGTACCGTACCGCTACGGCTTCCTGGGCTGCCCGGACCCGGCCGCGCCGCGCGGGGCAGGCGGCGCCTGCTATGCGCGATTCGATCATCAGAACCGCGACTGGACGCTGTTCAACGCCGGCACCGAGACGTCGCTCGCCGAATGCTGCTTCGCGCCGAAGAGCCAGAACGCGCCCGAGGGCGCCGGCTATCTCATGGGCGTGGCCACGCGCAACACGGAGGCCGGTCGCGCGGACTTGGTGATCCTCGACGCCGAGCGTCTCAACGACGGCCCGGTTGCGACCGTGCACCTGCCGATGCGCGCCGTGGGCCAAGTGCACGGCTGGTGGGTGCCGGAGTGGCAGATGCCGTCGGCCTGATCTCGGGCGACTTGTTCGCCGCGCGCGACGGCGACGTTGCGCGTTTGAACTTGGCGCCGGGCGCTGCGCTGTTGCGCGGCTTCGCGGGGGCCGTCGACAGCGAGCTGCAAGCCGCCGTCCTCCGCATTGCCGCCGCCGCGCCGTTTCGGCACATGCGCACGCCGGGCGGCTTCACGATGTCGGTGGCGATGACCAACTGCGGGCGCTACGGCTGGGTCTCGAGCGAGCGCGGCTACCGCTACGACGAGCACGATCCCGACAGCGGCCAGGCTTGGCCCGCGCTGCCCGCCGTGCTGAGCACGCTCGCGCGCGACGCGGCCGATGCGGCCGGCTTTGCGGGTTTCGAGCCGAATGCGTGCCTCGTCAATCGTTACGAGCCCGGTGCGCGTCTCGCGCTGCACCAGGACAAGGACGAGCGTGATTTCAGTCAACCGATCGTCTCCGTCTCGCTCGGCGTGCCCGCGGTGTTCTTGTTCGGCGGGGTGAAGCGCAAGGAACGCCCGTTACGGCTTGGGCTTGCGCACGGCGACGTGGTCGTCTTCGGCGGGCCGAGCCGCCTGCGCTATCACGGCGTAGCTGCTTTAAAGCCCGCAGAGCACTGGTTCGCGGGCAGCGCGCGCATCAATCTCACGCTGCGCTGCGCGCGCTAGCGCAGCAGCGCCGCGTTCGCCAGCGGGTTTCGACGCGCCTCGACGCGCGGGACTGTGAGATGCGTCGCGGATCGTTTCAGCGAAAGGCCGATCATCACGGCTAACGCACGCTCGTCACCCGGCCGACCGTATCACAAGGAGTTCTCTGATGTTCAAGAAGCACACCGACGCTCCGGCGCCCGCCTCGTTTCGCGCCGAAGCCGGCACGCGGCCCACCAAAGGCCCTTCCGTCCTCGGCCCAACGCTGACGTTCAAAGGCGGCGAGCTTTCCTCCGACGAGGACCTGATCATCGAAGGCACGGTGGAGGGCAAGATCGCCCATCAGAACCATCACTTGACGATCGGCAAGAGCGGCCGCGTCAAAGCGAACGTGAGAGCCAGGCTCATCACCGTTTACGGCACCATCGAAGGCGATCTGCACGGCGACGAGGGCGTCCTGATCAGCGCCACCGCGCACGTGATCGGCAACGTAGTGGCGCCACGCGTGTCGCTCGAGAGCGGGGCCAGGTTCGAAGGCAGCATCACGACGAAGGACAAGGAGCCGAGCTCAGCCGCAGAGGAAATGCGTGCCGAGGAAATCCTCGCGCCGATCGGGCTACGGCCGGGCGCGTCGCGCTAGGGTTGCTTGCGCGCGCAGCCGTTCCCGGCTGCGCGCAAGGATCGCGGCCTTGTCGGCATCGCTGGCCGTTCCCCATTGCACGATTTCCTCGAGCGAGCGGCCGCAGCCCATGCATACCTGAGCGTCGTCGAGGCAGCAGTTGCGTACGCACGGGGAGGCGAGCGGATTCTGCGGTAGCGTGCTCATCTGAAGCGCGATCATAAGCCGGCGCGAGTGCCCGCTGCTGTGAAGGAGGGCGCGCTTGCGGACGCCGCGGCGGCTGGTGTTAGATGAACGCGCATGAATGCCGTTCTGCACTACATTTACGATCCGCTTTGCGGCTGGTGCTACGGGGCCGAACCGCTCGTTTGGGCCGCGAGCAAAGTGGACGGTGTCGCGTTGCGCATGCACGCGGGCGGCCTCTGGCCGCAACCCACGCGGTTGCCCGAAGCCATGCGCCGCTACATTCAGCAGGCCGACGCGCGTGTCGGGCAGATGAGCGGCCAGCCGTACGGCGAGCCGTACTTGAATGGCCTGCTATTCGACGCCGACCTCGTGCTCGAGTCGCGGCCCGTCATCGCGGCGGTGCTGGCCGCGCAAGCGCTGGACCCCGCGAAAGCCTTGCCCATGCTGCGCGGCATCCAGCACGCGCACTACGAGCGCGGCCAGCACGTGGTGCGCGACGAAACTTTGCGCGAGGTGGCGGCTGAGATC